>JBGSNV010000055.1:0-9822 GCA_041739485.1 Chitinophagaceae bacterium
GTGTAACCTTCACTGCTTTTGGAAACGAATCACTGATTCGGATGATGCCAACGGGCTCGGGTTGCTGCTGACCATCGGGAATGTCCACATCAAAAAAACGAACGTATAATTGCCCCACCTGCAGCTCCTTCAAAGCCGCCTGCTCAGAGGACTTAAGGGCAAAATGGGTTTTCCAGTAATAAAAACCGCGTTTTGTAGATAGTCCCGAAATTTCGGGATCGGAATCTTGCCGGCAGCCCGTGCAGGCAAAGCCCGCTAATACAAGCAGGAAGGCAGTAAAATAAAAAAATGGTTGCCCCGGTTTTAAAAACATACGACACAAAGATGCGCCAATAGGAGCCGATTGCATAACAGCATTTCTCTCTTTTTAAAAAAAAGATTTACGCTACCCGATAAAGAGAGAAGGAACATTTCGGATGCTTATCCGGCCGGTTCCACCCATGCTTCATTAGCCTTCAGCAAATCAATCAGTTCATCCACCGCAATATGACTGTCTACATTGCGCTTCACAATTTCCTTACCTTTATACAGGGTAATTTTGCCGACCCCGCTTCCCACATAGCCAAAGTCTGCATCTGCCATTTCGCCGGGTCCGTTTACAATACAACCCATGATCGCAATTTTTACGCCTTTCAAATGATGGGTCCGGCTGCGGATCTTATTGGTGGTTTCCTGAAGATCGAAAAGGGTACGACCGCAACTCGGGCAACTGATGTACTCTGTTTTGCTGATCCGTGTTCTTGTGGCCTGCAGAATTCCAAAGGCCGTGGCATTGATAAAACCGGTAACCGACAGATTACTGAGATAATTCCGACCGCTTGCATTTACGGAGGCATCGCTATGATAGGATTCGCTGCTCATACCCAACGACAAGCCATCTCCGAAACCATCTAATAAAAGCGCTCCGGTTTCGGTGGCGTAATGAATTAAATGCTCGTCGGCTGTTTGTCCGTTGCTATCAGTTATCAGTACCACCGGATTTTTGATATTTCTGCTTTGCAGTTCCATAAACATGCGGCGCACCGCCTGCATGGCATTGCGCCTTTCGCTGCTCAGGCAAAGCACCACCGTTGGGTCGTTGGCCAGGGCATCCAAATGGGTGAAATCATTCAGCGTTGTATCGTCGCTGAAACAATCGAACATCACGAAATTCAGGAATGGGCTTTTCTGATTGGCAGACACAAAACCCGCCGCATCAAAAATGGGTACATATTTTTCGGGATCGCTTGCCAGGGTCCAATGATTGGGGGTGGTAATTACTTTCAGCGTGCCCGGTAAAGCAAAGGAAAGTTCAGCAACACCTGTAAAAATATAATCAGCGGCCATATCTCCGATAGCCCATTTATCGGTAACTGCATCGTAGCTGTATCCAATGGGTTTCAGGCTTTCCGGCGTAATTTCAGGGAGCTTGCTCAAATCAGTAATTACAACAGGCACTTGTTTTTCTCCGATATTGCCTACCGCAAAACTTTCGCGGCGCTGATAAGAAAAAGGGTTGTATTTAAGGACATCCGGCTCAGGGACATCGGCCATTTTATTTTCGGCCATAGCCGGAGATTGATAGCGCTTTACGAGGTCGCGACAAACCGGGATCTCTAGTTCCGGATCTTCGGTAAGACTCACCCGGATGGTATCCCCGATTCCATCTTCGAGTAAGGTACCAATTCCTACCGCGCTTTTGATACGGCCATCTTCTCCGTCGCCGGCTTCGGTAACCCCAAGGTGCAGCGGATAGCAATCGCCAAATTCATCAAACATGCTTTGGATCAGCAAGCGGTAAGCCTGCACCATCACCTGTGGATTGCTTGCCTTCATGCTTAGTATGATCTGATGATAACTTTCGTCCCGGGCAATGCGCAGAAATTCCATCGCGCTTTCTACCATGCCTACCGGGGTATCACCATAACGGCTCATGATGCGATCGCTCAGGCTGCCGTGATTGGTTCCAATCCGCATAGCAGTACCATGTTCGCGGCAAATCTTTACAAGCGGGGTAAAGCGCTCCCTAATGCGATCGATCTCTTCGAGGTATTCCGCATCGGTATAATCAATTTGTTCAAATTTCTTTTTATCGACATAGTTCCCCGGATTCACCCGCACTTTTTCTACAATTCGTGCCGCTATTTCTGCGGCATTCGGGGTAAAATGAATATCGGCTACAAGCGGTACATCATAGCCTCTTTTGCGCAGTTCGTCCTTGATATTGCGGAGATTTTCGGCTTCTTTTTTGCTTGGAGCCGTAATGCGGACGAGCTCGGAACCCGCTTCAATGCAGCGGATCGTTTGCTCCACCGTGGCAATTGTATCCATGGTATCGGTGGTGGTCATGGTTTGTACCCGAATGGGGTGACCATTGCCCAACAACAAACCCCCGATACTTACTTCGCGGGTTTTCAATCTTTTATATCCTGTAAGCGATTCGCAATACAACTGCATGTCCCTGTTTTTTTGTATGATATCCGGCAAAGTAACAATCCGCCGGGCAAATGGATGAAAAGCGGAGAAAAAAGCAATCGCTCCGCTGTCTAATTTACCAGTATTTACCGGAACCAACAGACTTAGCCTCCGGTTTCATTTTTTGCCTTGTCCTTTTTTCTTCTTCCATCACGCTTTGTAATTTCTGTTTGGCTGTTTCCTCGTCCATCGGTTTGTTTTTGGGTGGAGGAGGATTTTCGTCGGGAGCCGGATCTTTTTTGGCTTTTTCCATCAAAGCCTTTTGCAGGTTCTGCAAAATTTCCGGGTCCTGCGGAAACAAGCGTTGTGCCTGTTTCAAGTTCTGAACGGCCTCTTCTATTTTACCGGCATTGGCACCTGCCAACCCGGCGTTGTTCCAGGCTGCGGCCGTTTTTTCTGCCGATTCAGGCGTTTGTGCCAGCTTTCCAAAAATTTCAGCGGCTTTTTCGTTTTCTCCTTTTTTCAACCGGATCATGGCACGGTTAAAATTAGCCAAATAGTTATTGGGGTTTTCGGAAAGAATTTGTTCATACGCCCCCGCTGCCTTGTCCATATCATTTTCCTTATAGGCTTTATTGGCATCGCGTATCTGAGCAGGAGTTTGAGCAACACCCCATGTACTCAAACAACCAAGCAATACTACGCCGGCGGCTTTGATGCGCTTACGTGGAAAAAACAAATCCTGAAACAACGGTACAAACCAGCCTGCCATTAGTAAAATCAGGGCAGCCAGCATGCAATAGGGCGCATAGCTGAAATAATTGATGAGCCGGCTGTTAATGCCTTTTATTTTTTCCTGCGACATCAAAAAGGCAAACACTTCCGTAACCTGTTGTTCGGTATTATTGAGTAATAGAAAATCTCCACCGGTGGTCTTCGAAAGTTTTTGGAGGGTCTCGGTATCCAGTTTGGTTACCACCACGCTGTCGTTTTCATCGGTCAGCAGCCGGTCTTCTTCGGGCAAAATGATATTGGCACCCCCCGGCGAGCCTACCCCAACTGAATAAACGGTGACCCCCTGATCCCGGAGCGTTGAGGCTTCGTCCAAAACATCCCCTTCAAGCTCTTCGCCATCTGTAATCAGCACCACCGTCTTTTGGCTGATCTCATCGGAGGCAAGTGCCCCTGCTGCGGTTTCGAGCGCTGCATAAATATTGGTACCCTGCACCGGCATCATTTCCGGTTGAATGGTTTGCAATCCCTGACGTACTGCACCCAAATCGGAAGTGGCCGGCATTTGCAGCCAGGCTTCTCCGGCAAAAGCGATCAGTCCCACCCGGCTACCCGGCAACTTCTCTACCAGTTTAATGGCAAAGGATCTTGCTTTTTCGAGTCGGTTCGGGGCAATATCGTTGGCGAGCATGCTGTTGCTTACATCCAGTGCAATCATCAGTTGCAATCCATCGCTCCCTACATTCATCCTTTCCTGTTCGCGTTGCGGATTCATCAAGGCGAGTACAAGCAGCACCATAACGGTGGTAAAAAGAAGCACCCGCCGCTTCTCTAACACAGGGTGATAGTTCCGCAATAAATTAGGGATCAGCGAAGCCGGTCGGACCAACTTCCCGATGATTTGCTTTTTTCGGTATTCCCAGATTGCCCAAAGCCCTGCAAGCAGGGGAATCAACAAGAAAAACCATCCATATTCCGGATACTGAAATTGCATGAGCAGGAAGGTCGTTATTTATTGCCTTTGAAAAAACCCAATTCGGTTAAAATGCCCTGAAAGATCTTCATCCGCACAGCTGACATATCGATATTTTTATCTGTAGATTCCACATTCATGGCAAATGGATACACATGTTTGTTTTCCTCGATCCAGCCAATAATCCAACCAAGTTGCGTGCCGCTTTCGGTAACGCCCCACCCTGTTTTATAGGCCAGGATGTATTTGTCCGTCCGCTCCTGCACCATCATATTGCGCACAATTTCCTGTTCGCGGTTCTGAAAAGGCAGTTGCTTGAAATAGAGTCTTTTTACCAGTCCGAGTTGCTCATCCGCAGTCACTTTCAACGAGTTATCGAGCCAGAAAAGATCAATATTGTCTTTGATCCGGAACGTATCGTAGCGGCGGCCATACCCTACACTATCAATCAATTGCTGCATGGTATCTTTTCCAATGCGGCGCGCCATTTCCTGATAAAAGCCCACATTGCTCACTTTAAAGGCTTCCTGCATGTTCATGCTTTTGTTCCAGGCATCCATTGGTAGGCCATTGGGACCGGTACGGATCACCCCATCCCAGGGAACCACCACGGTATCGCTGAATACGACCCCGGTGCCCAATGCAGCAAGCGAGTTGAATACCTTAAAGGTAGATGCAGGCAGGTAGGCACTGTCCCGGAAACGTGTAAGGTTGTGTACGGTAAACTGCCCCTGTGCATTGTCGAAAATGCCAAAAGTGCCGGTTACCCCCTCCTTGTCAAAATAATCTTTCAAGGCTGTATTCTGAATGACATTGTTGGTGGTACAACCTGCCAAAACTAAAACGCCGCATATAAGCAGCACAAATATGGATCGTATCATAACTCCTGCAAAATTGCCTTTTTAAACCCAACTAAACCGCAAAGGTTTGGTAAAAGATTAAAATCCTTAATATCGGTAAATTTGATTTTTAGTTTTAACGATTTTAAATATCTTTGTGGGGTGAATTGGAAAGAAACCATATCCTCCATTGCCTATCTTGAAATACCGGTAGAGAGACTCGAATTGAAACAAAAGCAACTCGCGGCTCTCCGTCCATTGCCTGCCAGTGCCGTAAAAAAACTCCGCGATACTTTAGCCATTGAATGGACCTATCATTCCAATGCCATTGAAGGGAATACACTTTCGCTGATAGAAACGCTTGTCGTTATCGAGGATGGTATCACCATCAAGGGCAAAACGCTCCGCGAACACCTCGAAGCAGTCAACCATTATGAAGCTATTGATGAAGTGGTAAAACTGGCTCAACCCGATGTAGTCATTTCCGAAAAAATGATTCTTGACCTGCATGCGCTTGTACTGCAACGCATTGAGAAGGACTTTGCCGGTCGTTACCGAAATATCGGGGTAAGGATTGTGGGAGCTAATTTTATCCCGCCGAATTACGCAAAAGTTCCTGATTTGATGGAGGAACTTATGTCATGGGTGTATGAAAACCCGGATAATCTGCCTCCCATCCTGTTGGCAGCAGCATTTCACCACCGGTTTGTATGGATTCACCCTTTTGCCGATGGAAATGGCAGAACTGCTAGGCTTTTGCATAATCTCTACCTGATGTCGAAAGGGTATCCGCCTGCCATTATTTTAAAACAGGACCGGCAAAAATATTACCGGGCATTGAATGAGGCCAATCAGGGGAAGTATCAGGCGCTCGGGTTACTCATGCTGCAGGCCGCCGAACGAACGCTTGATATTTATCTTGGTACTTTTGAAGGGAACCTCGATGACTTTAAACCGATTACGGATTTGGTAGAAGAAGAAGACCTGCCCTATGGGGAAGAATACATCAGCCTTTTGGCGCGCAAGGGAAAAATTGATTCGTATAAGGAAGGTAAGAGTTGGTACACTTCGCTGCAGGCCATAGAAGCCTATCGGGAGACCAGGAAAAGGAAACGGTAGGTATTCAGGAAAATGGAGGAACGGGCAGGGATTGGTGTTGTTGGGGGATTTGCACTCCTTTTTCCTATTGCTGTTGCTGACTTAAAATATTGATGTTTAGGTATTTACCTTTAGAAGAAGTAAGAATGGTCAGCCTGAACAAAAGTTATGATTTGTACCTTGTTTAAGTTTGTTTCCCAGTCCTGATTGCCAGCAGGGCTCCTGCTTTATGCAGATGCCATTTTTCACGTTAGTTGAAATAATCTTTTGAGTTTGTCATTTAAATCAGACAGTTCATTTGCTGTTAGTTGACCCAAGAGACCTTTTACTAATGTTTTGTCTAATGTGGCGATTTTACTTGTTCTTACTAAAGATTGCTTTTTTAGGCCATTAGATAAATTTGGCGTAATTACCACATCAGTGGACTCTTGCCATTGTAACTGTGTAGTTATAAAACATACGGTCAAGTCATGTGTTGTGTCAGCAAGAATAACTGCTGGTCTTAATTTGCTGCCAGTCAAGTTTGTGAATGGAAAAGTTATGAGTACAATGTCTCCTTTAGCCATTGTAAACTTCTTTTAGGTCGGAAATTGAATAGATTTCTTCTTCATTATTTAAAAAGTCAAATGCCTGACTTTCAGAAGACAATTTTTGTATTCCGCTTGTCAGTTCTTGTTCTTCATAACGTTTAAAAACATAATCTGCAAAGTCTGAAATTTCTTTGGCTTTGTCTTCAGGAAGCAGACTAATAGCTTTCGATATACGTTCGATAATAAGTTGTCTTGTCATGTTACTAAAACTGTATAACCAAATTTAGTGATTATTTTCGAATGTGAGGATGTTCACCGGGGATTGATAAAGATTGTTAAGTTGCCGGAGGCCTGTGATTTGGTCGCCCGGAACCGATGCTGATAGCGAACTACTGCGGAAGATTACAGCGTCAAACCACATGCAGCAATACCTATGGTGGCTGCTGCTTATCTCTGCATTTGATATCCGTTAAGTCCAAGCATTACTTTGTCGCCAAAATGAAAAGCTACCTGGTGAAAGATTAATGAATCTATGTTTTGTTTTCATCCGGTTCAAGTAAAGGCAACCATTGATGCGTGGTGGCTGTTCAGAAATATATTTCGCCCAAGCCGGTAAATGATTTTCGTGGTGTTTGTAATGTTTCCATACTTTAAATTTAAAATAAGAAAGATATGGAAGTTTGAGTTTGGTTTGTGAGCCACGAACCAAAGCATGGGACAAAAGATAATCATGGTTTTTCATACATTAAAACCCTGAAGCCAATATCCGGAGCGGAAATAGTATAAGTTTTAGTACTTTGGATTCTTACCTGATATCCATAATCAAGGTAACTTCCCCCTGCAGCAATCCCAAATTCCGAAACCATTTCTGCCACATTTCCAGATACATTATACAGTCCAAGGTCATTTGGGAAAAAGCTATTTACAGGGGATGAAATAGTGGTAAATCCTTTAAGTTCTTGTAGTTTAGCATTTTTCTCCCCGGCATTCTGTGCAAAAGCGGAATCGGATTCATGCCTGTAATTACAAAGTCTTTGCCCTCTGTTATTTTTCAGATACAACCCATTCCATGGATATGTGCGACCATCCTTCTTACCTGAAGAAGCAGCCTCCATCCATTCCTTATGCGTTGGAAGCCTGAATGCTACATTCCCAAATGGTTTCTTGTCTAGTTGCTCATATTTGAGATTCAACCAATTACAATAAGCAAGGGCAGCATCGTAGGTTATATTAACCAGCGGATAATTTGAAAAACCAGGATATGTGAAATAATAAGAAACATACGGCTTACTTCCGGGTTGCCCCTTTGCCCATCCAAGGGTATCGGGATAGAATGCATGGTATGATTCTGTTTTTCCGGAATCTTTCAACTCTTCTAAAAACTGTAAAAAGTCTCCATTGGTCACCTCGGTTTTCTGTATCCATGAACCGGAAGGAAGCTTAGCCCATCCTTTTGGCCAACTTTTATTACCAAAGATGGTAGAAGGAAGTTTGGGATTTTTAAAAGCTACCGCAAAAATGAACAGGAATGATAGGGACAAACTTATTTTGCTCATTATGGAAAATTTTTTTGATTTAAAAAAGGGATATAAAATCAAACTAAAAGTAATGCATATATTAACAGTTTACAAAAGAAAAAGGGCATGGAGACTTTATTTATAAAGTTCCTCATGCCCATTGGGGTGGTTTGTTCACTCACGCTGCAGGGGGTAAACGGTCTCTACAACATAGAGACCATTATTTATACAATTGCGATACAGTCCTATAAATTCTTTTGTTTCTTGTGACAGAGTTAAGCCCGGACTGCTGATGACATTGAGCAAAAAGCTGAGAATATATTTGTCGCCCCGCCATATTGCCAAACCGCCTCCTACGCGGTAGGCAGTTATGGCCTACTCAAATATAAAATTATTACAATAATTTTTCATGTTGTTTGTGTTTTGATATTTGTCAAAACTAAAGTTTGCTAAAGGAATACGATTTAAGCCATGAAGTAAATATCCGTTATAACCTAATGATTCCAAGAATTTAAATGTTTCCAATACTTTTTCTTGTCCAACATGGCGTGCTTCAATTTCAACAATAATTTTCGGCTTGTAATTTTTTAATGTGTCAGCGCCACCTTGAAAAACCCTCAACTCATTTCCTTCAACATCAATTTTTAAAAACTCAGGTTTAATGTTGTGTCGGTTACAGTAAGAGTCTAATGTTTCCGTTGATACATTTTCGGTTGCACCAAAGTTTGAAGGGTCTTTATATTCTACAATAGTCGCCCCAGGTGAAGATGCTTTACTTACTTTATTTGTCGGGATATATAGTGTCACCGTACCTGCAGAATCGGATAAAGCCAGGTGCTCAATGGTAACATTGTCCCACCTGAATAGCCCTTTCATTTTTTTGATATACTGATAAAGGTTCGATTGTGGTTCAAAAGCAAATACTTTGCCTTTGTCACCCACTTGTTTTAACATAAAGTATAAGTAACCTGCTTTATGTGCTCCAATGTCAAGGACGGTCTGTCCTTCTTTGATTGCAGAGTTGATGTAAGCGATGCCTCCTTTGTCGTCTTTGTTTTTATATTTATTTGCTCTTAACTTGAGTTTAATACTTTCTATTAATTTCATGTGTTCATTTTTAGTGTGCAGGCTGAAGCCTGCTTTTTTTATTTGTCATATAGAATCCCCTAATGATCATTTTGGCTGGGTGAGCTGCGGCTCGTGGAGATTTCATATGTTCATTTTTGTTGTTTTTTAATTGTCACATGGATCCGAAATTTCGGATGCCCTATGATCATTTGTGCTCGGGTGTGCGGCAGTTCGTGGGCATTTCATGTGTTCATTTTTTAGTGCTTCTCTACGGCGTAGAGACTGGTTCTTATTTGTCATGTTTTAATCCCGGCTTATCCGGGGTTTTAATCCCGGCTTATCCGGGATAGATCCAAAATTTCGGACGTGAGGATTTCATTTATTTGATTTTTTACTGTTAGAAAAGTTGTTAGATTTATTTGCCTGCAAGGTTGACGGTTTTCTGCTGTACCGGAATTCATTAATTTTCGAAGGTTCGGTCCGAAGATTCGGACCGATGCCGGTTATTAAATAAAAAGTGGAAGATATGAACTAATCCTGAAAATTGAAAAGCCGAGTAGGCCAAAGCATTTCAGCCCAGGCGGCTCACAGTTTCGAACCATCGGAACGTGCTTGGGACGTTCACTTCAATGCCGGAGAACCTGTAACCAATAAACAGCCACCCATTACAT
>JBGSNV010000094.1:0-3791 GCA_041739485.1 Chitinophagaceae bacterium
AAGCGAGTATCAATAAGTGTCATATTTTCAAAGGATGAGAATATTAAATTTAGGCTATTCTACCATTTCCTAAAAACGCATCTACGGAGAAGCCATGTTGCATTACTGACTCCTGATAAATTTAGTAAGGATATCCCGGAAAAGATTATGAGCAAACATTTTGACCCACTGACTGCCATTATTTGGGAGCCAAATAACCAGATAAGCAACTGTATCGCTATTGTAAACAGTTTTCAGGATGGTTGCTCTGGCTTTGTTGAAGGCTTCTGCGAAAAGAATAATCTTGAATATATTTATGTTTCCTTTTCAAACGGTTGTCCTGCCTATAGTGATTATGCTAAATTTCAGTATTACAATTTGGGTGAACAAAGAATTGTATATGCTATTAGTGATGAAGGCAGATGGGATTTTTATCAAAAGGGATTAATCCTTTCATTCGAAAATGAAGCATATTATAAAAGGCGCTCCATTTCAACACGATTAAATAAGGAAATCCTTTTAGAGTATCTCCTAAAAAGGGGAGTAGATTTGACTTGATCCGCTTTTTGGGAGGCAAAGAATGATTCATTTTTATTCAGGATGATAAGAGATGAAGTCTCGCTTTTACCTGAGTAAATATTTCGTCCTGGTTTTTGATTTTTTTAGGGGTCCCTTTTGGAGGGAAGCAGCCTTCTTTTGAGAGGTAATTACCCGCAACCCAACCTATACTATGTTGTTTGATTTATTCACCTGGCACAACGGGCGCAGGTGTTCTGCCGCAGGCAGGTCACCTGTGTCTGATAGATAAACCGGTCTGTGGCCGGGTATCGTAAAGTCTTCACCGTAGTACATATCTTAACTAAGATCAACAAATAATCTGTTTCACCTTTTGCTTTAGATCCAATTAACAATCGTGACTATCATAATCATGATTGAGTTGTAAACCAAAAAGTCAGCAAAAACAAGAAGTTGCAGCGATAGGCTTCCTTCGTTTTCGAGGCAGGGGCTATTTCACGTTTCACATTTCACATTTCACTCCCGATAGTTATCGCAATCACCTTTCATCTTTGACCTCACAGATATTAATCAGCCTTTTGCGGAGGGGCACCCCTCTGCCCGATAGGGAGAGGGGAAGGGGGTGAGGGGAAAAATGCCCTTACATCCCCGGCGACAATGCCCCATAGGTCTTCTGCTCAAGCCGTTTTCCATTTTTATTGATTGTGATGATAAAAAGATTATCGAAGTCGTTTTCGGGAATATTACCGCTAAAAGAAAGAGACAATCCAAGATGCCGGATCATATCGGGTACGGTATTACTATGCCCTGCTACCAAATAGGTTTTTCCTTTTGTCAAAGAAAGGCTGTCCACAAGCGCATTGGAGGCAAGCTGATTGGCAGGGTAAATGCGTACCGGCAGCATCTTAGCATCGGCAACCGGCTGAACGGTTTGTTGGGTTCTCTTATAAGGAGTAGCATAAACCGCTGCGACCCTTTTACCGGAAAGACTATCCACCAAAACAAGCGCCCTTGCCTGCCCCGCATCTGTCAAGTCCACATCTCCCGCCATCATTCCATTGGCGTTGGAAGGCGCCTGCTTTTCAGCATGACGTACTAAATATAGCGTGGTGGTTTGGCTGCAGGCGCTCAATAGCAGCAAAAGCCCGATAAAAAGGAAATTTTTCATAGTGTTGACGCTTTAAACTTTTAAATATCAGCTAAGCCTGTTAATTTAAAGTTCTAAGTAAAACAATTTTAGCGGGTAAAGCAACGCGGAAATTTTTTACAAAGAAAAAATTTCCATCCAAATACCTATGCCATGCCAACTACCCGGCTGCCTTTGATCACATTCTGGAGGATAGCGCCCTTTACCCGGCTGCTGTTGCCGCTGCTTGCAGGAATCCTTGCCGGTCAGTATTTGGGTGCAGGAATCTCTTTCTGGAATAATGCTTTAGCAATCAGTACGCTGTTTTTTCTGCTCAGTTCTCTCCTTTCCTTTCGCCGGCCGATCCTTTTTGGCCTTGCTGTATCGGGATGGTTGTTTACCCTTGGGGGCCTGTTGTTGTTGCAAAAAGACAGCAGCCTGCAACCCGGTTTTATTGGCAAACAGTATCAGGAAGGCCACTTAATAACTGCTACGCTGCTCGAAGATCCGGTCCCCAAACCAAGATCCTGGAAAAGCGAAGCCCGGATTGCCCTTTTCGATACCACCACCCAAAAATGGAAACCGCTGCAGGGAAAAATCCTCCTCTATTTTGCCAAAGACAGCCTGAACCCTCCCCCGCCGATTGGTGCGCAGATCGCTTTTACCAAGAGTCTGCAGCCCATAAAAAATACCGGTAATCCCGCCGGGTTCGATTATGCCCGGTTTTCTGCAAGAAAAGATATTTACTATCAGGTGTACCTGACCGGTAAAGAGTATGTACCCTCCGATAGCGGAGGTGCCGAAGGGTTGCAAAAAATAATGCAGAATGCCCGCAAAGGCTTGCTGCATACCCTGACAAAATACATCCCGGACCCAAAAACCCGCGGACTTGCTGCCGCCTTACTTACCGGTTACCGCGATGATATGGACAAGGAACTGTCGCTGGAATATGCCGGTACCGGGGTTGCCCATATCATTGCCATCAGCGGGCTGCATCTTGGCTTGATACAGGGGGGGCTGCTCTTACTGCTCCTCCCGCTCACAAAATTGAAGCAGGGAAAAAAAATAAGGGGTGCTTTGGTGATTGTGTTGCTGTGGATATTTGCCTTACTTACCGGCGGCAGTCCATCGGTATTGCGGGCAGCACTTATGTTCAGCCTTATCCTGCTTGGCGATATCATTCAGCGGAAGGGAAATGGCTACAACTCGCTGTCCGCTTCTGCTTTTCTGCTGCTGCTGTTTAATCCCAACCTGCTTTGGGATGTAGGTTTCCAACTAAGTTATGCCGCCGTCTTAAGCATCCTGGTTTTCTACCCCGCTATCTGCCAATGGTTTAGCTGGCCCCGGTTGTGGATGCACAAAATATGGCAGATCATGGCCGTTACGCTTGCCGCTCAAATACTTACGCTACCCATTGTGCTCTACTATTTTCAACAGTTCCCGGTTTACTTTTTACTTGCTAATATGGTAGCAGTCCCGCTTTCCACCATCATCCTGTACCTGCTGTTGCTGCTTGGTTTTATGTTTTGGTGGTGGGCGCCGGTGGCAAAAGTGCTGGGCGTGTTTTGCAGTTGGCTGATTGGTGGGATGAACCAATTTATTCATTGGATCCATCAGCTACCTATGTCAAGGGTGGAAGACATTTACCTGCCCCTCGAAGATGCTTTTTTGCTGATGGGATTGATCCTGTTGATTGGTGTTTGGTTATTTCACAGACGGCCGGCTTTTTTTATCGCTGCACTAGCTGTGGGCCTGCTGTTTCTCGGGCAACGTTTCCAAAAAAATACCGAAAACCGGAACCGGTCCGAACTCATCGTTTACCATGTTCCCGGCAACTCTGCCATCGATATTATGGCAAATAACAAATACTGGTTTTGGGGCGATTCGGCCTGTCAGCAACCGGGTATGCTGCGCAAACTGCACCTGACCCCGTACCGCACCCAATGTCAGGCAGATTCCGGAGGTATGGTTTCGGCAGCAAGCGGGCACTTTTATCAATGGGCAATCGGAGGCAAAAAACTCCTGATCCTCGACAAGGCATTGGATCTGCAAACCCTGGAACCGATTGAAACCGATATTTTACTGATTGCCACCAACCTGCGCGACAAGCCCGAAAAGATACTCGCTAAAGTGCGTTGCCAAGTCGTGGTGGCCGATGCCAAATTGCCCT
>JBGSNV010000103.1:0-10040 GCA_041739485.1 Chitinophagaceae bacterium
TCATAATTTTTCAGTCATTCAACAAAATGAATTTTTACAATTTAAAAGAAAGCCCTTGCTCCCTCTATCCCCTTCTGTGTGCAGGTAGAAGAAAAATAATCCGGAGGCTTGGTACATCCCCCTATTTCTTTATTTTAGTCCCATGAAATCCCCACGTCCGAAGGTTCGGACCTGTCGCACACCCAAGCATCCATGATCATTTGGGTTCCGATAGCTATCGGAACCATATGACAAATAAAAACCAGTCCCGCACATGCGGGACGCACTAAAAAATATACATATGAAAAAAATAACCTGCCTGCTATGCTCCATTCCTTTGTCTGTCCTGTTCGGATGGAGTCAAAAGGGAGACCCAAAACTTACCGAGGTCTGGAATCCGGTACCCCCGATTGTTTTTCCCGGAAACACCAATAGCGACGCACCTTCGGATGCCATCGTACTTTTTGATGGCAAGGAAATGATACATTGGGCGGGAACTGATGGAAAACCGGCATCCTGGACCCTTGCAGAAAAAGCAATGACGGTTAAACCCGGTTCCGGGAATATCCAAACCCGCGAAAGTTTCGGAGATTGTCAAATGCATATTGAATGGCGCACCCCCGTTGTGGTTAAAGGCGAGGGACAGGGCCGTGGTAACAGTGGTATTTTTCTGATGGGATTGTACGAATTACAGATTTTGGACAATTACGGCAATACCACTTACAGCAATGGACAGGCAGGCAGCATTTATAAACAACATATGCCGCTGGTAAATGTATCGCGGGAACCGGGAGCCTGGCAATCCTACGATATCCTTTTTACAGCACCCCTGTTTTATGTGGATGGCCGCGTAAAATCTCCGGCAAAAATCACTGTGTTTCACAATGGGGTGCTGGTGCAGCATCATGTAGAAATTTGGGGTAAAACCGAATATATTGGTATTGCCAAATATGAGAAACATGCGGAAAAACTCCCTTTGGTGCTACAGGATCATGGCGACCTTGTAAGCTTCAGGAACATCTGGATCAGACCTTTGTAATTAAGGAGCGGGAGAGGAATAGGAATTGGAAAAGTGAAAAGAAAAACATGAAACGAGTGTGAGGGCCGCTGCTGGTTCGTGAGACACGAACCATGGCGCGGGGGTCGTTAAAAAAGGGCCTGCTACTGATTTGTAACAGACCCTTTTTTAAAACCCTACTATTTATTGCCTGTATTGGGCCATATAATCCACTTTCCCCTCTTTATTAAAACCCCATACTTCATGCATTTTTGATGAATCGATTTTACCATCCATGCCGATTCTTTTCTCAGAACCCCAAATCAAAACCATATCCATAGATTCGCTATCGGTACTTTTCACACTCATAATGGCAAGGATCTCGCTCTCTACTTTATCTACTGAAGCCCGGTCGGCTTTTGCTCCGGCAAGCATAGAATCAATAGGTCCGCTGCTGCTATATCCGGGAAATTCCATAGTCATGGAATCTGCAAAATAATCGCGATGCGCATCCAGATCATTATTATCATAATCCTTCCATAATTGCGATACTCTTTGCGACAAGGCAGCATCGCCCATTTCAAATTGAGCATACTTTACAGGGTAGGCAAATTGATTCCCTTTAGAAGGCAACACATTGGGTATTTCTTTTTCCTGATTAGCATTGTTGCACGCCAACAGAGAAAGGAAAAACGTAAAAAAGAGCAGATTTTTCATGTTTAAATATTTTATCTATAAATATAGATTATAGTAAACAGAAAAACAATAGCTGCTTGAAAGAAATGCCCTTGATCTGCAATAAGACCTGTGCTCCGGAACTTCGGAGGAACACAAACAAGTGTAAAATTCGTATCCATTCCAAATCAACAGTTCTTAAGAAAAGCCTTTGACCCTACTTATAAAGGCACGTTTTTATTATAATACGCTTCCCCTTGATGACCCTCTGAAAGGAAAGGTCTCCATAGCTAAATTATTATTCCAGGTTATGCTACTTTGTAAAAATCACCTCGAAACACGCTAAATAAATGCGATAGCCAAAATCCAACAGAGTTGCCCCGGATTCGTTTTATTTGCTGTGCGCTTAATCAAGCTTTCAGTCCATTTAGGTGAAACCTTATTAAAGTTTTTTCAATAGCAACTTGGTACCAAGCCAATCATTGGAAGCATTAAGAAATGCAAGCATTTTTTCCCAGTTCTCTTTAGGCTCATAATTATGCAAGTAATGCTTTTTTACCTTTATGATTACTGTCTTCCCGCTTACCGAAGCTGCCACCTTGAAGATTCCGGTTTCATTATTAATATCACGGTTTAGTTCATTTACTCCTTCCACAGTAAATCCATCCGGAATATTCAATACAATTTCGTTTTCAATACTCCTTGCAAACGGCATATGAACATCGATTTCCCTTTTACGTTGCGTTTCTTTTATAATCAATTGTTCCCCTAATATTTTACCAATTTCCAGAATAATATTATTTCCTGCCTTTTTTACCAAACCCCCTACATTAAATTCACTGCTGTAAACAAAGTCGGGTGCAGTATGCCTGACTCCTAAATTATCCACCTTAAAATTCTTCATTTCCGTGATTTCCTGATTAAACCAACTTTTGGCCTCAGTTTCAAAATGATCCTTTTGCATTTTTCTGGCTTCTGCAAAAGCATTTTTTACTTCATCCACATATTTCTTTGACTTTTTATCGTCTCCAAGTGTTTCTATAAGACTTTTCTCATCCTTCAAGGCTTTCCGTTCGTACTCATAAAAATCTTCATATAAAATCAGGCGGCGCTGTAAATCCACTTTCATAAAACCCTTTACCACGGTTTTTCGTTTGACATTCAGGTTGCTTAAATTCGGGGAAATACTGAGCGTCAGGGTTTCAAGATGTGCATTTTTATCAGCTGTTGAAACAGGCACTGAAATTCCATCCCCTTGATCAGTCAAATTATAAATCGGGGCGGCCATTGCAGGATGACGAAAGGTTACACTGACTGATTTCTTTACTCCTTCAAAATCATCCGGTACGGAAAAAGGACTATCAAAAATGGAATTAAAATAAAAGAATTTATTGCTGCCGGGCAGATAGGCATATGATGAAAGGTCCTCTTCGTCCATGATCTCATTGATTCTAAAACCACTTCTTGGGGGTGCAACTAAAATAGCAGACTCCAGTTTTGCAGCCTTTGCCAAACAGTACATGGGAAAACCCAATCCATTAAAATTATAATAACCGCTGTTCAAGGTGCGTTCCAGCTTATTAATATCAAAGTTTATCAAATTATTAAATCGAAAAGTATAGAAAAGTAATGCTAATTTATCTTCATCATTCATTTGCTTGAAATCCAGTCCCTGTTGTTTGGCCTTTTGTTTAGCAAGAATTTCAATCTTATCATATTGCATTTTACCATCTTTCATCCAATATCCATAATAGTAATCAGAAGATAAGTCTTTACCTTTATCTTTCATTACAGCTTCATTGTCTTTATTCTCTGTTATCTCACCAGGTCTTCCTCTTCCCATTCGACTGCCTTCATACCTACTGACACCTTGTGAAATATTTAATCGAATAAAAGGTAATTGCTGTGCAGGTGCTACCCATAGTGCCGATTCTATTGGTGGTATATTCTTTTTTTCAATATTGATAATAATCCTGTTATCATCACTTTTTTCAACTTCCAATTTGGGGGCACCATTATAACTCCGGTATTCAACAGCATATTTTTTTTCCAATGATGCATGGAAAGTGTAGTTAAGTATAGGAGCTTCATCAAATAAAATAATCTGATATTTTTTCTCACTTAAATTATTACTTATCTTTTGAGAGGAGGCATAAAAATAATCGATAATATCTCCTTGTTGTAAATCAGGAACAGCAAGTCGGGCTTTTTTTTCATTCCTTTCATCTTTTGTAAGCACTACTTCATCAGCATTTACTTCTTTAATACTACCATCAGGTTTTAATATCCGAACCCCAAGATAAGTCGTTGATAAATCGCTGCCTGAAAAACCACTTGACTTTTGAAACTTTGTAAAACTAAGTTCTGAGAATTCATCTACTGCACTCTTATCATTCAGTTGAATCATTTCCCGTACAATCTCAATAATTAATTGATCCTTATCTCTCGTTGGGAATGGTCCTAAAAAAACAGTTTTGGATTTAATTTCAGCAACAAGTTCCGTATGATGTGCCAGAATAACTTTGGATTGATTTTTAAAAGTTTCGGAAACTTCACCTGCTTTAAACTTCTTACTATCCCAGCCCCATATTTCTTTTCGCAAACTTTCAGACTCTTTTCGGTAGGTATCCTCTGCTTTCGTTTGGGCAATACTTAAATAGGGTATAAGAAATGTTACCACAATGATTAAATGATAAATCGGCTTCATGTCAGGTTGATTATTTTGAAGTTAATACGACTTGTTGGTTATAAAATTCATTCAATTGTTTTATATCATTATTCCATTCTTCAAATTGGGGTTGCTTTAACTCTGTTTGGTTAATGATAACTTCACAGCGATACACCAATTTCCCCGGAGTGTTGGTAATGATTCCCTTGAAGCTATATCCGGGTCGTACAAGGGTCATTTTTTCAGGGATATGTGTTGGTGAGAGATTGCCGGGATAGCTAAGCTCTGTCTCAAAAACCTGATGCTCTTTAAAATAAAACCAGTAGGGTAATTTTCTTTTACTCGTATCAATCATCATCGCTTCCAGCGAACGGCGGTTGTTTATTTCCAGGTACGTTTCTTTACCAAAAACAGAGATTGCATCCTTCCATACCACGTCGTACTCTACTTTAAGGTCTACATTGTAATTATCCAGGTTTGCAGTGCTGAGGTTGGTAATTTCAAAATTGGTTTTACCCTCTGCCAGAAATTGCCTGAGTGCCATTTCTTGTTTGTCCTGTTTTATATCGAACAATTGGGTAAGCATCCACACTTTATTTTCGCCTTTCCATGATTGTATCACATGTCCTTTCAGGCTATTCCCTTCTACAGTAAGTTTGCGGACTTCGGTAGCTGTATTTTGTTCATAGGTGGCTACCGGTACATTTTGGAGCAAATACTGTTCTTCATTCTCAATTAAAGTTTGCCTTCCCTGAATACGCTCAGCCACTTCCCCAAATCCAATGTACTTTTCAGTGGCATCTAAAAAAACAGGTTTACCTTGATTGATCCATGCTGCAATCATGTGATTGTCAACCGACAGGGAGGGCGTAGAGTAATCATAGGCAATTTGGCGGGTGCCTATCCAACACCTGCGGGCATCAATTTTTTGAGACCGTAACATCTCTGTTAACAGATTAGCCATCCCCTTACAATCACCGTATTTTTTCTTCAATACTTCCTGCGCCTTTTCAGGTTTAAATCCGGCGATACCATTTTCAAAAGCAATGTATCGGATGTTATCCTGAACCCACCTGTAAATCGCTTTTACTTTATCTTCTTCATTGGTAAGGCCGCCAACGATTTCATTGGCCTTTTGTTTTACCAATGCCTCATCGTTACCAATCTGTTTTACCAGGCTTCGGTACCAGCCATACTGATCTGCCAGCGTTTTAAAGTACGTGAAAGTTTCCCCCTGCGGCTTGGCAGATTTACACAGCACCATGATATGAGGTGCATAATAGGAGAAACCAGGTGCCGCTCTTTCTTTCCGAAGCGAAGGCGTATTTTTCAGGGTGTAATTATAAATGGTATTGCCTCCTTCCTCCCGCTTAGATTTTACAACGTTGTACGCCTGAAGGTTGTGTTCTTTTATCTCTACCTCCATCCAGGAGGGAATACTGATACTTATCTTTTGATCCTCCATTATTTTATCATCAGCAAAAAATATCTGTGTAAAATACTTAGGATCCAGTACGGTTTTATTAATATTTACCTGGGAGAATGCCCCCTTCTTTTCAAGCGGCAGTTCGAAATAGCAAACCCGGGCATCTGAGTAAAAAATACCCTCAGCATTATAGTAATCGTACTTTGGCACAATACCATGCTTCTTTTTGCCACTCACTTCTATGTCCACCTCATCAATCGTTTCTACATCGCTGTAAAACTCTACCACAGTAGTATTTGCTCTGTAGTTATTGCAATAATAAGTGCGCTCTGATTTCTCTTTAATCTGCACGGGATGCTCAGGATTGCCTTTTACAAATGTAAAGGAGCGGACGCACTGACTAATAACAACGTTATTGTCTTCTTCAACCTGTCCGAAAGAAATAAAAGAGATGCAAGGGAACAAAAGGGTAAAAAACAACCTCTTCATATTGCCGTATTAATTTTGTTAATGGTTTATAATTTCGATAAACGTACAAAATGTCCTCTTTATTTTTTGCCCTGACCAATTTTCGTAAGATTTTTTTTGACAAGAAAATCCACCGTAATAGGCTTACGGGAATCCTTGCGGGTATAAGCATGAGGGAAGGGTACTTTTGTATGTAGGGTCAGATTTTGCCGGCACGCCCCCTCCCATTCGAAGGGAAACTTGCCTTGCTAAGTGATTCAAAATCAATGCGTCCTTTCAATATATTTTCAAAAATCTTCACATAGGTCTAAGGCAAATCAATTATGCCGTACGCCCTCCTTCACCCGAAAAACATGCAGGATGTAAGGAAACACAGCATCCATCGTTTCTTCTGCCCCACGAGGACTACCCGGTAAAGTAATGAGCAGCGAATCTTTGGCAAAGCCCGCCACCCCGCGACTCAACATGGCGTAGGGGGTGCGCTGCTGCCCGTAATTTCTTGCTGCTTCCATTAATCCGGGTACATCCCTTTCAATAAGTGGAGAAACGGCATCCGGCGTTACATCCCGTGGGGACAATCCGGTACCTCCGGTAAAAAGGATCAATTGGCAACCTTCTTCAATGAGTTGTTTTGCCATAGCTTGTATCAGGTCAAACTCATCGGCAATCGCTTTGCGGATGCCGGCTTTCAACCCGTATTTTTCGAGTCGTTGAGCAATTACATCGCCGCTCTTATCCGGATTCAATCCCTTACTTACACTATCACTGCAGGTAATGACGGCGCAGGAAACCGTATCGGGGTATTCATACTTGATATCGCTTTTTCCCCCTTTCTTTTTCTCGAGGCGGATATTGCATATTTCAATTTCTTTATCAATCGGTTTAAGCATGTCATACATGGTAAGCGCCACCACCGATGCGCCATGCATGGCTTCCACTTCAACGCCGGTTTTGTACACGGTATGCACTTCTACTTTTATAAGAATATCCAATCCGTTTATTTCGTGGGTAATGGCTGTATATTCAACCGGCAATGGATGACAATCCGGAATCATCTCATGGGTTCTTTTTACCCCAAACAAACCCGCTGCCCGACTGAATTCGAACACATCCCCTTTAGGAACCTGCCTGTTTACAATGGCATCGATGGTTTCCTGCCTGGATACCCTTACTGTTGCTACGGCTATGGCTTGGCGTAATGTGGTAGACTTGTGTGTTATGTTGACCATGAGAGGAAAAAGTTGATTATGTGGATTGTGTTGATTAAGTTAATTGTATGGATTGGAGGAATAAGTTAATTGTGTGGATTGAGTGGATTGACCTCATGCTTAGTATGCCTTAAAAGTCGTTCAACTAAAACATAAACTCTCGTATAAGGACAAGAACTTTCTGGGGTTGTTCCAAGATGCATTGCTTCTAAAGCTTTCGCCCAAGTAATAGCTCGCTTAACATTGCCTTTTTCAAAAACAGCCTTAACAGCATTCAAATCATTTTTCTCGTACTTGAATTTTAATATTCCAGAAAGTGTTGAAATATAGACGCTTCTATGAAGTGCAGTCTGCAAAAATTGAAAATGCAAAATATACCAAAGTTCAAACGATTGATTGGAATGCCCGCTTTCTATATTATGCCTCTTTGCCAAACTAACAGCTGAGTTGAATCTGGTAGCCGGGAAATCATCTTTATCATATACAGCCCAAACCTCATCATAGTCAGGAAGTAAAATATTATCTTTTCTTTTATCCCTTAACTCAATGGCTCTATTTACGATATGAATAGTGTTATCACCCTGTCCTTCTACATGAATCGCTTCAATCAAATGTTTCGGTAAGAAATTTTTAAAATAGTTAAAATAATTTGGCTCAGTCCTTTCACCTTCACAAACAATCAGAAAATATTTTCTTTCTTCAATTGTTGCAACAGGCTTAGCAACAACAGCTTTACTTTTAAATTCATTCAAAAAGTCTTCAAAACTTTCATTCTTTGCTTTAGCTTTTCCCATTAAGAATTAAATTTTCAAGGTCTTCAATAAATGGGATTGCTCCATATTTTCCGTCCAAATAATTCTTATCATATTGTGTGTCTTTTCTTGGCTTATATTCTACTAAGGAAATTGCTTTTGAAGCACCATAGTTATCCTTTTCTATGAAATATATTTGATCTCTACGTAATAACTCTCTATCTAAAAGTGCTGTATCATGACTTGCTACTAAAAGTTGTGCATTAGATTTAATAATAGAAGAATTAAATAGCTTTAAAATTGCTTTTGTTAACAGCGTATGCAATCTCGCATCAAATTCATCAATAATTACCACCCTGCCTTCTACCAATGCCGTTATTAAAAGTCCTATTATATTGAAGTACTTCCGGGTACCTTCCGATTCTGATTTATCCATTAATAAAGAAACCGTTCCAACCATTTCATTTTGATCATTGTATTTGTTATGAATGGTAAAAACCGATTTTTCAGACCTTTCTTTAAAGTCTTCTTTAAAAATACCTTTTAATTTTTCCGGGACTTTTTTAATGATATCTTCGAATTGAATCGGAATATCAACAACATCAACAGCACTTATTCCCAAATCAGCTTTTTTGATAAAGCTATTGATTAGATTAGTGTATTTTTTTTCTTTTAATAAATCAATTGTCAAATTTCTATACTTATCATCAGCCATACCTTGAACAGTGAAAATGCTTCCAACCCATTCATCAATATTTTGAGCTTTAGAAACATTCCATTGAGAAGCTACAGATAAAAACAGCGCATTTTTTCTAGTACGTTTATCCAAATTCTCTGAATTTTCAAACCTTTTAACATCAACCTCAAAACGTTGCTTTATTCTTAAAAATACCGGGTACTCTTTAGAATCTTTTAATGACTTTGATTCTAAAAGCCATTCTTTATGTATTGAATCTTTATCAGCCTCAAAACCATACCTGTATTTCATCTTTCCGATTATAAAAGAAATTTCAAAAAAACTAGGTTGCCCGGCCGTTGACTCATAAAATTCAAAAGGCTCCACATATATTTGCTCATTACTTTGCTTGTCAGTTGCTGAATTATTTATAAACCATACTAAATATACGAAGGCATCCAAAATTTTTGATTTACCGCTAGCATTATGCCCATATAACAATATCGATTTCAAGAGAGGGATTTTATCATTTTGGATCACATTTGAACTTTCATGTTCATTTATCGAACCAGGAATAAAGTTCAAGATAATTGGATCCTTTATTGATTTATAATTCCCAACTTTGAAATAAATTAGCATATTTGAGACATTTTCACAAATTTAAGACATTTTCGACCTGAAAATACTATTTAAACATTCATTTATGTAAATTATTTACATAAATGACAAAAAAAGAAAAATGAGATGGAATCAATGACTATAACGGACACTTTAACAAGCAATAAGAAGTGGTGCTATTAATCTGTTGCCTAAAAAAGGGGCTCAAGTTCCTTGAGTGATTCATTTACCCACAAAACTTTTATAGGAAAACTTACTGATTTACCTTCCACTGATGGCCGTCGGTGAATAATTCCTTTCCCCAAACCGGTAGCTCGGCTTTGATCCTTTCTACCAATTCGTTGCAGGCTTCAATTGCCGGCTTCCGATGGGCAGAAGAGGTAAATACAAACAAACAAATTTCGCCTACAGGTACAGCACCAAGGCTATGATGCACATGCAGACAGGTGAGCGGGTATTTGGCAAAAATATCCTCACGAATTTCATGCATTTTCTCCAAGGCCATTTCTTCATAGGTAGTGTATTCAATCGCCTGCACCGGTTTACCTTCTATTTCGTCGGCCCTTACCTGCC
>JBGSNV010000107.1:0-22799 GCA_041739485.1 Chitinophagaceae bacterium
AATCATATTATTGGGTTCCACATCCTGAGGGATCAAATCCTCAGCAATGTATTGCACCGAATAGCCAAATGCCCTGCTTGAGGTAATACGAACATAATAGGTGCCTGCGGCTCTTCCTTTCAGGGTTAGGGTGTCCCCGATATTCGCTCCCGGTGCATTGCTTGAACCTTGTATATAGTCAGCTGTAAGACTTCCGCTCAGGCCACGGCTATCATATACATAAGTATAAATATAGCCATTTGCATTTCCATTATTAACCCCTTTTATTATCAATTTCAAGGTGCTGTTTTGCGCAAGTTCCAATCGATAATAATCGCTTAGGTCTTCCACGCCACTTGCAAAGTAGCCTATATTGCCTTCCTTCACTTCGTTTTCTGCAATGGATAAAGCGGTGGCAACGGTGTTATTCTGTTCTGCATCTACAGCCGGTGCATTTACTACGTCGTACTGTATGGTATAATTAAAAGATCTTGAGGAAGTCATCCGCAAATAATGCAATTCATCCAACCTGCCGGTTACATAAAAGGTATCCCGTACGGTAGTTTCGGGTGTTACGGAGGAACTAAACACATAACCTGCAGCCAATGGACCGCTGGCTTTCCGGTTGTCATATATGTACAGGTACATATACCCGTTTGCGTTTCCTTTATTGGTTCCTTCTACTATAACCCGGAGCGTGCCTATAGCTGGTAATTGGGCTTTAAAATAGTCGTTGTCATCTGTTACTCCTCCTGCTGTATATCCAATACGGCCTATACCGCCAAAGCCCGGCAAAAGCTCATTGGCATCTTCATAGGTGTTATTGGGCTCTTCATCTTCACTTTGTTCTTCCTGCGATATATCATAGCTTATGCTATAGGTAAACGCAGCACTCGATATAATTCTAAAATAAAAGGAGTCTATCAATTGACCGTAAACCGTAATGGTATCTTTAATTTCTGCCCCTGGAGCAAAAGAGCTCTTCTTGCCAGCATAAACTGCAAATAACTGTCCGCTCGCTTTGCGTTTATCATAGCCATATATATACATGTATCCATTTTTGCTATCTGTATTTTTGCCTGTTACATATAATTTTATAGCACCATCAGCGGGTAATTTTGTAGCATAATAATCACTTTGGTCTTCAGTGCCATTTTTATAATATCCAATAATGCCTTGCTGCGTTTCCTGCGAAGCCATCTGCACAGCAGTCATAAAATCATCGTTTGGTTCAGGGTCACTGACCGGTATATCTGTTATTGAGTAACTCAAATTATATTCAAACGATTGGCTTGCGGTTATTCTGAAATAAACAGTATCCTTTGCCCTTCCTTTCAGGGTGAAGGTTCCTATTACTTCTGCGTCGGGCTGAACCGATGTTTTACCATCAACGTACCCTGCTACGATTTGCCCGCTCAATTTGCGTCTGTCGTACCCATACATGTATATATAACCATTTCTATTGCTTTGATTTTTGCCGGATAGTGCTATATTCAGGGTTCCATTGTCCGGAAGCACAGTGTAGTAGTAATCATTTGCATCACTGACTCCGTTTTTCCTGTATTCAATATTACCCGATTTTGTGTCTGAAACAGCAAATGGGGTCGCTTCACCAATCGTATTATTCGGCTCCACATCAATGGCTGGCACTTGTTCCATTGCGTATCCAATGGTAAAATCAAAACACCTGTTTGTTGTAACTCGGATAAAAACAGAATCTGCTAATAGTCCGGTTATTCTGAGGGTGTCGGTGGTGGTATTTCCCGGAGATATGGAGGAGCTTCCAATATAGCCTGCAGTAAGCGTGCCGCTGAATTTACGGCCGTCATACACATATACATACAAGTACCCATTCCCTGATGGGCCGGAATTGGTAGCATTTACCCCAATAGCAAGCGTGCCATTATCAGGGGTTTGAGTTTTGAAATAATAATCGTTGGTATTACATACATTGCCATCAATGGGCGTATTTGCTGGTAATTCCCTGGCAAGTTCAAACGAACTATAGGGCTGTGCAAAGGCGCCATAGGTTGTTATCAATGTAAATAAAAAAATAAATTGGATAGCTTTTTTCATGGTATATCATTTTATGGGAAACTCAATTAATTGTTCTCCTTACTCCCAAATAAGGACTTGTTATTTATTCTTACAAAAATGGAATATCAAGCCAAGCTTACCAATACAGGGATGGCTGTAATTTGCCTATATGGAAACCTGTAATTTTAGCAAGTAACTTGGGATCTTGGGATAATTCCCCCTACTTTTAGTTTTTAATTCCCCTTTCTGATATGATCAGCCTTGATCGCATTGTTTTGGGTATGCATCTCCGAAAGGCGTTTCTAACTTTCTGTATTTTCTTTTTGGGTTATATGATTGTTTCCCACAAGGGTTTAAACTATTATCGATCCATTTCGCAATTACAAAGGTTCGCTGTGCAATAGTGTGCTGTAATTATTGATAAATGCAAGTGTATGAAATTGAATAAGTGTTTTATAGGATTTCTGCTTGCAGTGTCTGTGCAGGTTTATGGACAGGGAAGCCCCATAGATTCTATGCTTGCCATTGTAAAAAGTAAATCCACAAAAGATATTAATCGAATGAATACGCTGAATGAGCTTGGCATGGCTTATTGGAAAAATGGGGAAGATTCCATGGCTATATCCTTCCACAAAAAGGCTATTTCTGAATCAGGAAAAATAAATTTTTTCCTTGGCGAAGCTAAGGCCCGACTGCAGCTTGTTCGGATGGAACTGGAGCATTTGGAGGATGTAGATGGTGCACACAGACAGCTCGATACAGCTTACCAAATTGCTTATAAACAAAAGGATGATTGGATTGAGGCTATGAGTCATTTCAGACGGGCACAGATCTATTCGATGGGGTTTTATGAATACAATGACACCATTCCGCTTCTTTATGATAAAGCCAGAGAATTATTTAAGAAAACAGGCGATAAATCTATGGAGGGATCTGTCTATAGCGAGTTGGCTTCTTTGGAAGCCAGCGAAGGAAAATATTCTGCTGCCGTAGATTATCTTCAAAAAGCAAGAGTACTTCAGGAAAGTACAGGTGACCTCAAATCACTAAGAGCTACACTCCCTAATCTGGGCGTGATGTATATGAATTTGAAAATGTATGACAAAGCCCTTGAGATTTTTAATGAGGCCAAAGCAAATGCAGAAAAGTTAAATGATCAGCGTGTACTGGCTTTTATTGATAACCAAAGGGGATTTATATATAAAGAACAAAAGGAATATGAAAAAGCAATTGTGCATTATCAGCGGGCTGCTTTGTTGTTCAGCAATGCCGGTGCCATTAATATTTCAACCAATATTTATGCAAGAATAGCTGAAATTTATATATATCAAAACAGATTGGATTCGGCTTTGAGGCTGAATCAATATGCCGATAGCCTGTACCAGTCACAAATTGGGATTGAAGAAGCTTTTTTTCATTATACGCAAATAAACTTTGCTAAAATATATTTACAAAAATTGGAGTACAACAAAGCCATCAGTTATGCGTCAGTCGGACGGGATACTTTGCTGAATACTGAAGTATACCTTGCAGAAGAACTGGCGGCCTATTACAAAGTATTGGCAGAAGCCTACCAGGCCACCGGGAATTACCAGCTTGCTCTGCAAAATTTTAAAGGCTTTAAAAACTGGTCTGATACGCTCGTTAATGACGAAACCAATCAACGGGTTCTTTCGGCAACCCTCACTTATGATTTTGAGAAAAAGGATCAGGCTACCCAATTGCAATTACAAATAGCGAGACAACAAAAACTAAAACAAACCCAATACTTTCTGTTAGCCCTGCTCATTATTTCAATAGCCATTGGCAGCTATATTTTTGTAAGTAACAAAAAACTCCGGACTAAAAACAAGGAACTGAATCAAAAAAATGCAGAAATAGAAAAAGCATTGTATACCGGTCAGAAAATGGAAAGAAAGCGATTGGCAGCTGAACTTCACGATAATTTAAATACGCAATTAGCTGCCATTAAATGGTATCTTGAAGCTATGCAGGTAAATTTACTTCAGGAACCCAATAAAAAAATATACACGAAGTTGTTGCAGATGACCGATGATTTATACCGCGATTTAAGACTTATATCGCATCTGTTGCTACCGGTTGCTCTCGAACATAACGATTTGAAGGGGGCATTCACCCTTTTAGTTGCTAAATTGAATGAAAGTAGTAAAGTTCATTTTACCTTACATTTTAGCGTTACCAATTTGTTGCCCGAAAAGGTTAATCATCAGCTTTACAATATCTGTTTAGAGTTGGTAAACAATGTTATAAAGCATTCCAAAGCTACGCATGCAAATATTTATTTTCAACCGCAGGAAAAAGGATCCATTGAATTAAGGGTGGAAGACAATGGACAGGGTATGCCCGAAAAGTTGGTTAGTGGGGGTATTGGTCTCCAAAACATTAAAAATCGAACGCATGCTTTGGCTGGGAAAGTGATTATACAAAATAAAGGAAATGATGGAGGGGCAAGTATTCGAATTTCAGTACCCTCAAATAAGGTTATTTCGTAAGGCAAATTTTATGATGCCGATTGAGTTTTTTACCTGCAGCTTTTTTATAATGTTATGCCGATGGGTTTCAATGGTTCCGGGACTCAAAAATAATAATTTTGCAATTTCATTGCTGGAGAATTCCTGTGCAATCAACTTTACAATTTCAAGTTCCCGCGGGGTAAGATGAGTAGGTGGGTAGCTTTCTTCGTCATCTGTTCCTGTAGGGTTCATCAATTCATTCAGTACTGCATTGCTGAAATATTTCTGACCGTTATAGATGGTCGTTATTGCGCCTTCCAACTCTGTTCGTCCGGCCCTTTTCAGGACATATCCCGATATGCCGGCATTAAATGCCTCTCTTATAGATTGGTGATCTTCTTCTACTGTCAGCATCAGTATTTTAACGGTCTTGTTATCTTCTCTGATTCTCAGGGTTAGCTCAACACCGTTCATTACAGGCATCGTTAAGTCGGTTATGAGTACATCTGCTTCATGGTTTGCCAAATATTCACCTACCAGGCTGGCATCCTGAAAAGTAGCTACCACCTCCATATTTTCCATAGTAGAAATCAAGAGCTCCAAACTTTCAAGTATAATCTGGTGGTCATCACAGATTACGATTTTTATTGCCATAATTAAAACAATAGTAATGAATGTGAAAATAGGGAAAAATAAAAGCCTACCTCTGCTTTCTGCCTTATAGATTTAAAAAGACCCATTAAGTAGTATGCAGAATGTGTAATAAGCAAGCGCTTTTTTTGATGAAGGTTGCCATTTTGGCATGATACATTTAAAAAGTCGACAACCTTCCATTAGATGTCTGAATGGTTGCTTTACCCTTTTGCACCCATTTTCGTTCCTAGTTCCGCAGAAATCCTCCCTTGCCATATGTCGCGATTGGTCAGGTAGGGATCTCATCTCAAATAATAAGGCGTCTGCGGTAGATGCCAATAGGGATCGACTTCTTCCAATCCTTTCATTCGTACTGTTTATTATGGGAAGCCATTGGAAATTTATACAAAGGCAAATTTGTATTTTATTTCTAATATTGCTTTTTTTCTGCTTGGTCACGTCACCTCAAACGGAAAGGGGGTAATCCGTTTTTCTATTGCATTACCGGCAGATGGACGGTCTTTTTAATTCATCTGACTTTTATGTCTGTTTGAGATTGAAGGGAACTTTATGGAGGTTTCTTTTTATGGAAATGGGTAGGAGTGTTTATCAGTAGTCAAAAACAACATCACATGTTGGGTTGGGAAATTTGGGGAATTTTTCTTTGTTATTGAATAATAAATAAAAATAATCCCTGATAAAATATACTTTCTTCATGAATAAATATTTTAAAACAGGATTTACGACAGTCTGCTTTGGACTTGCCGGTTTTTTAGCTATCAGGATTTCGTTGCAGGTTGCAGTTGAGCAGGAATTGTGGGGTTTAGGGGCGATTGTTGCATTTCTCCTGTTTTTTCTGCCGGCTTTCCTGCTATGGAATACCCACAAAAAATGGTTTGTCTATGGGTTCCTGATTATGGGGATGGCGGTTGCGGTGTACCTGCGGGTGCCAAGCATAAAGTTTTTTTATAAAATACTGCCTTTGGTTCTTAGTGCTGTCCTTGGATTTTTATCCGGTGTATTCTGGCTTTATGCTCAGCCAAAAAGCCGTTTTATAGCGCCTGCTGTCCTTTTTGTTTTTCCGCTTGCGTTATTGCTAAATCTTTATTCCTTGTGGGTGCATAAAATTGAGTTCGGTAATTTTTATGGGGAAGTGGAAAAAGTTGAAACCATTCCTTTTGCCTTTAAAAATAAAGAAGGACAGGTACTCACCAATGAAACTGAAAAGGGAAAAGTAGTGCTATTTGATTTCTGGTTTATCGGTTGTCCGCCATGTTGGGTAAAATTTCCGGAGCTCGAAGCGCTTTATCTCAAGTATCAGAAAGACCCTCGTGTGGTGATTTATGCAGTAAACCGGCCGATGAAGCAGGATAAGCCGGGTCGTTTGTTTACAGCTATCGAAGAGAAAGGACATCATTTTCCGGTACTTGCCGGCACACAGGAAGGTATGGATGCATTTGGAGTATATGTATATCCAACGGTGGTTTTACTCAATGCAAACGGCGAGGTGGTGTATATGGGGGAAATTGAAAATGCAGATGCGCAGATAAAAGGGTTGCTTAAATAATAGCGGGATGGCTATCCCTAATCTGGGTTGGTTAGCCGCGAATCCGGATTATAATGATAAATACCAATACTATAGCTTCCAAGAGATCCTGTTTACTGAACCTAAAAAAAAGAGGGGCAGTTCATGATCATGCTCAAGATCTGCAAAGTAGAAAACCATTGGTTTACCGCATCGCCCTGGAATGTGTTTCACCCTCAGGCAGCCAGGGTTTGTGTTTCTCACAACATCAGAAGTGGTTTGTCATACACCGACCATACACCCCGTCATGGGGTTTTCTTATACCTGAACCGAACCATTGCATTCTTTTGTTCGGTACTTGTCAGGTTTAGCGTATAGCGCTGATTCCCGGCTTTCACAATCATTAAAGCGGTATTCGGTGGGATTCGTCCCAGATTTTCGGCCACCATAATCACGTCCTGCTCTGCATCGTCATCACTGAGGGTAACCATGATTACAATCGGTTTGGCGCTTAATCCTTGTGCACGGGCTATCAGGCGGTTGTTATTGTAAACGCTGATTGTATCTCCGTCTATTTCGCCGTTATCGTAAAAAGTGATTTCTATTTCCGATTCGCTTGTTTCAATGGTCTTGAACAATTCGTTTTCCCGCAACTTTAAAATAGGTGGGGCAGGAGGTAATTGCTTAGGTTTTACCGGTGCTTTTACTTCCGGTTCCTTTTTCACCGTTTCCTCTTTTTCAGGCACAGGGGGTAATTTTTTGGTAGCTACCGGAGGTTCCGGTTTTGGAGCGGGTTTTGGAGTGGGTTTCGGAGTTGGCTTTGGGGTCGGCTTTTTTACGGGTGCTGTCTTTTTCACCACAAAATCTTCCTGACCTGGCTTTACTCCCTTTTTTGATGGTCCTCCTTTTTTAACCAAAAAGTCTTCGAGTTCGAAATCGGTATCCGGTACTTTTTCCAGAAAAACACGTCCTCCACCACAGCTTGCATTGCGTTGATTCATGTTGTAACTGCTGTAGGTTCCTTCAAGATATTCTTTGCCGCCTTCCTTTTTATATACGAGATAGCAAGTCATTAAACAGCCATCACCCCCTCCTTCGATCTTCAGATCAAGCATCCGGTCCTCTTTCAGGGTGAAGTTTTTTGACGTAGGAGACCACATCCCTACAAGCGATGCTTTTCCATAAAACCGGGTCGTTTGATAGGAATAAGTAACCCCTTCCACCTCGCGGCCTTTGTTATTGATCTGAACTTCGTAACGATATTTGGTGCCCCCCATCGCTATATCAGTAGGATTGAAAAAGGAACCCCGCCAAATACCTGTAAGGTTCTGTGCGGAGGAGCAAATGGGAACGAATGAAAGTAAAAGAAAACCAAAGACTAAATAAACTCTGCTCATTTGACAAATAATATCACAAAAAAATAAAATTAAACCCTTAAGCACCCAATAAGATTTTTTCGGGGGTAATAGTTTGTTAATTTTGCACTCCTTCAACTTTTGAAAAAGGAATAAAAACAGGATGAGTATTCAAATAAGTTTTCCGGATGGTCAGGTACGCAGCTACGAAAAAGGCGTCTCCTCGCTCGATATCGCTAAGTCTATATCTGAAGGTTTGGCTCGAAATATTTTGGTGTCTAAGGTAGATGGGGAGGTATGGGATCTTACCCGCCCCATCCAAAAAGACGCTGAAATTCAGTTTCTGAAATGGGAAGATACGGATGGTAGAAATACCTTTTGGCATAGCACGGCTCACTTAATGGCAGAGGCTGTTGAAGCTCTTTTTCCCGGGGTGAAATTCTGGGTAGGGCCTTCGGTAGAAAGGGGTTTTTACTACGATATGGATCTCGGAGACCGGAAAATTACCGAAGAAGATCTGACGGCAATTGAGAAAAAAATGAAAGAGCTTGCCGGACAGAAATCTCCTTTTCTCCGTCGCGAAATCCCGAAAGCAGAAGCTTTGTCTTATTTTCAGGAGAAAGGTGATGAGTACAAGCTTGATCTCCTGCAGGGGTTGCAGGATGGAGAAATTACCTTCTATGAGCAGGGGAGATTTACAGATCTGTGCCGGGGACCTCATATTCCGCATACGGGTCTTATCAAGGCTTTTAAATTAACCAATATTGCCGGCGCTTACTGGAAGAGCGATGAGAAAAATAAGATGCTCACCCGTTTATATGGTGTGAGTTTCCCCAATCAAAAAGAGCTTGATGAATACCTCGCGTTGCTTGAAGAAGCCAAAAAGCGGGATCATCGCAAGTTGGCCAAAGATCTCAGTATTTATACTCAGGATGATGATGTAGGCCCCGGCCTTATCATGTGGTTGCCTAATGGAACAGTAATTATTGAGGAACTTGAAAAACTTGCTAAGGAAACCGAATCGGATGCCGGATACCACCGGGTGGTGACCCCGCATATTGCCAAGGAAAGCATGTATATTACAAGCGGACACCTGCCTTATTATGCAGATAGCATGTATCCGCCTATGGAGCTTGATGGGGAGAAATACTACCTCAAATCCATGAATTGTCCGCACCACCATAAGATTTTCGCAGCGGAACCTAAGAGTTACCGCGATTTGCCCTATCGGTTAGCCGAATATGGTACCGTGTACCGCTACGAGCAAAGCGGTGAGCTTTTCGGTCTCATGCGGGTTCGTTGTTTGCATATGAACGACGCCCATATTTATTGTACCAAAGAGCAATTTGAATCCGAGTTCAGAGCGGTGAATGATATGTACCTGAAGTATTTTAAGATTTTCGGGATTGATAAATATGTGATGAGGCTTAGTTTGCATGCTCCGGAAAAACTTGGTATTAAATATGTGAACAACCCTGAACTATGGCTCGAAACAGAAGCGATGGTTCGGGAAGTGCTTATCAATTCGGGGATTCCTTATGTTGAGGTACAGGATGAAGCCGCCTTTTACGGACCAAAGATTGACGTTCAGATTTTCAGTGTGATTGGCCGGGAGTTTACGCTTGCTACAAATCAGGTCGATTTCAGTCAGGGACGGAGTTTTAAATTGCAGTATACTACTGCAGAAAACACCACGGAAACTCCGCTGATCATCCATCGGGCTCCTTTGGGAACGCATGAGCGATTTATTGGGTTTCTGCTCGAGCACTATGCAGGCAAACTCCCTTTATGGCTCAATCCACAGCAGGTGAAGGTATTGCCGGTAGGGGAGAAGTACATTGAGTACGCTGCCGAAGTAGCCGCCAAACTGCGTAAATCCGGTATTCGGGCAACTGCCGATGAGCGTAATGAAAAGATCGGAAAGAAGATCCGCGAGGCCGAATTGCAGCGCGTTACCTACATGATGGTGGTAGGCGAAAAGGAACTGGAGAGTCAAACCATATCGCTTCGCCGCCAAGGCAAAGGAGATATGGGTGTTTTTACCCTTGAAGAAGCAAAAACCCGGCTGAAAAAAGAAATTGAGGATCGAAAAGACGAAGAATAATTTAATAATAGTACAATTTACTACTTTCGTGTAGTATACCGATTTATAACAAAAAAGAATTAATGGCATTTCCCCCAAGAAAAAAACCGGGTTTTAACCCAAGATTCAGGCAGGTAGAGCCTGAACACAGAATTAATGAACGCATACGGGTACCGCAGGTACGGCTTGTTGGTGACAACGTGGAACCCGGCGTATATCCCACTCAGGATGCATTGCGCATTGCAAAAGGGCTTGAATTAGACCTTGTTGAAATATCTCCAAACGCTGACCCACCTGTAGTAAAGGTGATCGACTATAAGAAGTTCCTTTACGAAAAGAAGAAGAAGGAAAAAGAAATGAAGGCCAACGCCAAGCAGAGTGAAGTAAAAGAAATCCGCTTTACTCCCGGTACGGACGATCATGACTTTGACTTTAAGGCCAAGCATGCCGAAAAGTTTTTAAAAGAAGGAAATAAGGTGAAGTGCTATGTGCAGTTCCGTGGCCGTGCTATTATGTTTCAGGACCGAGGGCAGGTTTTATTGCTGAAGTTTGCTGAAAGATTGGGAGAAGTAGGTGCTTTGGAAAGCATGCCCAAAATGGAAGGAAAGCGCATGATCGCTGTCTTCGCACCGAAGGCCAAAAAGAAAGCCTGATTTTTGTAAATACCCTGCCGTTTATCGTTTTCTGCTTGTAATACTTGCAGGAAAATCTAAATTTATACAGGTTTTATATGTCATACAAAATCCGTCATACGTGCAAGCGTGTGACGGATTTTTCTATTAAAACCGGTTATATATTATCCGATAGGGATTTTTACCATTTCTTCGTAACGGTTCTGGAATTGGTGTACCGTCATGGGATAGGTGATATGGGACTTTTCTTCGCGGTACCACATTAAAAAATCAGTAAACTGCTTGGTAGGGCCTGTAAGCACCCGGAAAGGACCGAATTTGTACTTGACATTGCCGCTTTCCATCACTTCTTTTTCAAAACCAAGTTCCATCAGTTCTTCATCAGATAGTAGAATGGGTTTTACTTCTTCCATTTCATACCAAGCCTTTTGAACACCGGTTTCAATGCCAATCTGACCTCCATCATCAGCATTGACAGCGGTTACCATGCCACGTATCCAGCTGCCTTCATTGTTGACCATCACCCGGTTGCCGGGTCGTAATTCCCTGAATTTTATCATATGGTTGACGTTTTGGCGGTAAGCTACAAAACCGTTTTAAAAAAACAAGCCGGAGCCACGCATTTTTTTTGAAAAAGCAAGCATATCTGCAAAAAACACTCAGGGTATCCGATATTTGGAGAACTTTTGGTTAGCAATAGGATTACTATCAAGTGCCTGCAGCCCACTGCATACAGGCTTTTTTGCTAAAAAAGATGCAAAAGGTATTTTTTTTGCATTTTTGGTATCGGAAATGTTTAATAAATCAACAAATCAGTTACCTTTGCGCCCCCAAAAGGATGAAAATCCCGGGGAGATTGCCCAAATGGCTCCATAAGTTTTCCGTCTGTTCGGAAGCGCCAGTAGGGTGTCATGATTAATTATTAATGCATCATGCCAAAGGTAAAAACCAATTCAAGTGCCAAAAAGCGTTTCAAACTAACGGGCACCGGCGAAATCGCTTATCAGCGTAGTTACAAAAGACACATTCTTACTAAAAAATCAACCAAGCGCAAGCGTGCTTTGGGCATGAAGGGCTATGTAGCTCCTGCCAACCGCGATTTTGTAATGCGTCTTCTTCGTTTAAAATAATCCCAATTACTAAAAAGCGCTCCCTTATTTTAAATGAAGCGGAGCAACAAAAAATATAAATATGCCACGTTCAAAAAATGCCGTAGCCTCCCGTGCCCGCCGTAAAAGAGTGCTCGATCAGGCCAAAGGTTTTTATGGTAAGCGTAAAAATGTCTACACGGTAGCCAAAAACGTCGTTGAAAAGGGTATGACCTACAGCTATGTAGGCCGCAAACTTAAAAAGCGCGAGTATCGCACGCTTTGGATTGCCCGTATCAATGCAGCTGTACGCGAAGAAGGTCTTACCTATTCCGTTTTCATGAACAAACTTGCCAAAGCAGGTATTGGTCTTGACCGTAAAGTATTGGCTGACCTTGCCATGAATGAGCCCGCCTCTTTCAAGCAATTGGTTGCGTCCGTAATATAAAACTACCCCGCTACTATGTTTAGCTTTTTAACCGGAAATGAAAAAATCGTTTCCGGTTTTCTTTTTAGCTATTGTGAACAACGTACATTTACCAATAATTGTACATTAAATTTCTACAGATAAACGATGAAGAATCGCAGATTTGCCGACCCGGTAGAAAACAAATATCAGGATCTAGTTCAGCAAACGTTTCATTTTCCTCAGGAAGGATTTTCTGTTGTAGATGGCTATTTGCAGTTTAATGGTGTGGACTTACAATATCTGATTAAAAAGTATGGAACACCTCTAAAGCTCAGCTACCTGCCTAAAATCGGGATGCAAATCAATAAAGCCAAAGAGATGTTTGCCAATGCTTTTAAAAAGCATAAATATGAAGGCACTTATAATTACTGCTATTGTACCAAAAGTTCGCACTTTTCCTTTGTAGTGGAAGAAGCCCTCAAGCATGGCATTCATCTCGAAACTTCTTACGCATACGATATTGAAATCATCAATAAACTGTATGAAAAAAAGAAGATCACTAAGGATATCCATATCATTTGCAACGGTTACAAGCAAAAAGGATATACCTCCCGGATTTCGAAATTACTGAATAGCGGGTTTAAAAATGTGGTGCCTATTCTCGATAATAAGGAAGAACTAAGTGCGTATACCCGCGGTGTAAAAGTGCCCTTTAGCGTGGGGATCCGCGTTGCTGCTGAAGAAGAACCTTCTTTTCCTTTTTACACTTCCCGTTTGGGCATCCGGGCAAGAGATATTCTTGAATTTTATGTAGACCATATTGAAGGCAAAGAAGATAAGTTTACGCTGAAAATGCTGCATATCTTTTTGAATAAGGGGATTAAAGACGATGTCTACTATTGGAGTGAGATGAACAAGGTGATCAACCTCTATTGTCAGTTAAAGAAAATTTGTCCTGAACTTGATTCCATCAATATTGGCGGTGGATTTCCTATCAAACACTCTCTTGGATTCGAATACGATTATCAGTTCATGATCAATGAGATTGTGGGCAATATGAAAAAGACCTGTAAGAAAGCCAAGGTACCAATGCCCAATATCTATACAGAGTTTGGCAGCTATACGGTAGGGGAGAGTATGGCACATATATACAGTGTTATTGGTCAGAAGGAGCAGAATGACCGGGAGATCTGGTATATGATCGATTCTTCCTTTATTACTACTTTGCCCGATACCTGGGGTATAGGAGAGCGCTTTTTAATGCTTCCCATTAATAAATGGGAAAATGAATACCAAAGGGTAGTGCTTGGTGGTATTACCTGCGATAGCAATGATTACTACGACAGCGAAGAGCATATCAATGAAGTGTTTTTACCAAAGCTTACCGGGGAGGAGGACAATACTACCCCGTTGTATGTAGGCTTCTTCCATACAGGCGCTTATCAGGATCAGATCAGCGGGTATGGTGGCATCAAGCATTGCATGATTCCTTCGCCCAAGCACATTATTATTGAAGAAGATAAAAACGGTAAACTGGTGGATTGGGTTTATGCCAAGGAGCAGAGTGCACAAAGTATGTTGAAATTGCTCGGGTATATCCGGTAAGATATATTTTATTTGTTAATAAGAAAAAGGCGGCCTGTAAAGTCGCCTTTTTTAGTGCATCACTCTGAATGCGAACTATTGTGTTCTTCTATTAAGTAAGGGAAATATAATTCAAGGTTTTTATTTTATTGTACCTTTTTTTTTCAGCAGCACGGAACTTTAAAATATTTGAAAAGAAGGCCCTTTCATTCTTTTGGAAGTGGGGGACCCATGTTTATTATTTGATTCTTTAACCCTTCATTAATGCATCATAAATAAGATAGTTTTCTTCATCAAAGCAAACGAAGCTTACCTTATCCATTTTGTCTGTGGATTTCAAAAAGTCTTTTACTGTGTTGAGAGCAATATGGGCAGCTTTACTTTTCGGGAAATTATAAACACCGGTACTGATATTTGGAAAGGAGATGGTTCGGATATCGATTTCTATGGCTAGTTTCAGGCTGTTTTTATAAGCCGATTCCAACAAATGTTCCTCATTGTTTTTACCTCCATGCCATACAGGTCCTACTGTATGGATTACAAATTTTGCAGGAAGATTGCCTGCAGTGGTAATCACTGCTTCCCCAACCCCACAGTCACCTTGTCTTGCTCTTATTTTTTGACAAGCCTCCAGGATTTTGCTACCACCTGCCCGATGAATAGCGCCATCTACACCACCCCCACCAAGTAGGGAGGTATTGGCTGCATTTACAATGGCATCTGCTTCTATGGTGGTAATATCCCCTCTTTTTAGTTCAATCATTTTCGATTTTTAATTTTTTAAACCCCTTCTTTTTAAACAGCTGACTATAAAATTTTCCATGATTTACCAAGTTGAATTTGACCACCGTTAATGCCCTGCCTGCCTTCCATCAGGTCGCCAAACTGTATTAGTGTTGCAGCATTTGTATTGGGGTTAAAAATGGATATGCCCGGTCTTGCCGACACCGGTATAAATTGCGGATAAACCGGCATACCCTGTATTGGCCTGAAAGCTTGTTGACCGGGTACAAAAGCCGAATTTGAATTAAATACAACTTCTCTTCCTATGCCTGCCCCTATTACCCGATTTTTAAAGGTAAACAAGGTTTTGCTTTGCAAAAGGGTGGCATTAAATGCCCGGTTATTCATAAGGTAGTAGTCTGACTTTTGAAAAGCTATCCCCCTGAATTTCCAGTTTTCCTGAAAAGAAAATGTGCTATCATTCAGTTGTTGTGTGTATCCTGTAGCCATGCTTGTAAGGAAAATTATGAAAGTACATAAAGATTGTAATTTCAAGGAAGGATAGCTTTGGAAAAATGGGGGGTTGGTTTGCATCGGTATTCGCTTATTTTGAACAATAAATTTACGTCAGCAGATAACGGAACAAAAATTCAATCCTGTTAATATTTCCTTATTGTAGCCGGATTATGGTCTTAGTGCTTGGTTTTCCAGGCAGATTTAAGTCAGCAATAGTAAGTCAACCGAATAAACCTACATATTTACAGTTCATTTTTCAATAAAACGAATCATCCAAATCAGTTTAGAGATGCCCTATAAAGATAAATAGGAGGTGTAATTACGCTTGATATCTAAATGCTGTTCCCTGTAAATCTTCATGTCCCTTTATTTCCTTGTATTGCAAACCCTATTTCACTTTAATCCGATATTTCTTGTTCACTTTAGGATCATCAAAAAACTTATCAATATCCTTATCCATATAATCTTGAGCATCTACCGGATCGAGGTCTAAAAACTGAAGTTTTGCCTTTTTCAATTCATCCTGCAGCCTTTTTATTTTAGCAAGTACTGCCTCATCCCGGTCGCCATTTAATTGATTTTCACCTAAAAAGAATTCAAGCCTTCTAGCTTCGGATCTTATTTGGGTTGCTGTATTTTGTTGCTGAACATTATTGGGTGCCGTAGCTTCTTTGATGGGCACAAGCGTCAGGCCTACACTTGGCATAATTCTTCCCCAACTTGCCCCACTCGATCCTGCTTCGGAGGTGGTAGAGATGATTGTGCCGGCAAATGCAGTTGTGGAACTGCTTATATCAAAAGTGGTTCTGATTTTTTTGGTTCTTTTTACTCTTCCGCTTACCTGAAAAAACTGAAATTTGAGGTATCTTATATAATTTTCAAATTCATCTGAAATCCTTTTATGCGCAAGATTTCGTACCGAAAAATTGATGCCGGGCCTAATGTTGATGCGTATGGAAGCGGTATCCTTGTTATAGAATTTGTCTGTTCCAATAAAATCAATTATCACGGATTTTACCTTTGCCGTATCATTTTCCCTGAAAATTCCAAAAGGGACTACCCATTTAAACTCATCGCTACATTTTTTTACGGCAATAAAATTAGAAAGGGGCATGCTTGTATTCATGGAGATCTGTTCCAACGGAAAAGAGCCCTCATCGCAAAGCACCCTGAACTGTACAGAATCGCCTTCCTCTACGTTTATGAGGGCGGAAGTAGCAGGCTTTACCTTTGAAACCACTACCTCGGTGCTGTAAAACAAAATGGTGAAAGCGGTATCCACGCGATCTGTAGGATTGTGTAAATTTTGCACTCCTATCCTTACACTGTAGGGGATATCGTATTGTAACCGCCCCGTTTTGAAAAGAGCTTTATCACCCCGGATAGTCAGGTTACCACTTTTTCTGTCGAGCCTTACCCCCACCGGGCTTTTCTGAATGAACCAGAAATAATCCTTGCTTTCCTTGTTGATGGCCAAATCGTAGTTAATTACTGAGTCCTCATGTATGGTAAAATAGGGATTTAGGTTCATGATCCGGAGGGCCGTATCCTGATAAACAGGGGGATACACTGCTTGTATGGAATCTGCTTTTTTAAGGAAATCAATGATAATTATGCTTGAATCTGTACTTTGTCCGAAAGCTGTTTGCATTAGCAACAGTACCGCAAAGAATGGGGTAAATTTCATACTGATTGGTTGGTTCTCTCTAAGTGAATCTTTTCAGAATTGCTCCAAAATTAGGTATAAAAAAAGCCCGTACAAAATATGTACGGGCTATAAACCAAACCTGCTACTATTTTATAATATGTAAAGAGATTACTGAATTTGAATGGTTTGGCTTACCGGTAAGGCATTTTCCTTTTTCGGTATGTACAATTTCAGCAGCCCGTCTTCATACTTTGCCTGAATGCCTTCGTGGTTTACTTTTTCATCAAGCACAAAACTACGTTTAAAGTTGCCTAAGGTGAATTCCTGGCGGAGCTGGTTGAGGGGGTTTTCTCCATCCCTGGCTTCTCCCGATTTGGTTGATCCCTCATAACGCACAACAAGCTCGTTGTTTTCTACTTTTATTTCAAAAAGTGCCTTGTCACGACCGGGAGCGAGGATTTCTACATGATAGCCATCTCTGGTTTCGGCTACATTGGTAAGAGGGCTGGCAAAATTTCTTTCTACCTGCGGCTGTAACACCGTTTCAAAATCACGAAACAGGTCATTTACTAAACCATTCCAGTTTTTTACTGGGGGGCGATTGTTTACTTTTAGAAGTGTCATAATTGTATTTTTTTGTTTTTCTAAATAAATGATTTTGACTTTACAAAATCAAGTAATATACCAGTGCCATTTAGAGCGTCATCTGGTCAGTTTTGAGATGATGTATCTCTTTTTTTTTTGACAAAATAGCAGTTTAATATATCTTTAATGACAAAATGGCTTATTGCATTTGTGAAAGTGGAAACAAAATCCGGTTACGGCTGGGAAATGATGATGGAATTGAGAACTTTTACTGAACTTTGCACATTATTTATAAGTAAAACAAATCAGATATATGTATCCAGCTGAAATAGTAGAGCCAATGAAGGCCGAATTAACCGAATACGGATTTGAGGAATTGATGACACCGGATGAGGTAGATGTACAAATGAAAAAAGAGGGAACCACTCTCGTTATGATCAATAGCGTATGTGGTTGCAGTGCAGGTTCTGCACGTCCGGGAGTATTAATGGCCGTTCATAACGCCGAAAAGAAGCCTGATCATTTGACCACAAGCTTTGCCGGTTTTGATGTATCGGCCATTCAAAAGGTAAGAGAGTACCTGTTGCCTTATCCGCCATCTTCCCCGGCAATTGCTTTATTTAAAGATGGCAACCTCGTACATATGGTTGAAAGACATCAGATTGAAGGTCGTCCTCCTCAAATGATTGCAAGCAATCTGATGGCTGCTTTCAACGAATATTGCTAATTATTTTCCGGAATCATTCTGGTGAAAGATTTATTTGCAGGTTCGAAAATCTGTTTGAAAAACCTTTCGGGAATTCCCTGAGAGGTTTTTTAGTAAAGGTTTGTCTTAAATCCTGCAGCTTTTTTCCTAACCTTGCTCTGGTTTACAACCTTTTCATTAAAAAAATCCATGCATGTATCCCAATTTATACTTTTTTGTAAAAGCTGTTTTTGGTGTTGAATTACAGGGTCTGAAGTTGGTCAACACCTTCGGCCTTATGGTGGCGCTTGCGTTTATTGTAGCAGCTATTGCGCTTACTTCAGAACTTAAACGGAGGGAATCTAATGGATGGCTCAATTTTAGTGTGGCTAAAATTGTAGTTGGTAAAGGCGCCGACTGGAGCGAAGTGATGTGGAATGCATTTTTTGGGTTCCTTTTAGGTTGGAAGTTCATCGGATTTTTTCTGAATAAGGAAGAGGCACTGAGTGATCCGCAGTCTTTTTTGATGTCAGGATCCGGCAGCATCCCTATGGGGCTTTTAATCGCAGCTATTTTTGCCGGATTCAAATGGTATAGCGGCAATAAATCAAAACTGGCCAAACCGGAAACCCGGAATATCCGCATCTGGCCGCATGAAAGGGTGGGAGATCTCATTATCATGGCGGCTGTTTTTGGTTTTGGGGGTGCAAAGATTTTTCACAATCTCGAAAACTGGGATCAGTTAATGGCCGACCCGATCGGTTCCTTATTATCCTTCAGCGGACTCACCTTTTACGGGGGATTGATTTGTGCAGGTGCTGCCATTATTTATTATGCCCGCAAGCACCGGATCAATCTCTGGCATCTCACCGATTCTTTTGGACCCGCATTGATGCTTGCCTATGCTGTAGGCCGGATTGGTTGTCAGGTGGCGGGAGATGGCGACTGGGGTATATTAAACAGTGCTTATGTAGCTGACGAACAGGGAAAGGCCGTTCTTGCAGTGGGAAATGACTATCAGGAAGAAGTAGCGAACTATTTGGATTATTATAAAAGGTCTTTCCGGGAAGTGCACAGCGTGGATAGTATAGAAGATGTGCTGCAGGCCCCCTTCAAGGCTCCATCCTGGATTCCCGATTGGGCGGTTGCTTATACGTATCCGCACAATGTATTGAGCGAGGGCAGGGCCTTGCCTGGTTGTGAAGGACAATGGTGCAGTGCGCTGCCGGTGCCCGTTTACCCAACTCCCTTTTATGAAACCCTGATGGGATTAACGCTATTCGGCATTTTATGGGGTTTAAGAAAAAGGCTGAAAGCCCCAGGGATGCTTTTTGGATTGTACCTTGTTTTTAATGGATTGGAGCGATTTTTAATTGAAAAGATTCGGGTAAATACGACGTATAAACTGGCCGGTCTTGAAATTACACAGGCAGAAATTATTTCTCTGATACTTATATTAATTGGTCTCTCTATCATTTTTATCCGGAGAAAAGCTACCCCGATACAGGTTGTTCAACCTCAGTAAGCAATGTAAAATTCAGAGCAGTTATTTCAGGATTCCTTTTTGTAAAGTCCCCACGAGCTGTCGCACATCGAATGCTCAGGAATTACGGGTATAATGTAGTCGTAATCGCCGCCCGGAGCTCCCGGTACGGCCACAGCGTTAGCAAGCAGGCAAGTGGAATGGCGCTTTAGGGCCAAGGAAAAGAGCAAGCTTAAAAAAAATCAGCATCTGCCCATAAAACAGCGGCCTGTAAACAAAGTCTGAAACGCCGCCGGCCGCAGTGCCGCCCCCGGTAACTTATTGTTAACTATGAATCCCAAAAATCTTTTGAAAAGCATTGCGGCAAACGCCTTGGCTGTGCCTTGATTTTTTTGTTACTTTTTTTATCAAGAAAAAAAGTAAAGAACAAAAGCTATGGCACCATTACCATCACGACGCCTTATCAGGGGTTATAAGAGATGCCCATAAAAGTATTGTTGGCCCTTTCCGCCCTACATGCCATACTTTCCCGAAGGGCAAAAGCTATTTTCCCAAGCGTAATTTTTTTAAGGCAGTAACCTTTTATCCTGCTGCGTCGTCCCAATTGTCATAGATCTATACAAGAAGACTTAGTCTATGGCACTAACCATTCACACTAAAAAATCAACCGTTTATATGGTATAGCTTTGTACTATGCATTGCATAGTATTATTTTGTTTTGAATTTAATTACTCACACACAAAAAACCACACATGAGAAAGGTATTTACCCTCCTGACGGGACTCCTTTGCGTTTTTGCAATGCAAGCGCAACCTAAGCAAAACATCATTTCAGGGAATGTAAAACAGGCAGGAAAGCCTGTTGAAAAAGCAACGATCACCTTGTTTACGGCTGATAGCCTTGCTTTATGGTCTGTAGTAACCACCGCAAACGGAGCATTTGAATTGAATCCGGATAAGAACGGGAACTATTTTATCAGTGCTTCTGCCGTAGGTTTTGCTACAGCTTATAGCGATGTATTCTTCTTTGGTAAAGAAGGAAATAATATCACTCTTCCCGATTTTGATTTGCAAACAGCCACTAAGGAATTGGGCAATGTGGTGGTTGTGCATCGCAAACCGGTTTTCGAGCAGAAAATTGATCGCATGGTGGTCAATGTAGATGCTTCTCCGGCCAATGTGGGGATCACAGCACTCGAAGTGCTCGAAAGAACTCCGGGGGTTACGCTGGACAAAGATGGAAACATCAGCCTCAAAGGGAAAAATGGTGTTTTGATCCTGATGGATGGCAAACCTACCTATTTAAGTAATGCTGATGTTGTAAATCTGTTGCGTAGTTTGCCAAGCGATCAATTGGAGCAACTCGAAATTATGACCAATCCTCCGGCAAAATTTGATGCAGCCGGTAATGCAGGGGTCATTAATATTAAAACCAAAAAGAATAAGGCTAGAGGGTTCAACGGGAGTCTTACCCTTGGCGGGGGATCCGGAAACCGGGCACGAAGTACCAACAGCCTGAACCTGAATTACCGGCATAATAAGGTAAATGTTTTTGCAAACTACAGTTATAACTATAACGGAAATTTTCAGGAATTACATCTCAACCGGAAATTCAGCAATCCCAATACCGGAGCATTGGTTAGTTTGTTCGATCAAAAAACGGTGATGAATAAAATCCGTCAAACCCATACCGTTAAGCTGGGGGCAGATTACTTTGCCAATAAAAAGACAACCTTTGGTATTGTATTGACCGGTTTGTACAATCCTTCTGAATATACCAGCGATAACGTTACCTATATCAAAGATCCGATGGGGGATATTCAAACCCGGATGGAGGCTATTAGCAAACTGGATAATCTTTGGAAGAACGGAGGGGTAAACCTGAATTTCAGGCATCAGTTTGACAGTACTGGCAGAGAGATTAGTGCAGATGTAGATTATCTGGGTTATAAAAGTACTTCCGATCAGCTCTTATCGAGTTTCTTTTACGATAAAGCAGGTCAAACAAGTGCTCCGGATGAGATTGTAGAGGGTAGTCTTCCTAGTAATATCAATATTTATAGTTTTAAGGTGGATTATGTGCACCCGCTGAAAAATAAAATGAAACTGGAAGCCGGGGCCAAAAGCAGTATCGTAAATACAGATAATAATGCTTTGTATATGTTCTGGGAAAATAACGAGTGGATTAAAGATACCGACAGGAGCAATCATTTTAAATACAATGAGAACATCAATGCGCTTTATGTAAATGCCAATAAGGAGATCAATGCAAAATGGAGTGCGCAATTAGGGCTGCGTTTGGAAAATACCATTGCTAAAGGTGAACAAATTACAACAGGCGAAACTTTCAACCGGAATTATACACAACTTTTTCCAACCGCTTTCCTGAGTTATAAAGCGAGCGAAAAAAATCAGTGGACCATGAGTTACGGACGCCGGATTCAGCGGCCTAATTATAAGGATATGAATCCCTTCTATTTCTTTCTCGATAAATACACGTACGAGGTAGGTAACCCGTATCTGCGTCCGCAGTTCAGTCACAATATCGATCTGAGCCACACATTCATGGGTTTCTTAACAACTACTTTGAACTACACCAACACAAAGGATATCATCAATCAGCTTCTTGAGCAGGATGATGCAACTACTACGACCTATGTAAAAGTGGGTAACATTGCTAAACAGCAACAAATTGGATTGAGCGTTTCGGCAGGTTTTCCTATTACCAAGTGGTGGACAAGCAATGTTTATATGAACGGATTTTATAATGAATTTCAAGGACCGATCAATGGAACGCAGGTTAAACTAACTGCCCCGGGTTTCATGAGTAACTTACAAAATGTTTTCAAATTTAATAAAGGTTGGGGAGGGGAGGTCAGTGGCTTCTTTATGAGCAAAACACAGGATGGCATTTTTACAGCAAGATCGATGGGACAAATGACTATAGCCGTTAGTAAGGATGTAATGAAAGGTAAGGGTTCGCTGCGGTTAAATATCCGGGACCCCTTCGACTGGCAGTTTTTCCGCGGTGCCACAAAATATGGCAACGTGGATGTGAAAGTGCGCAACTACTGGGATAACAGAACGGTCTATGCAAGCTTTAGTTACCGGTTTGGAAAGCCTATCAAAGGGCCTCAAAACCGGAGAAAAGCCGGTGCAGGGGAAGAGCAGAACCGGGTACAGGTAAATTAGATTTGATGGTTCTGGTATAAACAATAACAAAGGGGTAAATCCAACTGGATTTACCCCTTTGTTATTAACATGTAATCACTTTTACTTTCCCTGAATTTCTTTGAGCGAAGCAATGAATATGCTTCTGCCATGGGTGGCAAGTACAATCTTATTGTCCCGCTCCTGTATG
>JBGSNV010000154.1:0-7661 GCA_041739485.1 Chitinophagaceae bacterium
CCATAATATGCCTGCATCAGGTCACTTTGTTCTGTTTTGGTAGGCAAACCCGTACTTGGGCCACCCCGCTGAATGTTGATAATCAGCAAGGGAATCTCCATCATAACGGCAAGCCCCATCGCTTCTGCTTTCAGAGCCATACCGGGGCCGCTTGTGGTAGTTATACCAAGGCTTCCGCCATAACTTGCCCCGATGGCGCTTGTTATGGCTGCAATTTCATCCTCAGCCTGAAAAGTACGAATACCAAAGTTTTTATGCCGCGCCAATTCGTGCAAAATATCGCTTGCCGGGGTAATGGGATAGCTTCCCAGAAAAATAGGCAACTTACTCTGCTGTCCGGCGGCAATAATGCCATAACTCAGTGCCTGATTGCCCATGATACTGCGATAAACGCCCGGCTCCATCCGCGCCTTCTCTACCCGAAAACGATGGGTAAAGGTTTCGGTGGTATCTCCAAAATTGTAACCGGCCTTAAGCACTTTGATGTTGCTGTTCATTATCTCATCCTTTTTACCAAATTTTTCGCGAAGAAAATTGGTGGTACTTTCCAAATTGCGATCAAACATCCAATAAAGGAAGCCGAGAACAAACATATTTTTAGCACGATCCTTCTCTTTCATCCCAAGCGGTGAGTCTGCAAGTGCTTCGCGGGTCATCTTGGTTACATCCATTTTAAAAACCTCGTAGCTTGCGAGACTTTCATCTTCCAACGGATTTACCCCATCAGGATAGTTTGCCAACCTCAGATTTTTGCTATCAAAACCGTCGGTATTGATAATGATTCTGGCCCCGGGCTTTATGGCTTTCATATTCACTTTCAGTGCTGCAGCATTCATGGCAACGAGTACATCACAAAGATCGCCGGGGGTGTAGATCGGGTTGCTTGAAAACCGCAATTGGAAACCGGATACGCCGGGCAAAGTACCCTGGGGGGCCCGTATTTCAGCAGGGAAATCGGGAAAAGTGGCAAGGTCAATACCCAGTAAGGCTGTATTATTGGTAAACTGTGTACCGGTTAGCTGCATGCCATCGCCGCTATCTCCTGCAAATTTGATTACTACTTCCTCTAAAAGTTTAGTCTCTACTGCTTTTGTCACCATATATCAAAAATTGGATAGAACTGTCATTGAATAATTGCAAAGGTAAGCGGTTGCCCATAAGCTACCGAGGGATTTCTTAAGTGAAATTTTCCCGTTTTTACGTAGCGGATATTTTTATCAGGATTTCATCAACAGAACTGATATTGGTCATAAATAACAGGAATAATATGATGTAATTTTAAGTCATCCGGAAATATTTCCGTGCTTTTTTAAAAATTGTGACGCCATGAAAACGATATTAGCTCCTGTAGATTTTTCTCCGGTTTCTTTGGATGCTGCCCGCTATGCCGCTTCTTTGGCCGTTGACCTGAAATTAGAACTGTTTTTACTGCATGTGGTACAAATGCCGGTAGTTTACGGGGATGTCCCTATGCCAGCCGGCAATTATGATCTGGTGCTTGAACAAGCCAAAATAGCGATGCATGATTTGTTGCATACTTTGGAAAGTGAAATACCAAAAATGCCACTCGTACATACTGATGTACGTGCAGGCAGCCCTGTTTACGAAATTATGGCCACTGCAGATGCTGAGAAACCGATTATGGTGGTGATGGGTACGAGGGGTTTAGGCAGTATTGAACGGTTTTTGCTGGGTAGTACTACACTGAGTACCATTAAGGAATGTCCGGTGCCTGTGCTTGTGGTTCCTGAAAGATACCCTTACAACCCGGTAAAAAAGATCGGCTTGGCTTCTGACTTGAAAAATGTGGTGGAACGAACTCCGGATCAGTATATAGAACGACTCATTCAGTTGTTGGAAGCAGATTTACATATCATTCACAACAACTCCAATTACCATGAGTACGAGCCGGCTATTATGGAAGAAGAAGTTATGCTCGATACGATGTTTCAACGGGTCAATCACCGGTTCCATTTCATACATAAAGAATATACAGAGGAAGGTATTGCTTCATTTGCCATGGAAAATCAGCTTGACTGGTTGATGGTTATTCCGGAAAAGCAGGGATTTTTTGACTTTCTGTTTGGACATCAGCATACCCGTGAATTTGTGCTGCATGCCACGCTTCCGATCCTCGTGTTATCTTCATGCGAGCCCCCTACCTTTTAGAAAGTTGGTGGTAAACCACAAGAACCCATCCTATAATAAAAGAGATACCTCCGATTGGCGTAATGGGTCCCAGCCAGGTAAGGTTATTATGCGTTGCCTTTCCAATTGTAATGAGGTAAAGCGAACCTGAAAACAAAAAAATACCGAGTATAAAACATAAGGCGGCATTGGACAGGTTTTTACTCGGTTTGGACTTAAGCATGATGCCTGTAAGAATCAAAGCAAGGGCATGAAACATCTGATACTGCACCCCGGTTTTAAAAACTTCGAGATCTTCGGGTTCGAGACTTTCCTTCAATGCATGTGCACCAAAAGCACCAAAAATAACCCCAAGGCCAGCCATCACGGAGCCCCAAACAGTTGGTCTGATCTTCATAAAATGAATGATTATTAAATATTTATTTTTTCAAAAATATTACTCAAGCTGTTCTCTGAAACAGATCACAAACAACGCTCTACTCACATCAGTTTTGCCTTACAAATGAAATCATCAGATAGTTGAGGATATCGAAGTTAAGGGGGAGCACCATGGTTGCCATATTTTTTTTCAACCTTTCAGAAGGTACTCCCATTCTGCTAATTCAACGTTGGGCATTTTTAGTATAATAGTTGCCTGTTCATAAAAAGGTCTTCGCTGTTCCAAAAGTTCCCCGATCCTAATTTGCAATTCCTTTTTGTTGGAACATGCGGCTACCATTGGTCTTTCATTGATTTCATTCCAAAGCCTTTCAATCAGAATTTCTAAAGGCGGATCCAGAAAAACAACATTACCCAATTGTAGTAAGGTTTTCATATTTCCGTGAAAACAAGGCAAACCTCCCCCCGTGGCAATAACAGCCTCATCCGGCCAGGGATATTCATCAAGCAATTTTTTTTCATACAAACGAAACTGATCGTCTCCCTCTTTTTCAAAAATCGAAACAATGGTTTGGTTATGTTCCGCTACAATTAATTGATCTGTATCGAGTACAGGTATATTTAAAATGCTGCTGATCTGATGGGCCCAGTAAGATTTGCCGGAACCCATCATTCCGATAAGAAACCACCTGTTTGATCCTGGATTTATTTTAGATGCCATGGGCTAAACTAAGGAAATAAGAAAAGTTAAGGCAAAAAAAAACTCCGCAAAATGCGAAGTTTTTTTTGTGATCCGGCTGGGACTCGAACCCAGGGCCCATACATTAAAAGTGTATTGCTCTACCAGCTGAGCTACCAGATCTGGAACATTTAACAAGGATTATTTCTTGTTTTGGGAGTGCAAAAATAGGGGGAACTATCAAACCACCCAAAAAAATTTAAAAATGTTTTTCTTAACGTGCTGTTGGGAAAATTTCCACATTCGTTTCGGGCAGGTTGAATGACCTTTACCCACAATTGTATTTATTAAAATGGCAGATTATTTTAATGGGAAGGTAGCCGTGGTAACCGGTGGCAGTGAAGGAATCGGCAAAGCACTCGTGGAACAGCTTCTCGGGTTGGGTTGCCGGGTATCTACTTGTGGCCGTAATGCAGATAAATTATATGATTTGCAGGTATTACACCCCGACAAGCCGCTGAATACCTTTGTAGCGGATGTAAGCAATGAAAATGATTGCGCTCAGTTTATCAAGAACACCCTGAAGGTTTACGGAGGCATTGATATCATGATTAATAATGCCGGCGTAAGCATGCGTGGGCTGTTCAATGATACCAAAGTGGAAACCTTTCAGCATTTGATGAATGTCAATTTCTGGGGAGCTCTTTATTGTACAAAACATGCGCTTCCCTCCATACTTGAAAGAAGAGGGGATGTAGTAGGTGTCTCCTCAATCGCCGGCTACCGGGGACTTCCCGGCCGTAGCGGATACAGCGCAAGCAAATACGCTTTGCAAGGCTGGCTGGAGGCACTTCGCACCGAATTACTGAATACAGGAGTGAATGTCATGTGGGTTTGTCCAGGCTTTACCGCAAGCAATATCCGTTTTGCAGCGCTCAACGCTGAAGCTAAAAAACAAGGTGAAAGCCCCATGGAAGAAGGCAAAATGATGACAGCCGAAGAGGTAGCAAGTCGTATATTGAAAGCAATTGCCAAACGCAATCGAACAATCATCATGACCGGACAAGGCCTTCTTACTGTTTGGCTGAACCGGCTTTTCGGTGGAATAACTGACAAAATAGTCCATCGTTTTTACTTTAAAAACGGGGAATTGATCAAGTAGCATGTATTTTGCTGGTCGAAATGCATGAAGGGCTGTATTTTAGCCGCTATTTATAGTAAGTATCCGTGGCTGTAATCACCCTCACATCAGATTTTGGTAATAAAGACTACCTCGCCGGTGCCTTCAAGGGCATCCTGCTATCGATGTATCCTGAAGCCAACCCCATAGATATCTCCCACGAAATTGCTCCGTTTAACTTTGCAGAAGCGGCTTATATCATCCGAAACAGTTGTCCGCATTTTCCCGAACATAGTTTCCACCTTTTATTGGTCAACCTGTTTGATTCTGAAAATTGCAGTCCTTTACTAGCCTATCATCAGGGTCAATATTACGGTACCGCCAACAACGGATTGCTTCCTATGGTGCTTAACGGGCAACCCGATAAAGCTATTTTACTAACCTTACCAGATAAAGACAAATACAATACACTGGCCTGGGCGCGTGTTTTTGGCCAAACGATCCGGCATATTGCTTCCGGGCAACCTATCGATAAGCTCGGAACAGAAGTGGATCATCTTTTGGAGAAAAGCAATCTTCAACCAAATTATGGAGCAGATTTCATTGATGGCCGCATCATTTTTATTGACCGTTTCGAGAATGTAATTGTCAATATCACCCGGCAGGACTTTGAAAAAACAGGAAAAGGCCGGGCTTTTTATATTCAGTTTAAAGCCAATGAAACGATTCGCAAAATCAGTCTTGGCTATCCACAGGTACCCGAAGGCGGGATGCTTGCTTTTTTTAATGCCGCAGGTTATCTGGAAATTGCGGTAAACAAGGGCAATGCTGCCGGACTTTTTGGCCTTCAAACTTTCAGCCATTTATCCAATCCTGAATTTCTCAAGCAACGCATGTTCTATCAAACCGTGCGGATCCTTTTTGAATCTTAAAATATTGTTTCTATGGGCATTTCTGAAACCAATACACTGACCCGGGTGGTCAAATTAAGCTTTGAACCACAGCATATTGAAACCTTTAAGGCCATTCTGGCTGAGCATATTGCTGCAATCTCTCGTATGGAGGGTTGCATCCGGGTGCAGGGTTTTCAGGATGCCCGGGAACCTCATATCTTTTTTACCATCAGCGAATGGAAAAATGAACAGGCACTTGATAATTACCGCTATAGCCCTTTTTTCAAAACCCTTTGGGCGAAAGTAAAACCCTTATTTGCCGAAAAAGCCATGGCACATTCTCTGTTGACTGTTGTTTAAATAATTAAATATGCTCCGAAAAATCGTTTATTCTATATATCTTGGTTATTGCTATCTGACTTTTGTACTCGGTCTTTTGATCATCTTCCCGGCAGTTGTTGTGGCAGTTATACTGGGACAACCTAAAGGTGGCCGGCTCGTTATCAACCTCAGCCGTGGATGGAGCGATGCATGGACCTTTCTGATCGGTCTCCGCCATAAAAACATAACCGAAGCTCCGATTGAAAAGGACAGACATTATGTTTTTGTAGCCAACCATATTTCCTATATGGATATACCGTTGCTTTTTCAGGTTATCCGAAAAAACGATTTTCGGGTATTGGGCAAAATGGAAATGAGTAAAATACCCGTATTTGGCCTCTTGTACAAGCTTGCAGTGGTATTGATTGATCGCAGCAGTACCAAAAGCCGTTCAAAAAGCATTGAGAAGCTGAGGGAGGTACTCGAACAAAATATATCCATCTTTATATTTCCGGAAGGAACTTTCAACGAGACGAAAAATCCGCTAAAACCTTTTTATGACGGAGCATTCCGTATCGCTATTGAAACACAAACACCGATCAAGCCAATTGTATACCTCGATTCGGTTCACCGGATGCATTACAGCACGGTATTCAGCATTACCCCCGGACCCTCCCGGGCCGTTCACCTGCCGGAAATTCCAGTAAAAGGATTAACCCTTGCCGATGTAGCTACCTTAAAAAATACGACCTTCGAAGCAATGGAAGCATGTATTAAACGCTACGGGGGATTTTATTCATGATTGAAAAAGAGGTCACCACTTTATTTCAGGATTCGGGATGGTTTGCCGAAGTAATCGTGCCGCTGTACCTGCCTAATACACTGACCTGGAGTATTCCCACAGAATGGGAGGGCCGCATAAAAACAGGAAGTCGGGTAGAAGTGCAGGTAGGCGCCAAAAGACGGTATGCCGGTATTGTAAAGCATATCCACAACAAAGCTCCTGAACTGTTTAAGCCCAAACCTATCCTGAACCTGCTGGATGAAGAAGTGGTGGTTCAGGAACAGCAACTGCTGCTCTGGAACTGGATTGCGCGGTATTACCTCTGCAGCGAGGGCGAAGTGATGCTTGCCGCTTTACCCACCCACCTGAAATTATCGAGCGAAACCATTTTGCAATACAACGACAACCATGGATATGAAACTACCGAACTGGGCGACCGTGAATATCTGGTAGCAGAAGCGCTGGAAATAAAACAGGAACTCCGGATGAACGAAGTACAGAAAATACTGGACACCGTTCATGTGATGCCGGTTATTAAAAAGCTGATTGATAAAGGCATCTGTACCGCCTGGGAAGCGATGCATGAAAAATACCGCGAAAAAACTGAGGTATATATTCACCTTGACCCGAAATATCTGGATGAAACTGAACTGGAACAACTGGTGAATGAATGGTCCAAAGCACCCAAACAACTCGATCTGTTGCTGGCCTTTTTACACTTTTCGCGTACTGAAGGCGAAGTAACCAAACCGGTGTTGCTGAAAAAAGCGGATGCTTCACCGGCCATTCTGGATGGATTGGTAAAAAAGAAAGTGCTGGTGCTGGAAAAACGCAACGTAGACCGGTTACCGATGCTACCCAAACAGCTTGGCCTTTCCTTTGAATTGAACGAAGCCCAACGGCTTGCACTTGACGAAGTAAGAAATTGCTTTGAAACCAAACTGGTGTGTTTGTTACATGGGGTAACCGGTAGTGGTAAAACGATGGTGTATCTGCACCTGATTGAAGAAGAAATACGTAAAGGCAATCAGGTACTTTTTATGCTGCCGGAAATAGCGCTTACTGCACAGATCATACGCAAACTTCGCCTGCATTTTGGCGGATACGTAGCGGTATATCACAGCAAATTCAACCCCAATGAAAAAGTAGAACTCTGGAATAAAGTAAAAAGCGGAGAAGTGCAGGTGATCCTGGGATCAAGGTCGGCCCTGTTTTTGCCCTTTCATGCCCTTAAGCTTGTGATTGTGGATGAAGAACATGACCCTTCCTACAAACAAAGCGAGCCACCACCGCGCTATCATGCCCGGGATGCAGCCATCTACTATGCCAATCTTTGCG
>JBGSNV010000175.1:0-21615 GCA_041739485.1 Chitinophagaceae bacterium
CCGCATCAGAAAAGGATTTGAAAAAATGGAAAAACATTTCTGTTGGCATATCTCCTACTTTTTCCCGTTTAAATGCCGCTTCCCAAACCAGCCAGTTGCGTCCACCAAAATCAATTGCTACCTGTGCCAGACAATCATCCATTGGCAGGCAAAAACCATAACGCTCAACACCCAGTTTGTCACCCAGTCCTTTGGCAAAAGCCTCCCCAAGTGCCAGACCGGTATCTTCAATCGTATGATGTTCATCAATGTGCAGATCACCCTGTACAGCTACATCAAGATTCAGGCTGCCATGTCGGGCAATCTGATCCAGCATATGATCAAAAAAACCAAGCCCTGTGTGGATATTTGCTTTGCCTATTCCATCCAGATTCAGATCAATACTTATTTTGGTTTCATTGGTATTGCGCTCATGATGCACCTGACGGATTCCGATTTTCAAAAAGGTATAAATCGCTTCCCAGTCTGTACTTTCAAGCGCTACGGTATCCCGCCGCAGGGCAGCTACATCATCCTGCAATTCACCTGCACCGAGGTAGGCATCTTCTACCATCCAAACGGCTTTACATCCCAGATTTTTTGCCAATTGTACATCTGTTATTCGGTCACCAATCACAAAGGAATTGGCCAGGTCATATTTATCAGTATTCAGGTAAGCCTCCAGCATACCAGTAGCCGGTTTGCGGGTAGGCTTGTTTTCATGCGGAAAACTCCTGTCGATATGTACAGCCGAAAAATGAATGCCTTCGCCCTCAAGCGCCTGCATCATAAAATTTTGTACCGGCCAGAAAGTATCTTCAGGAAAAGCTTCGGTACCCAATCCATCCTGATTGGTGACCATCACCAGTTCAAAATCCAACTCTGCGGCAATCCGTGCCAGGTTGGTAAACATCTTCGGATAGAATACCAGTTTTTCAAAACGATCCAATTGGTAAGTTGGAGGTGCTTCTCTGATCAGGGTTCCATCCCTGTCTATAAATAAAATGCGTTTCATTAAACTTCGATATTTAATTCCATATAATCAGCCAGCGCATCCACCAGCTTTGTATTTTCAGCTTCAGTTCCTACCGTTATGCGAAGACAACCTTCACACAATTGCACATTGCTGCGGTCGCGTACCACTATACCCTGCTCCAGCAAATATTGATATACTTTTTTTGCCCCTGTCACCTTAACCAGTAAAAAGTTGGCATCGCTCGGATAAACCTTTTCCACAAGGGCCATTTGCTCCAATACTTCCGACAAAGCCTCCCGCATGTCCACGAGGTTGCGGATCATATCATTTACCTGACCTACTTCTTCCAGCGCCTGTTCCACAATTTCCTGTGTATGCTGTCCGATATTGTAAGGAGGTTTTATTTTATTAATAACGGCAATAATTTCCGGAGAGGCAAACATCATCCCAAGCCGTAAGCCTGCCAAACCCCAGGCTTTGCTGAGTGTTTGCATCACAATCAGGTTGGGATAATCAGCTAGCAGACCAGCAACAGAAGCCTGTTTCGAAAAGTTGATATAAGCTTCGTCCACCACCACCAATCCATCAAAATTATTGAGTACCATTTCCATATCGGGCAGATTCATAGAATTGCCGGTAGGATTGTTGGGCGAGCATAACCAAATGATCTTGGTTTGTGCATCCACCAACTGCTCAATATGTGCCAGATTCAATTGAAAATCTTCGAGCAGCGGAGCTTTACGGATCTCTACATCATTAATGTTTCCACTCACTCCATACATACCATAGGTTGGCGGACAAATAATGACATTGTCCTTGCCGGGATTACAAAAGGCCCTGTACAAAAGATCGATACATTCATCACTTCCATTACCCAGAAATATTTGTTCGGGATGCAGTTGTTTAATACGACCCAGTTTTTCCTTGACCCGCCATTGCAGCGGATCAGGATAACGGTGATACCATTTAAGCGTGGGAGATCCCAAACTGTTTTCATTGGCATCCAGATAAACCGAAGCATCTCCCTTGAATTCATCGCGGGCCGAGGCATAAGGCGTCAAAGCCTGTACGTTAGGTCGAATTAGCGTATTTAAATCAAACACGTGGATACAATTTATTTTTTAAGCGATGCGATTCTAATCTTTACAGCCTCGGCATGTGCCTGCAGGCCTTCTGCTTCTGCCATAGCTATTACCGTTGGAGCAATTTGCTGAATGCCTTTCTCCGTCAATTGCTGCACCGTTATTTTCTTTACAAAGCTGTCTACACTTACCCCGCTGTAAGCACGGGCATAACCATTGGTTGGCAAGGTATGATTGGTGCCACTTGCATAGTCTCCGGCACTTTCCGGTGAATAATTACCCAGAAATATGGAACCTGCGTTCACTACCTTTTCGGCAAGCACCAAAGGTTGCACACAACTGATAATCAGGTGTTCGGCAGCATAGTCGTTAATGAGGCGAAGCGCGGCAAGCGGATCTTCCATTACCACAGCCCGGCTATTTTCAAGGGCTGCAACGGCCATCGCTTTTCGTGGCAATGCTTCCAGTTGTGCTTCTATAGCTTTTTCTACTTCATGCACCAGCGCCTCATTGTTGCTTACCAGCAAAACCTGAGAATCTACCCCATGTTCAGCCTGACTGAGCAAATCTGCCGCAACAAAAGCAGCATTGGCTGACTCATCGGCCCACACGCAAACTTCACTTGGTCCGGCAGGCATGTCAATCGCCAATCCATCAAGTTGAACCAGTTGTTTGGCCGCCGTTACATACTGATTTCCAGGACCAAATATTTTATAAACAGCAGGAATACTTTCCGTTCCATAAGCCATTGCAGCAATAGCCTGTGCCCCACCCACCTGAAAAATATCGGTTACACCGGCTATTTTGGCCGCATATAAAATGGCGGGGTGAATGGTGCCTGATTTGCCGGCGGGCGTACACAAAACGATTTGTTCACTACCTGCAATCTTTGCCGGAATGGCAAGCATCAGCAAGGTAGAAAAAAGCGGAGCTGTTCCACCGGGAATGTAGAGGCCTACTTTTTGAATACCAACAGACCGGCGCCAACAAACAATACCCGGCATTGTGGTCACCGAATCTTCGGGACTTACCTGAGTAAGGTGAAATTTTTCAATATTGGCCGCAGCCTGCTCAATCGCTTTTTTCAAACCATCATCCAGCAAATCCCCCGAATTTTCGATATCGGAGGCATTTACTGCCAAGTTTTCAGGAACGGCCCCATCAAACTGCTGACTAAAAGCTGCAAGCGCTTCGTCCCCTTTTTCTTTTACAGCAGCAAGAATGGGTTTTACCCGTTCCATCACTTCTGCCAGTTGCATCGCCGGTCTTGCTATAATCTCCCCCCAGGCAGATTGCTCCGGATTTATAAATAATTTCATTACCCGCTATTTTTTTAGTGCTCCATTATGCAAAACCATAACACTTACGGTTATGGGTCTTAAGAAAACTTCGCTTAAAGGATCATTTTTTCGATGGGGATCACCAGGATACCCTGAGCGCCTGCGTCCTTTAGTTGTTCGATAATGTCCCAAAAATCATCTTCATTCAACACGCTGTGCACACTGCTCCAACCCGGTTCCGCAAGCGGCAGTACCGTAGGACTTTTCATCCCGGGAAGCAACCCTACAATTTCTGACAATTTATCATTGGGTGCATTCAGCAAAATATATTTGTTGTTTTTGGCCTTACGTACCGAGCGGATACGAAACTGTAGTTTGTCCAGTAATCTCAATTGTTCTTCGGTAAGGGAAGGATTCCGAACCAACACCGCCTCGCTTTTCAGAATCACTTCGGCTTCTACGAGCCCGTTCATAAAAAGCGTGCTGCCACTGCTCACCAAATCCACAATCGCTTCGCTCAAACCAATCCCCGGTGCGATTTCCACACTGCCACTGATTTCATGGATCTCCGCTGATACCTGATGCTTTTGTAAAAACTGCTGTACCAGCCCCGGATAACTCGTGGCAATTGTTTTTCCCTGCAAAAAAGAGGGTCCGTTGTAGGATACCTCTTTGGGAACTGCAACAGAAAGCCGGCATTTGCCAAAACCGAGTTTCTCAACCGTTTCTACCTGCTTTTGCTTTTCATACAGCACATTTTCGCCCACAATACCAAGGTCGGCTACCCGATCTTCCACATATTGAGGAATATCATCATCGCGTAAGAAAAAAACTTCCAATGGAAAATTCTCTGCCTCGGCTTTTAGTTTGTTGACCCCGTTCTTGATGTCAATCCCACAATCTTTCAGCAGTTTCATGCTGTCGTCGTGGAGCCGGCCCGATTTTTGAATTGCTAATGTTAATGCCATGTGTTAAAAGGCTTTACGCCCCGTTTTGTTTGAAATAAGTCCTTAAAACAAAAAAGCCCTACCAATCGGTAAGACCATCTAATAGTTCAGCAATGTATGCATAAACCCATCGGCCTACCGGAAACGGTAAGTATGATGATGGTGAATATGGATAAAATTTGCCATTGCGGTGCAAAAATAGGTGGCATTTTCATAGTCTCCAAAAAACTTTGATTTATTTTCGCCGACTTATGACAAAAATGGAAAAAGCAACCCACGCAGTGGAAGCATTGGCAACTGCCTGGTTTGAAGATAAAGACCTCTCTGTAACCCTCTTACCCCAAAGCGGCAGCGACCGGCGATATTTTAGAATCCGGTGCGGAGACAAAACCTGTATTGCCACCTTCAACCTGAACGTAGCAGAAAACAATGCCTTTTTGTACTTTTCGAGGCATTTTGAAGGAAAAGGCTTGTCGGTACCCACCATTCTTACCAATAATGAAGAAGGAACTGCTTACCTGCAAAGCGATCTTGGCGATTTCAGCCTTCTGCAATCGCTTGAGCAAGCCGGACAGACCGACCTTGTATATGCCCAATTTGCCGAAAGCCTGCACCAACTTGCCAGATTACAGGTACTTGGCGATGAAAAAATGGATTACAGCAAATGCCTTACTGCCAAGGAATTTGGAAAACAAGCTATTGTGAGCGATTTGCTGTATTTCAAATATTATTTTCTCGATACCCTGCAACAACCGTATGACAAACAGGCCCTTATCGATGATTTTGAAGCATTGGCAACCTACCTGACCCATACGGAGTATAAGTTTTTTATGTTCCGCGATTTTCAAAGCCGGAATATAATGCTGAAAGAAGGCAAACCTTTTTTTATAGATTATCAGGGGGGTATGAAAGGGGCCCCGCAATATGATGTGGCATCCATGCTTTGGCAGGCACGCGCTAACTTACCCGACGACTGGAAAAGAAACCTGCTCGAAGGCTACATGAATAGCCTTGATGAATATTTGAAAAAACCCATGAACCGGGATGTTTTTACCAACCAATATTATGGCTATGTACTTATCCGGTTGCTGCAGGTACTTGGCGCCTATGGTTTTCGGGGACTGTTTGAACGGAAGGCGCATTTCCTTGCTTCTATTCCACTTGCCCTACGCAATCTGAAGTGGTTTGTAGAGAACAGGCCACTTGGTATTCATGTTCCTGAATTCAGTCGGGTGCTTGATATAGCAGTCAGTCAATCTACTATTGAAACTTTCGAGCCCATGCAGGCCGATGAAGACCATCCATTCACGGTGCATATCAACAGCTTTTCCTATATAAAAAACGGGTATCCATCGGATGAAAGTGAGCATGGTGGAGGTTTTGTATTTGATTGTCGGGGTATCCTTAATCCGGGTCGGGTAGAAGAATACAAAACCCAAAGCGGGCAGGATAAAGACGTTATTGATTACCTGGAACAAAACACGAAAATGCCGGCCTTTCTGCATAGTGTGTTTGATTTGGTAGATATCAATGTAGAAGATTATCTGAAAAGAGGATTCAACCGGCTGATGATCAATTTTGGATGTACCGGCGGACAGCACCGAAGTGTATATGCAGCCGATCAAACAGCAAGGCACTTACGCAATAAGTACAAAGTAAAAACGGTAGTGAATCATATCAATAAGGAAAACTGGAAAAAATAACCCGTCTATGAGAGCCATGATATTAGCTGCCGGATTGGGTACAAGACTAAAACCTTTTACCGATAAACACCCCAAGGCACTTGCTACTGTAAATGGAAAAACAGTACTGGAAAGAAATATCCGGTACCTGCAACGGTATGGGATTGACGAAGTAATTGTAAACGTGCATCATTTTGCAGATCAGATAGTGGATACCCTTGAAAAAAATAAGGGTTGGGGCAGCCGGGTCAGTATTTCTGATGAAACCAACGAAGTACTTGAAACCGGAGGTGGTATCCAGAAAGCAAGAGAATTTCTCGAAAAATCATCCGATTTCCTGGTGATGAATGCCGATATCCTGACCGACCTGCCACTCGATAAAATGTTGGAGCAACATACTTTGCAAAAACCGATGGGGACGCTTGCGGTATCGGATCGCAAAAGCAGCCGCTACCTGCTCTTTAATGAACCAAACAGCCTATCCGGCTGGCGCAACGAAAAGACCGGGGAACAAAAAGGTGTGACCGGTCATCCGAAAGCATTCAGCGGCATACAGGTGCTTTCTGCTGCAATTTTCGGGGAGATTCGCTTTACCGGTAAATTCTCCATGATTGATGTTTACCTGCAACTCTGCCAACAATTTCGTTTTAACGCTTTTGATCATAGCGATGGGATATTTATGGATATCGGTACGGAGCAAAAGCTTCTGGAATCCGCAACCCTGTTCCCCTGAATTCAAAATAAAACGAATATCCTTCGTATAAACAGGTAAAAATTCAACTCCGAAGCTCCACTTTTAACCCTTCAAAACGGTGCGACGATTCAAATCGAAAGTTTCCGGTCGAAACTTTGCGTCCGAACCGGGTACAGGTTTTACTTTCGTGTTTTCCTTGTCTTGAAAATCGATTGGCCTTCCTATGGATTACAACTATCTACCGCTCGACAGCACCCCATTGCGACTCGAGCAACTCCGGATGCTGCTTCACTATAAACAGCATATTTCCATCACTTTTCAGGCATGGGAGGCTGTAGAGACAGGCAGAAAATTCCTGAACAATAAACTGGCCGCGGATTCTAAACCCTATTATGGCATCAATACCGGGTTCGGATACCTGCAGGATCGTAAAATAGCACCGGCACAGATTGAGCAATTACAATACAACCTGCTCATGAGTCACGCATGTGGCATGGGTGATCTGGTTCCGGTAGAAATTGCTAAACTGATGCTTGCACTCCAGGTAAAAAGCCTCAGCTATGGAAACAGCGGGGTTCAGAACACGACTATTCAGCGGTTGATGGATCTACACAATCAGGATGTAGTTCCGGTTATATATACACAGGGCTCGTTGGGTGCCTCCGGCGATCTTGCCCCTCTGAGCCATATGAGCCTGCCTATCATTGGGTTGGGTGAGGTTTTCCATGAAGGGGAAATAAAAGCCACCAAAACCGTGGAAGACACCTTTGGATGGCCACCGGTAACCCTGAAAAGCAAGGAGGGACTCGCTCTGATCAATGGCACTCAATTTATGCTAGCCTACGGAGTATGGTGCATGCTCAAAGCAAAACACCTGCTTGAAATGGCCGATATGATTGCCGCGCTTTCTTTTGATGCCTTCGATTGCAATCCCGAACCGTTGCATGCCGCCGTTCATAGGGTACGTCCGCACAAAGGGCAGATACAAAGTGCCGAAAACCTGCGCTATTGGCTAAAAGGCAGCGCTATTGCAGAAAAAGAAGAAAAACAATTACAGGACCCCTACTCATTCCGTTGTATTCCGCAGGTGCATGGTGCTTCAATGGATGCACTGTCGCATATCGAATCGGTATTTATGACCGAAGTCAATTCAGTAACCGACAACCCCAATATTTTCCCCGAAGAAGATCTGATACTGAATGGAGGCAACTTCCACGGCCAACCGCTTGCTCTTTCGCTTGATTATATGAAAATCGCTCTGAGCGAATTGGCCAACATCAGCGAACGCAGAACCTATCAACTCATCAGCGGACAGCGCAACCTGCCGCTTTTCCTGGCACAGGATGCCGGCCTGAACAGCGGGTTTATGATTCCACAGTACACAGCCGCTTCTATTGTAAGCGAAAACAAGCAACTCTGCACTCCGGCAAGTATCGACAGCATCAGCAGTAGCAACAATCAGGAAGACCATGTAAGTATGGGTGCCAATGCTGCTACCCAATGCTATCGGGTGGTCAACAATCTTGAAAAAGTATTGGCGATTGAATTAATGAGCGCCTGTCAGGCGCTTGAATTCCGCAGGCCATTACAAACTTCTCCTGAACTGGAAAAACTATTTGCAGCCTTCAGGCTTCAGGTAAGTTTTAATCAGGAAGACCGTGTTTTGTATCCTGACCTCGAAAAATCAGTACAGTTTGTAGCCTCATTCAAGAAATAATCCGCTTTAAATATGGTCGGATGAAGAATCGATTCTTCTTAAAAAAAGAACCCTTTTTGTTCAATTTTTTGAGCTATCTTTCGGTCAGTTATTCATCATTATAAAAGTAAAAACGATGCCACTTCCTAATATTTTCGACAAACAGGTTGCCGATAGTATGATCATACGCATACAAAAATTAACTCCGGATTCAAAGCCACTTTGGGGGAAAATGAGTGTAGGACAAATGCTTGCTCACTCTAATGTAACCTATGGTTATGTTTATGAGCCGGAATTATTTAAACCTACCCCGGGATTCATGAAACTCATCCTGAAATTATTTGTAAAAAAAATAGTGGTTGGCGAGGATCCGTATAAAAAAAACAGTCAAACAGCGCCAGATTTTAAAGTTAAAGAGGACAAAGACTTTCAAAAGGAAAAAGATCGACTTATTGGATTTATTCTAAAAACACAAGCATTGGGCGCCAACCATTTTGAAGGAAAAGCCTCACATTCTTTTGGAAAATTAAACGCAACAGAATGGAGCAATATGTTTTACAAACATCTTGATCATCACCTCCGTCAGTTTGGTGTATAATTCTTATTTTAGTTTTTTTAAATTAAATAAAAGGATTTGATCAAAATCAGCATTATTGTACCTACCTATAACGAAGCAGAAAATATTAGCCGTTTGGTAAAACACCTTTTGAAGCATGCTCCGGAAGAACAGGCAGAAGTGATTATATCCGACGGCGGAAGCAAGGATGCCACGCTTCGACAAGCGTCCCTGGCCGGTGCTAAAGCCATGTTATCTCCCCAAAAAGGAAGAGCAGCTCAAATGAATTACGGAGCAGGTTTTGCGCAGGGCAACATCCTGTATTTTGTGCATGCTGATACCATACCACCGGAAAGTTATTTTGAGGATATCTGCAGCGCTGCAAAAACAGGATACGATTGTGGTCGTTATATCATGCGTTTTGTTACCAAAAAATGGTACCTGCGTTTCAATGCGTTTTTTACCCGGTTCGATTGGTTCATTTGTTTTGGCGGCGATCAAACCTTATTTGTAACCCGAAGCTTTTTTGACAAGACCGAAGGCTTTGCTTCCGAAATGAGGATCATGGAAGATTATGATTTTACCGTAAGATTACGTCAGGCCGGGGCCCGTTATAAGATTTACAAAAAAGGCGTATTGATATCAGATCGAAAATATGACAACAACAGTTGGTGGCAAGTGCAAAGAGCCAATGCCCGGGTGGTAAACATGTATAAAAATGGAGCAAGCCAGGAAGCTATGACAGAGACTTACAAACGCATGCTTGATTATCGCTGAGCCCTTTTAGATAAGGCAGCCTCCCAATCAGCTTCAGTATCTATATCCGAAAGTACAGGCAGGGTCGCACAGGATAAATCAAGAGCTTCCGCTATAAGAAGCGTTTCCTGTAGAACAAATTCAGTACTCCAGGCCTTCAGACCAAATAATGCAGTATGCATGCGCTTCATTCCCAACAAATAGTATCCTCCATCCTCCGCAGGCCCTGCAACCAAATCTTTTAAATGGAGTTTCCCGAAAGCGGTTTCCACATGTTCCGGTATCAGGTCGTAACAGTCACTGCCAATAATGCATACTTTTTGATAACCCTTTGAAAAAACAGTAGCAAAAGCCTTCTGCATACGCTCCCCAAGATCTACCCCTTCTTGTTTCTCTTTAAAAAAACGGGATCCATCCCAGAGGTCATCCACAGCTATTTCATTACTGTAAAATACGAAAGTATCTGCCTCCACCCTTTCGGCTACTGCTTTTGTATGTTCGAGTAGGCGGAGATAAATAGACAATGCCTTGTCATCCCCTGCAGTTTCTGCAATACGGGTTTTTACAGATCCTTTTTCAGGGTTGCGTACAAAAACAACCAAAGCATTTTTATTTTGCATAATCAGGCTACTGCTCCTCCACAACTGCTTCCGGCACCTGCCGTACATCCAAAACAATGCTGATTGATGATGATTTCCCGATCTGTCAAAGCATCGCCATCGAATGTGGCAATATGTTGAGATTCCTTTATACTTACTTTTAAATCAAGCATCTGATTGAAGTCACAATCATAAATATAACCATCCCAGCCAATAGACAATGTATTCCGGCACATTACATTTTTGGCAGCAGCCGGATTAAATGCATCCAGCAATTTCTCCATATAATTTTCATAGTTACCCGATTCGAGCAAATAGCTCAAATAGCGGCTGATCGGCATATTGGTTATAGTAAAAAGCTGATTGAATACAATCCCGAATTGCTTTGACAATGCCTCCTTATATTCCTTTTCGAGGGTGACTTGCGAGGGAGGCAAAAAACTACCAGCCGGGTTATAAACAAGGTTTAAAATCAACCCGGTTCCTTCCTTACCATACCCCACTTCATTCAGCATTTGCAATGCCTTGATGGAGTCATCAAATACCCCGTTTCCCCTTTGCCTGTCGGTTCTGTCCGAAGTATAAAAAGGTAAGGAGGAAGCAATTTCAACCTGATGCTTTTTGAAAAATACCGGCAGATCATGGTATTTTTTATTGGCAAGAATGATGGTCAGATTACAGCGTACAATCACGTGTTTATCGATCAAACGGATCTGCTCTACAAACCAACGAAAATCCGGATTCATTTCGGGTGCTCCACCGGTCAGGTCTACTGTAGTAAACGAAGGATTAGCCTGCAAAACTTCAAGGCATTGCTGCATCGTTTCGCGGGTCATAATTTCTTTGCGGTCAGGACCTGCATCTACATGACAATGTTTACAAACCTGATTGCACATTTTACCCACGTTCACCTGAAAGATCTCCAAACTGTTGGGCTTCAGGGGAAGCAATCCAATCTCTTCAAGCTTTTTCTGAAAGGGAACAAGCCTATAAGCATGAACGCCATCACCTTGTTCCAGAATATCAATTTGTGTTTGTGAATCAGACAAAACATGATGCCTTGCCTTTAAGGATTTTATCGCTTCTTTCATTCCGTTTCTATTGTTTAATACCATCCATCCGGCCTGCCTGTTTTCCTCCCCGGCTTACATCGCAATCTCTTTCACCTTATTCATCATTTGTACACCATGTACCAATGCTGCTCCTCCTTTGATGGCTGCGGAAATATGCACCGCTTCCATCATCTGAGCTTCATTCCAACCCTTTTCATAAGCGTCGCTGCTATAGGCATCAATACAATATGGACATTGTACGGCATGAGCCACAGCAAGGGCTATCAGGGATTTTTCTTTAGCAGACAAAGCACTATCTGCAAAAGCAGAGCCATACCATTCAAAAAATTTATCGGCTAATTCTTTTTGGTATTCGCCAATATTTCCAAATTTCTTAAGATCGGCTGCATTGTAATAATGATTTTCCATTTGTGTCATTTGTTTTTAAAATTATCGGTATACAATTCCCAATTATATGATTTAAATGTTATGGATGGGTCAGCATCTGCCGGCAATAACTTCTTTTCTTTCAGCAACCGAATCATTGCTTTTTTTCCTCCAAAATCTTCGCGGAACCAACCCATTATGGCAGGTAGTTTAAGTTTGTTGGAAGCCGCATCATATTCGGCTTCGCCGTTCAAATAAGCATATGTGGCCTGTTCCAGTTGTGGATTTATGTTTTCAGGTTTGTAAAAAGCAATAGGCGGGCAACTTTTTGCTCCGCAGTTTAATGCAAAATGTATCCGGTAATCCACTTCATCCACCCGAAGGTCCTTTTCAAATTTTCCGGGAAATAGTTTCCCGAGATAACCTAATGACCATTTTATTTTAGACCGGCGCAAAATACCATGCTCTATACAGTCGAGACTGATTTTATTTCCGGCAACCCCAAACTGCTCTGCACTGAAAAATCGATTCCGATTCTTATATTGCTCCGGATCTTTTGATAAGGCACTATGCGTAAAAGCATTGTACAGGTTGATCCAGAAGGCCTTTTTTTCTTCATCGGTAGACAATCCCTTCACCAAATCTTCGAAGGGTATTTCATAGACCTGTTTTAAATAAGCACCAACCTCTTCTCCGGTTTTGGAAGCATACATAAATTCCTGCGACAATTTCACCAGCTTATTGGATGATTCCAGATTTGCGGTTTCCGTGATCATATTGGTTTTCATTTTATCAGGTCCTTCTGTCCTTTTTCCTGACAACCATTGTTCAATCATTTCTTCGGTAATAGAAGCTGCATCCGATACGGCAACCAATTCCAGGTTGTTGTTTAATACTACGGTATACGGATAAGCCGGCGGTGCAAAGTGATTGGTAAGTACACTGCCGCTATCTATAATAATGGGAAATAAAAAAGGTTTCCTTTTGTCTAAAAAACTTTGGAGTTTTTCCTGTTTTTCATTCGAAACCAGAATGATGGATATTTTATCCGGAAAAGCCTTTTGTAATGCTTCCAAATGAGGCAATGCTTTGATACAAGGACCACACCAGGTTCCAAAAAAATCAACAATATATAAGTTTCCTTTCAGATCGCTGATATTTTGAAGTTCCTTTCCTGCATTGAGATGGTAAGCAATAGAGAAATCCTTAACGGTATCCAAAAGCATATTCCTGATAGGCGCACTTTTTTCCATTACCGGATTTTGTGCAGGTTGTGCACATCCCCAAAGAAAGCCTGCAAAAAAGGTGAATAAGGTATAAATAAGCTTCATAATAAATTTTACACACGCTATGAAAGCGATTTTAAGTTTTTTACAAGTCCTTCATGATTCTTAAAAATATAAAATTAAAGGAATTCGATTTTTCCTTTTAAAATATCCAAGCCTGTTTTACTGATAACAGATACGTGAATATAGCCCTTAGAGTTTTATCCTACCTTCGGCTTATCGAAATTTTATATTTATGGATAAATTATTAACAGCCATTGACGAAGCTTGTTTTTACCTGAAAGAAAAAGGAGTTCCAACACCTATGGCAGGGATTGTTTTAGGCACCGGACTAAGTGCTATCGTTGAACATATCGACATTTCATTTACGATTCCTTACAACGAAATACCCCATTTCGGGGTCAGTACCGTTGAATTTCATAAAGGCCAATTGATTTTTGGTAAAATTGGTAAGACACCGGTAGTAGCCATGCAGGGGCGCTTTCATTATTACGAAGGCTACTCCATGCATGAAGTCAGTTTTCCGGTACGGGTAATCCATCAACTTGGTATCAAACACCTGTTACTAAGCAATGCCGCAGGGGGTATGAATCCCGCTTATAAAAAAGGAGATCTTGTCATTTTGGACGACCATATCAACATGCTGCCCGACAACCCTTTGCGGGGATTAAACCATCCGGTATTTGGCAACCGCTTTGTTGACATGAGTTGTCCTTACGATAAAAACCTTGGCGCCTTGCTGAAAAAAGGATTTGAGATGGAAGGCATACCGATTAAGGAAGGGGTTTATGTAGCGGTTATGGGGCCCAATCTGGAAACAAGGGCAGAGTATCGTTGGCTACGCAGTACCGGTGCCGATATGGTAGGTATGAGCACGGTACCCGAAGTAATAACAGCCGGACATCTTGGATTGCCCTGTGCTGCGGTTTCTGTTATTACCGACGAGTGCGATCCGGATCATCTTGAACCCGTCAACATTGAAGAAATCATAGCTGTTGCCGGCAAAGCAGACAAAAAACTTAGCGCCATTTTTAAATATGTACTTAAAAATCTGGGGACACTGTAAGTTCACTCAGGGGCTACCGGTTGCCGGCACCCCCTGATTGAATACTTGTTGTACGTTAACCTATTAAAAGGAAGTACCGACCTTAACCCCGGTTAAAAGGCCAAAATTTCGGGCTGCCAGCCAAAGTGTTCAGGGCCCGTTTCACAGCATCCTCCAGTATTTCAAGATGCTGAAACCGGGTAGTAAAAACCATGGATAGCACCCTTTAGCGATGCATAAAAGCGGTATTTGGGTGTAATGCCGAATCCAAAGATCTTTAAATCATCAAAATTGCTAACGGTGTGAGATAAACCAAGTTGTAAAGTGGAAGATTCAGAAATTTTACGCTCATAAAATCCGGAAAAAGTTCTGACCAACTGGCTCAATACATTAAGCTTGATGTTGCTTTCATTACCGGAATTTTGTGCTAAAACCGCAAATAAGAAGCTAAAAACCAAAAGGCTTATAAGTAACTGCTTTATCATAGAATTTGATTATTTGAAGGACTGAAAACAATTTTTTAGCCAAATTTTGGCAGGAACTTTAAACACCTACCTTAGCGCACAAATTGGTTGCCTGCCCGTATACAACCAACCATCTTTATAAGTTTCAGGCAGCGTTAACCCCTGGAATGGTTTGCAAAAACCTACCTGCATTGTTTATTTAAAAAAATTTTATGGCTAAAAAGAACACGGATTCCATTTTTGTCACTTCCGAGATTGGCACGCTTCGCAGATTGCTTGTACATAGTCCCGACAGCGGATTGGGTAAAGTGGTCCCCTCCAAAGCTCAGGACTGGCTTTTTGAGGACATTGTTCATCTGGAAACCATCCGTAGAAATGAATATGATTTCTATACCAAAACCCTGCTCTATTTTCTGGATCCTGAAAAAGTGAAAAACAAACTTTCAGATATTGACGATCCTGCCAAAAAAAGAGCTTTTTACAAACCGAATAACAAAGATTTTTATCAAAGCGATAAGGTGATTGAAATTCAAAGCCTGCTTACTGATATATTAAAACATCCCGATATCAAACTGAAGCTTGTGGCTTCGGTTTGCGCTATTGAAGGCTGTTCCTATGAAACACAAACCCAACTGCTTCAGTTTACAAGTGCAGCGCTTGCCAAAATTTTCATCAGCGGTAGCCTCGACGACAACAGCATGATCTTCCCGCCGATCCCGAACTTTATTTTTACCCGGGATATTGGTATTGTCATCAACAATTTCATCCTCCTGAATAAGCCTGCCAAACAGGCCCGTACCCGGGAGGCCCTGTTGATGAAATATATTTTCTTCAACCACCCTTATTTTGAAGCCATCAATAACAACGTAATTGAGCTACCCGATGTTCATCATCATTTTCTCAACCCTAAAGAAGGGGAAGAAAGAAAAGTGACCCTCGAAGGAGGAGATGTAATGGTGGTAAGTAAAGATCATTTATTAATCGGGGTAAGCGAACGAACCTCCTGGGAGGCAGCGCATCAGGCCATTAATATTCTTTTTGAGAAAAAAGTGGTAAAAAAAATAACCATTGTACGAATACCACGCAAACGGGATTACATGCACATTGATACCGTATTTACGCAGGTAAAACGCGACACCTGGGTGATGCTTGGTAACTTTAGCAGAAAAGCCATCAAAAATGAAGATGCAGACTCTGTTCAACGCATTCTTGAAGGAAATACGGCGAAAAATAACGGACTGAGAATCATTCAGTTTAACCGAAAGGATCTGGAAAAACCGGTTACTTTTGAAAGCCTGGAAGATTTACTTACCGACATCAGTATCAATGACTTTGGCTGCAAAAGCGCTAAAATGATTTTTTCCGGTAACAATCTTTTCCCCTATGATGCCCGCGAACAATGGACAGATAGTTGCAACCTGCTGGCATTGAAAGAAGGGGTTGTGCTTGGGTACGACCGGAATGACAAAACCGTAGAAGCTTTTAAAGAAGCTGGGTTCAAGGCTATCAATGTAAAAGACCTGTTGGAGCAATTTGAAAATGGAACCACAAGTCCCGATAAAATTAAGGATACCATCATTTTGATGCCTTCGGCCGAACTGAGCCGGGCTAGAGGTGGTTTTCATTGCATGAGTATGCCCTTGCTGCGGGATGATATTTAAGGGCGTGCCCGAAACACGTTGACACTGAAGCAAGCCAATTCGATAACATCCACCTTTACATAGAGAAGTAATGCCTTTTGTCTCTACTCCGGTGTTCATCAATTGGAAAGCATTGCCTGACATGTTTTTAGAGGCACTCATTTTACAGATATTCCCTGCAATACGGATGGAGAGAAAAGGAAAACAGATAACAAACGAATAATTAACCAACAAATAAAAACAGGCCTTTTGTGGAATCGCAAACAACCTCTCACCTGCTGATGATAAGACCGGTGCATTTTAAGTACAATGTTCAAACCGCGGTAAACAATGCTTTCATGACGAAGGAGCCCGATCAAAATGCGGTACAGGATCGGGCACTTGATGAATTTGATGGTTTTGTAAAAAAACTAATGGATGCCGGGGTAGACGTCATGGTTGTGAACGACACCCCGGAACCCAATACCCCCGATAGTATTTTCCCCAACAACTGGCTTTCCTTCCATCAGGATGGCACGCTTTTTCTCTATCCCATGTATGCCCCAAACCGCCGGCTCGAAAGAAAGCAATCGGTTTTGGATATGCTGGCGCAAAAGTTTGAGATCAGGCAGCAAATCAGTTTTATAGACCGGGAAGAAAATAATCAGTTTCTGGAAAGTACCGGTAGTTTGGTTCTCGATCGGCAAAACAGAATGGCCTATGCCTGTTTATCGCCCCGCACCGATAAGGCCTTGCTCGAAGATTGGTGCAAGGCAGCAGGCTATGCATCCGTAGCATTCGATGCCGTTGATCAGGACGGCATGGCTATTTACCATACCAATGTATTGATGGCCGTTGCCGACAACTATGTGGTCATCTGCCTCGATGCCGTTTCCAATCCATCCGAAAGAGACCACTTGCTTGCTACTTTTGAAAGAACAGGCAAAAAGGTTTTCCGCATTAGTTTCAATCAGATGAATCATTTTGCCGGCAATATGCTGCAGGTGGAAAATAAAGCCGGTGAAAAAATACTCGTGATGAGCGAACAGGCCTGGAATTCGCTGACCGCCGAACAGCAGGAGGAATTAAAATCTTACAATCAGGTTTTGTACAGCGATATTCAAACCATTGAAACCAATGGAGGCGGCAGTGCCCGCTGTATGCTTGCGGCTGTGCATTTACCATTGAAAGAAACCCATTCGTAAAGGGTTAGCCGGCATCCACAAGTTTTGCTTCTACCTGATATAATTTTTCCAATTGCTGAATGGCCTGTGCGGCCCGGTTTTTGGGTATTGTTGCTTCAAGGTTGCAAAAAAGCGCCTGTTCATTTTTAACTAGGGTTCCATTGTTGGCCTTAATTGCCATCATTACCTCATTGATGTCCTGATAGGTACAGGAGATGTGTACAAGTACTTCCACTGCTTTTTCTACAACAGGTGCTACCTGCAAAGCAAGGGCTGTGGCGGTTTTGTACGCATTAATCAAACCGGGCACCCCAAGCAGGGTGCCGCCAAAATAGCGCACCACCACCACGGCTACATTGGTCAATCCCTTGCTGTCAATCTGCCCGAGGATGGGTCTGCCTGCGGATCCGGAAGGTTCGCCATCATCGCTTACCCGGAACAAATCCTCCTTCAATCCAAGGCGGTAGCCAAAGCAATGATGCACGGCTTTGGGATGTTCTTTTTTGATAACCTGTAGCTGATTTTTAAATCCCGCTACTTCATTTACCGGAAAGGCATAAGCCAGAAAACGGCTACCGCGATCCTTGAATTCCGCTTCGGCAGGTGCCGCTAATGTTTTAAAATAATCCATTTATTGATTGATCCTCCATTGAATGGTATCGGCTCCCAAAACAGCAGAACTTTTGAGAAAACCTTTAATAGCGGGCGCTTTTACTCCGGCCTGCGCCTGCAGTTTTGTATTGATAATGATATGCGCTTCGTCCCAAAGTCCTTCCTGAAAAAAACTTTGAAGCAATGCCGCGCCGCCTTCCACCAAAACACTTTGAATTTGGTGTTGATACAAAGCCGACAACACCCCGGAAAGCCCGGCATTTTCAGGCAAATGCACTTCTTCCACTGCCCCGGAAACTGCTCCCGGTTTTTCAGTCAGCACCCACACGGGGTTTCCATCGGTAAAAAGCACCGAAGAACGTGGCACTTTCGCTTTTCTATCGAGAAGAAGCCGCAGCGGAGACCTGCCCCACCAAAGGCGGTTATTCAATTGTGGATTATCGATCAAAGCGGTTTGTGTACCTACCAAAATAGCAGCCTCCTCATTACGGAAACGATGTACCAACCGGTTACTTAAAGCCCCTGAAATCAGCAGCCTTTTCCCGGGTCCACTCCCAATAAATCCGTCCCCCGTTTGTGCCCATTTTAAATGGATATAGGGCCGTTTTTTGCCGTGAAAAGTAAGAAATCGTCGGTTTACCCACTTACAGTCTGTTTCAAGTATTCCCGTAATCACTTCAATACCTGCGTCCCTCATAAGGGCAATTCCTTTTCCATTGACCGCTGCAAACGGATCCTGCATCCCCACCACTACTCGACGGATCCCTTCTGTTACAATCCTGTTGGTGCAAGGGGGCGTTTTGCCATAATGAGCACAGGGTTCGAGCGATACATACATGGTTGCCTGAGGGATATAATCCCGGTCGGAAGCAGCCACCGAATCGAGACAATGGACCTCGGCATGCGGCCCTCCATATTGGCTATGCCACCCCTCGCCAATGATTCGATCCCCGAAAACCAATACCGAACCGACCAACGGATTGGGTGCCGCATAGCCTGCCCCCAAACGGGCAAGCTGCAAACAACGGTGCATGTATTTTTCGTGGATCATATCAGAAAAACGGCAAAGGTAAGGCTAAGCGCGAAGCCGTACTTTCGCAACATGACTTTTGGTGCATTCAGCAAAGCATTTTCCGATAGCCTCGCAACCCTGTATACCGCAGGGGAAACGCAGGCCATGTTGCAATTGTTGGGAGAAAAGCTCCTGCAAATCCCCTATGCGCAAGTAAGAACCGCCCAAAGCCACCCGCTATCAGCACCACAACAGCGTCAGGGAGCGGCCTGGCTTCAGGAGTTAACTACCGGAAGACCTATCCAATATGTTTTGGGAGAAGCCTGGTTTCTCGACCGGACTTTTCTGGTAAACGAATCGGTGCTGATTCCCCGGCCTGAAACAGAAGAGCTTGTTCTCAAAGCAAACAGCCTTTTGCAAAGCAGCATATCCAACACGCCGCACCGGCTGCTCGATGTTGGTACGGGAAGTGGTTGCATTCCCATCAGTCTTTCGATGATGCAACCTGAAGCCTTGGTTTTGGCTATTGATATCAGCAAGGAAGCCCTCGAGGTAGCAAAAGAAAATAACCGGAGGCTCGGCGCAGACGTACAATTTATGGAACTGAATTTTCTGGAGGAAGCCGGCTGGCCTGCGCTTGGGCAATTTGATCTGATTGTATCGAACCCACCCTATATCCCTAAAAAAGAAGCCGAAAAACTGGAGCAAAAAGTGCGGATGTTTGAGCCGGGGATGGCTTTGTTTGTACCCGACGAACGTCCTTTACTCTTTTATGAAAAACTGGCGGATTTTGCCCGAAAAAACATGGAAAGTCAGGGTTATCTCATAGCTGAATGTCATCAGGATTTTGCGCAGGCAGTCCTTACCCTTTTTCATGAAAAAGGATTTACCGCACTTTTACAAAAAGATATGAACGACAATGACCGGATGCTGATCGCACAGCACGCTTAAATACTTAACCCAAACCCTTCGCGGTATGCTTTGGTTACAAACTGATTGGCTTCCTCAAAATTGGTGACTTTCAGTTGAGGTGCATCCCAAAGCAATTTAATGCCGCGACCCGGATAATTATACCAACCATCTTTACGGGGTGTACGGATATCATAACTCCGGATAGCAAGATTCCCCATCAATACCGCCTCTGTCAGTGGACCACTGATGCTGAAAGGAGCGCTTAACCGGCCGGCTTCTGCACTGCCATAACCCGCCATACAGGCATCCACCCACGAAGTATAATGTCCGGCCTCTGCACCCGGAACCCGGTAAAGCGTTTTAGGAACGGTAAGATTTTCCATCATGGATTTGGGCAGCAGTCTTGGATTGGCTCCATATACATCTCCCATCATTTTGCCTTTCGTTCCTACCAGAATAATGCCATTGCCCCCATCGCCCATCAGGTCATTCGGGCCAAGTTCTTCCGGACGTTCTGGCTGTATGCCCCCATCCATCCAAACCATTTTTACATCAGACTTCCCACCGTTGCGTTTAAAATTCAGGATCACATGAGAGGAAGGCGGACAACTTTCGGGAAAATACCCCCGCTTGAATTCATCTACATATACCGAACCTATACTGCAGGAAGCTTCATTGGGATAGCTCAAACCCAGGACCTTAAAAGGTGCTTCCATCAGGTGACAGCCCATATCCCCTAACGCTCCGGTGCCAAAATCCCACCAACCGCGCCAGTTAAACGGAACCAGTTTATTTACATATTCCCTTTCGGAGGCAGGACCGAGCCAAAGATCCCATTTGAGCGTATCGGGTACTTTCGCCTTTTCTGCAGACCAGGGGATGCCCTGCGGCCAAACCGGCCGATCAGTCCAAACGTAAACAGTATGTACTTCGCCAATCAAGCCGGCATCGTACCATTCCTGCATCAGTCGTACTCCTTCGCCGCTTGCCCCCTGATTGCCCATTTGGGTAACGACCTTATTTTTTACCGCCGCTTCTGTCAATACCCGTGCCTCGTGGATGGTATGAGAAAGCGGTTTTTGTACATACACGTGTTTGCCTGCCTGTATGGCCGCGAGTGCCTGAATAGCATGCACATGATCGGGACCACTTACCGAAGCAGCATCAAAGTTTTTGGCTTCCTTAGCCATCAGTTCGCGGTAATCATGGTAAAATTTTGCTTTGGGAAACCTTTCGCGGGTTTTGGCAGCACGCTTTTCGTCCACATCACACAAAAAAGCAATTTCTGCCTTACCACCCTGATAGAAATTCCAAAGATCGCTCTCCCCTTTTCCACCGACGCCAATTCCGGCAATCAACAATTTATCACTTGGTGCCGTATATCCGGGTCCTCCTAATACATGCCTTGGTAAAATGTAAAAACCGGCGGCTAAGGCAACACTGTTTTTCAGGAAGTTTCTTCTGCTTTTTACAGACGGATTCTCTTTTGGCATAGCATCGTAATTTGGGAGGAAATTACAAGGAAGTGACCAAATAACCACGAATAATTTAACGGAAAATAAAAGCGGGGGGATTTCTTTGGAACGCATGCTTGCAAAGGCAGTAAGGATGGCAAAAAAACACCCGAAGCAGGATCGGGAAAAGGATAACACTTCGGATACCCAAAAACATTTCCCTCATGAATTAAATGGCTCCTTTCCTGAACGACTTTTCTTATCCAATTGATGCCTGTTTACTCACAAACAATCCCTCTGATTTCTCCATTCAAAAAAACATCAAAGCCTTCGGGTAACGC
>JBGSNV010000188.1:0-34929 GCA_041739485.1 Chitinophagaceae bacterium
CCCATCGAGAAATATTAATGTACCCTCCGGTAAAACCAGGGTCTTCAAATTTCTGACCATAGATAGGGCAGGCAGTTCTTCTGTTTTTACTTCTGCAGGCAGCGTGAGGTTGTCTGCTTTATCAGTAGTACAAGCAACCAAAAGCACTGTGCCTGTAGCTATTCCAAGGGTGAGAAGCCTTTTGATATAGCTGTATTTTGTTTTGTTTGAAGAAGTTATCATATACAATCTCCTTTTAATTTGTGAGGTAAAAAATGGATTCGCCAAAGTAGGGGTTGGGTTAACCGAAAGGCTTTGTAAAATCATTTCAGCAAAAGCAGAACCATTGTTTTTTTCAACGGCATGCTGATCTGCCAAAAATTCGTGGATGATGTACAACTCTCTTCTGAAAAGCCAGAAAAACGGGTTTATCCAAAAGAAAATTAATACCAATTCCATAAACAATTTATCTACGGAATGCCTTTGCCTGATGTGAGTGAGTTCATGTTGCAATATCCGTTTGCCACCCGCACTCTGTATGTCCATATCGCTTCTCCAGAAAAGCCATTGGAAAAACGAATAAGGCGCAGATGGTTCTTTTGTAAAAATAATCTTAACGTTGTTCAGATTAGATTTAGTTGCCCTTGAATAACTGCTAAACATTTTCAAGATACTGATGACAAGCTTTGCAAGAAATATAAAACTTATAGTACCCAATACCATGGCCAAAAGTAATGAGTAGGATGGTACAGAATGAGCAGCAGGTTCCAGCTCGGCTTGCGCTGCATTGTTCCAGGGCAACACATCGAGGACATAGATGACCGGGGCAGGTTGTGTGTTTACAAGAAGCGGTATTTTCATCAACGGCAGTACCATACTTAAGAGCACTGCGGCCAATAAGTAGAACCGGTTCCATTGATTGAACTTTTCGTTGTAAAGTGCCACCCGGTAATATCCATACAGGATGCCGGAGCAAAGAAGCATTTTTAGAAAATACAGCAGTACAGGATGCATCCTATCCCTCCTTTTCTTTTAATTGTTCCAAAAGCATTTCGAGATCGTTGATGCTTAGTTTCTTTTGGTCGACCAAAAAAGAAACCGCACTCGGGTAAGATCCTTCGAAATAATTATTAACGACCTGTCCGAGACTTTGCCGGCTGTAGGCGTCCCTACTGATGGCTGGATTGTACAGGTTGTTGCGGCCAACGGCTTCGGCATGTACAAAGCCTTTATCCATCAGAATCTTCAGGATGGTCGCAACGGTATTGGAGTGTGGTGTGGGTGCGGGCATGGCTTCCACCACTTCCTTTAAAAAAGCGGGATGGTGTTGCCATAAAACCTGCATGACTTGTTCTTCAGCTTTCGTGAGTGTCTTTTTTTCCTTGCTCATAGTATTCCTTTTTTGTGCGAAAACGGTTTGGCCAAATTCAGTCGCAATTCAAAAGTAACTAATTAATTAGTTTTGTAACTAATTAATTAGTTGTTATGATTTTTTTAACAATTGCCCTCACCCCTGCCGTTCCGTCAGGCAGGCCCTTCCCCTCTCCCTATCGGGCAGAGGGGTGCCTCTCTGTAAAAGTTTCATTAATGGTAGGCAGTACAGTTAAAATCCCAAATATTTAAATTCCAAATTCCAAAGGCTGCCTCCGGCAGGTTGGAGTTGTTCAAATCCCAAATTATTAAATCCCAAATTCCAAAGGTGCAATGTTTTGGATCCGAATATTCGGGTTTGGAATCTTTCTTTTTGGAATGTTCTCAAAGGAATTTTCCTTATTGCAATTTTCCCCCCAATCCCTTAATTAACCCAATTAACTTAATCCCTCAATAACCTTTGGCATTTGAAATTTTTCTGATTGGAATTTTCCCTTCGGAATTTTTCTTATTGGAATTTCAAGTATAGTCGTCATTCCGAGGCACGAGGAATCCCGGTTGCGCAGCGCATCTATTTTATAATGTGGTAGTTAGCTCTTAGCTTTTGGCTGTTAGCTTTGGTTCCGATAGTCCCGAAATTTCGGGATCGGAATTGGAACCTGTCTGCCAATTGGTAGATTTTTTTTTGGAATTTTCACCCCCTTAATCCCCTCCATCGGAGGGGTGATAGCGGCTAAATGCCATACATGGAGCTTTTAGCCGCTACCGGGGTGGGTAGAGCTGAATCCGAACCCACCCCGCCTTTACCTTTTTTCTTTGGTACAGCTAATGGGGCGACCCTCCAAGGAGGGTGAAATACAGGTGGACGTCTTTATTTGCAATTGTATTAACCCGTAGGGCGGACCCCTGCAGGTTTGAAGGTAAACTGCCCTTCAAGCAGGTAAACTTCGGGGCCGTACCGAAATTATTTGTGATTTTTTATTTGGGATTTGGAATTTCCTCTTCTCCCAACCCCTCAATTAACTTTTGGAATTTGGAATTTTTTTTATTGGAATTTTCACTTTGGAATTGGAATTTTCTTCCCCCCAATCCCTCAATTAACCCAATTAACTTAATCCCTCAATTAACCTTTGGTTCCGATAGCTATCGGAATTGGAATTTTTCTTATTGGAATTTCTTCCCTCTATCCAAATATCTTCTCCAGATCCTGTAACCGATACGATACATAAGTTGGTTTGCCCGAAGGGCTGCTGTTGGGCACGGTGCATTTAAACAACTGCTCCAGCAAACTCCGCATTTCTTTGTCGCTGAGGCTGCGTCCCGGTTTGATGCTCTGTTGCCAGGCAAGCGAACGAATCAGTTTTTCGCGTTTGCTGAATTTCACCTCGGCGTTGAAATGCTTATACTGATCGAGCAACTGCTCAATAGCACGCTGTTCGTTGCCGGTATCCACATCGGCCGGAGTGCCCTGCACCACAAAACTATTGGCTCCAAAGGGATCGATATGGTAACCGAGTTGCCGGAGTTCGGGCAACAGTTCGGTCAGCAGTACGGCATCGGCCGGCGGCAGCTCAAAGGTGAGCGGGAAAAGACTTTGCTGTGTGGCAATCGCTTTGCCATGTAAGGCTTTTTGCAATTGCTCATACACGACCCGTTCGTGGGCATATTGCTGATGCACCACCATATAACCCTGATTGCTGATGGCAGCGATATAACTATGGTGCAACTGTAAAAGCGGGGTTTCGCTCAGCCAGGTAAAACGCTGATCACGGCTTACGGGTCTTAATTCATGTTCGAGATCAAGCATCGGGGTCTTATCCGTAACGTCCAATAGCTGATCTTTCAGTTTGGCGAGTTCGCTTTTCCAACCTGCCCCCGCTTCGGGAAATTCTGAATCGGTATTGTTTTTATCGAGTTGCGCCCGGATATCGTCGTCCTGTTTTTTCATTTCCTTCCAGGGCTGATAGCCGGAAGGTTCTATCAGGTGCGCCTGTCCTTTTTGGGTAAAACTGCGGAACAGCGAACTGCCGGTGGCCTGACTCCGTTCGTTTTCGGTAAAAGGCTTGCTGACAGCATCGAGCTTCTGTATATCGGCATTGAGTGTAAAATCGAGTGAAGGGGCAATACTGAATTGCGCCAACGCATGCTTGACCGCTGCCTGCACAAAGGCATACACGATCTTTTCATCAGTAAACTTAATCTCCTGTTTGGTGGGGTGCACGTTGATGTCGATTTCGGCAGGATCGAGATCGAGGAACAGCACATAACCCGGAAAGCTGTCTTTGGGGATAAGGTCGGAAAAAGCACCGGTGATCGCATGATTGAGGTAAGCGCTTTTGATAAACCGGTTGTTGGCGAAAATATATTGGTCGCCGCGGGTCTTGCGGGCCGTATCGGGTTTGCCCACAAAACCCCGGATGGTGAGGTAGCTTGTTTCTTCCTGTACCGGCACGAGTTTGGCATTGTACTGATTGCCCAATAATTGCACGATCCGTTGTTTCAGCGATCCTTTTTCAAGAAAAAATACCTGTTGCCCGTTGCTTGTAAAGCTGAAATGGATATCGGGGAAAGCCATCGCCACGCGGGTAAACTCATCGATGATGTTTTTGAGTTCGGTGGTATTGCTTTTCAGGAAATTGCGGCGGGCAGGCACATTGAAAAACACATTTTTCATGCTGATGCTCGTTCCCGGCGGGCAGGCCACGGGTTCCTGCGTGGTCACCTGACTGTTTTCAAGAGCAATCAGGGTGCCTACTTCTTCGTGGGCACGACGGGTTTTCACCTCCACCTGCGCCACAGCAGCAATTGAAGCAAGTGCTTCGCCGCGAAAACCCATGGTACGGATATGAAACAGGTCTTCGATGCTTGCGATCTTGCTTGTGGCATGCCGCTCAAAAGCCATGCGGGCATCGGTTGGGCTCATGCCCTTGCCATTGTCCATTACCTGCACGAGGCCTTTGCCGGCATCGTTGATGATGAGTTTGATCTCAGTGGCTCCGGCATCGATGGCATTTTCGAGCAATTCCTTCACGGCACTAGCGGGCCGTTGAATGACCTCTCCGGCTGCAATCTGATTGGCTATATGATCGGGTAATAAATGTATAATGTCTAACACCCTGCAAAAATAACAAGATGTGGGGGAAATAAAGCCTCACCCCCTTCCCCTCTCCGCAGGAGAGGGGTGCCTTTCCGTAAAAGAGCCCTCACCCCCTTCCCCTCTCCCGCTGGGCGAGGGGTGCCTCTCCGTAAGAGTCTGATGAATGGCAGGCAGAGTTGTTCAAATCCCAGGTATATAAATCACAAATAATTAAATCCCAATTCCGATAGCGATCGGAACCAAAGACTGCCTTCGGCAGGTTGGGCAGGGATTCTCCTCATTGGAATTTGCCCCACTCAATCCCTAAATTAACTCAATTAACTTAATTTTTCAACCCCCTTCTGGACCCGAACATTCGGGTTTGGAACCTGTCTGCCAATAGGTAGATTTTCCTAACTGGAATTTTCCCTTCGGACCCGAACATTCGGGTGAAACCTGTCTTCCGAAAGGTAGATTTTCCTTATTGGAATTTTTAATGGAGGGGTGCATCTCCATAAGGGGTGATGAATAGCCTTTTGGCATTCATCAGCCTGACGTCGGTGTGCCATGCTTTTTTTTAGCAGCGTTTCAATTCACAATGCCTTAGGTAGGCTCCTGCTTTTTTTGTACTTTCGTTAGGTGGCGAGACAACGAAAAATATATCAGGATTTTATTATTGACCGGCTGACAAATTCCATTCAAAATACCATTTCGGGTGACAGTTTTGCAACCGAAGTTGTAAGGTTGTCAGTATCTAACCTAAAGCAAGTGACTAAAAAGAATGGCTGGAATTTTAACTGGAAAATGGAAATTGACGACAATATGAAAGAGGTTTACAAACTAATCATTTCCAGTAGTCCGGATATTATTCAAGGAATGTTAAGTCTGAGCATTGAAACGGATCACATTTTTATGAGCCTTGTGGAAAGTGCGCCCTTCAATATTGGTAAAAACAAACTCTATGAAGGCGTGGCTGGAAATATGGTAGCGTTTGCATGTCAACTTTCATTCCAGCGTGGCTTTGATGGTTTTGTTGCTTTTGACGCAAAAACCATGCTCATTCCGCATTATGAGAAAACCTTGGGTGCAGTGCAATTGCGCGGACAGCGTATGATAATACCGACACATGCTGCACAGATTTTGATTGACAAATACTTTAAAAGCTAAAGACTATGGGACACATAAAAGAACCAAAAGGTGTTGACTTCATTATAGAGAGTAAGCCGCTGACTAATGAAGACAGGGCGGCTATCAGCGACTTTATCCGCAACTATAAGGCGAAACAAAAGGCAAAGCGTAGCCTCAGGACAACCAATAAAGCTAAAAGTAAAAAGACTTCTGCCTAAAAAACAAGTTCAAGAAAAATTAGCATAGGCACACATCATCGGTTTGTTCCTATGCCGGCGGAAGGTGGTAGCCACAGCATCGCACCGCTACCCGCCTTCGCCCACCGGCAGGGTTGTTTATGAGGTGAGCATGTAAAATTCCAAATATTTAAATTCCAAATTCCAAAACTATGCCCCTTTGGAATTTGGAATTTTTTTTATTGGAATTTCTCCCTTTCTCCCAATTACCCAATTCCCTAACTTAGCCCCTGTGAAAAAAACTTATGAAGAAAGCCGTTCCCAACTTAACCAACCTGAATGATGCACAGCATGAAGCCGTAATCAGTGAGGACAAAAGATTGCTTGTACTTGCCGGTGCCGGTTCGGGGAAAACGAAAACCCTGCTGCAAAAGATCATGTACCTGATTGATGAAAAAGGGGTTGCGCCTTCCAATATCCTTGCTATCACTTTTACTAAAAATGCTGCTAATGAAATGGTGGACAGGCTTATTTTATCTGCTGATCCCACCGGTAAATATGAACAACTGATTACCAATAAAAGAGTGGGTGCTGAAGAAAAAAACAGGATCCGTTTTCAGTATCAACGACAGTTTAAATGGATAGAGGGGCTGACTGTAAAAACCTTTCATAGTTTTTGTTATCAAATGCTACGCAATCATGGGGTGAATGAATTTGATAATAAATTCAGAATTATTGGGGATGAAAAAGCAGAGGATGACGAAATCAATAAATATGTGGCCCCCGAAACCGCTTTCGAAGTGTTTCATAAGGTATTGATTGAACAGTGTGAAGACATTGATTACCTGCTTCGGCTTAAGCGGTATGTTCTTGATTATGTGCTTCAAAAGAATCATTTAAAAAAAGACGATAAAGCTTTTTTACCCAAAGATGGAAAATATTACACCACACTCAACGGTACTAAAGTACGCTCCAAATCAGAACAGTTTATTGCAGATTGGTTTTACCGGCATAGCATCCGGTTTGAGTATGAACCTTTGCTCAATATCAGCGACTTCTATTTTCGGCCTGATTTTTTTATACCGGATGCCGACCTGTACATAGAGCATGTAAGCAGTAAAAGTCAGCCCATGCAGCATAAGGAGGAGCAATTTAAAAAAGGGAAATTGCTGTTGGTGAAAACCTACGAAGCCATGACTACTGATTCTGCGCTGTTTAATCATACCCTTGACCGTATTGTAAAAAACCGGCTTCCCGAACATTACCACAAAAACATTTCACTTTCGTACAAAGAAGAAATGAACGGATACCATGATGCCGTAAAAGATTTTATTGTGCAGGTGATGCGGATAACGGATATGCTGAAGGTGGAAAATATAAATCATCAAAAAATTGCAGATCATGCTGCCAAAGATCAACATGAAAGGGTACGTGATTTTTATGCATTGGCCTTGCCTGTAGCACAGAAATATATTGCGTATTGTACCAACAAATCCTACCTCGATTTCAACGACCTCATTTCGCGAAGTATTTCATTGCTAAAAAATTATAAAGACATTGCAAAAAAGTATCGGAGTCAGTTTCAATATGTTTTGGTAGATGAATTTCAGGATGTAAACAATCTGCAGGTAGAATTGGTGAAACTCCTGTTAGCAAAGGAGGCGCAGCTTTTTTGTGTAGGCGACGACTGGCAAAGTATTTACGGATTCAGAGGTTCCAATGTAGATTATATTATTGATTTCGAAAAGCATTTCACGCCTTCTAAGGTCATTAAACTTAACCTCAATTACCGCAGCACACAACATATTGTAGGCGCAAGCAATGAAATCATTAAAAACAATAAGCATAAGGTTGAAAAAGAAATTCTTGCTTCGAAACAATCGGAACATAAAATAGTGGTATACGCCGGTGCCCGGGAGGAGGAGAATATTGAGTTTTGCGTAAATAAGGTTCGTGGTTTCTTAGAGGATGGGCTTGCTCCGGATGATATCCTTTTTCTGTACCGGAGAAGTAAAATGTACAGCCCTTATTTTTTTAGGTTTAAAAATGAAAATATCCGGGTACAGGCAAAAACCATTCATGCTGCCAAGGGACTCGAAGCCAAAGTGGTTTTTATATTAGGCCTTACGGAAGGAAGCGGTGGTTTTCCGGATATATGGCTTGAAGACCGCATTTTTCAGATCATTAAAAAAGCCAACCATGATTTGCTTTTAGAAGAAGAACGAAGGCTGTTTTATGTAGCTATTACAAGGGCCAAGGAAAAATTATTTCTGATTACTGAAAAGGGAAATGAATCTGGTTTTATCAAGGAAATTCCGGAAACCTTTACCGTGCGCACCACGATACCGTTGCAGGCTGTTGCTGAAAAAGTTTTGCTCTGTTCATCTTGTTTTAGTCAATTAGAAAAACTTTGGAAGGTATGCCCGTATTGTGGAGAGGCGGTGGTGAAGTGAAAGGCCTCACCCCTGCCGTTCCGTCAGGCAGGCCCTTCCCCTTTCCGTAAAAGAGCCCTCACCCCCTTCCCCTCTCCCGCATGGAGAGGGGTGCCTCTCCGTAAAGGGCTGATTAATGGCAGGCAGTATTGTTCAAATTCCCAATTCCTTCAAGAACACTTTTGTATTCCCCACTTAATCCCTCAATAACTCAATTAACTTAATTCCTCTACGAACATTTTGGAATTTTTGCAAGAGTCGTCATTCCGAGGCACGAGGAATCCTGGTTTCGCAGCGCATTTGCTTTAACAATGTTGTCGTTGGCTTTTGGCTGTTAGTTCTTAGCTATTGGCTTTTAGCTTTGGAATTTTCCTTATTGGAATTTCTCCCTTCGGACCCGAACATTCGGGTTTGGAATTTTTTTTATTGGAATTTCGATCCACCCACCCCGCCAATCTGCTTTCGTTTTTGCCTGAGTTCGTGGGGCGACCCTCCGGGGAGGGTGAAATTAATTTCGACCCTTTCCGAAATTTCGGATTACTTAATCCCTCAATTAACCCTTTGAACTTCCCTCACTCAATCCCTTAATCAACCCAATTAACTTAATTACTCAATAAACCTTTTGGATCCGATAGCTATCGGAATTGGAATTTTTCTTATTGGAATTTCTCCCTTAATACTAAACAATAAATTCTAAATAATTAATCCCTCAACCACAACCTACAAACCAACCCAAACCCTATCCTTGTGAACCTTCGTGCCCACGGTGTCTTTGTGGTTCAAAAAGGTGAAAGGTGAAACTTCAAAAGTGAAACGTGAAGTGAAAGGAAAAAGCCACACCTTCACGCTCCCTCACACTTAACAATAATAAATACTAAACAATAAACCATAAACAAAAAAACCAAAAACAAGAGAAACCAAAAACAAATCATACACTAAACCCATCCCCTCAAACCCAAAAATAAATACTAAACAATAAACCATAAACAAGAAAAACCAACCAAAACCCCACCCCTTGTGAACCTTCGTGCCATAGTGCCTTTGTGGTTCAATAGTTCAGTAGTTCAAAAATCGGGGTACTTCGGAATATGCAGCCCGAGGAAGATATCATGTTCGGCCACCTGTACATCGCCTTGTTGCCTTACTTGCAGGATACCGCTGCCCCCGCGGTTTTCGAGTGCCTTGCGTTGAGCGGCGGTTAGTAGCGGGTCGTCGTCGAATACAAAATCGTCGATATAGTAAGGATACCCGATCTGTTTTTCGAGGATAGCCGGATGAATATGTGCCGGCATCGTTTCGCCGGGATAGGGTGCCGGCCGCACGGTATAAATGGCGTACTGTCCTTTGGCATCACTTTGCACCCACCCCCGCAGGTAGCCGTGCCGCTGTACCCGCTTATCGAGCCCGGGGCGGTTGGCATAATAGCCTTTGGTATCGGTATGGTAATAATACAAAATCACCCCCGGTGCCGGGGTTTTGCCATCGGGCAGGTAAATAGTACCGGTAATCAGCAGTTTTTGCCCCGCTTCGTTCCATCCGGCGCTTGTATCTACCGATCCGATTTTATCGGGCATCCCGATATAGAAAAAATCCGCATTTTCAAACGGTCCGCCTACCCAATCGGCGGGACGGGTGGGGCGTTGCGCCGGTTGTTGCGGGGTGCCTGTTTGCGCGGTTTGGCTATGGCAGGCGGGCAGCAATCCGATCAGGCAGCCGAAGGACAATAGCAGCAATGCTTTCATGGTGGGGGAAGTTAGTGCAGGATAAATGTACACAAAAAGAGAGCGAGAAAAGAGCCAAACAGGAAACAGAAAAGTTTACTATATTGTGACATAAACTTTTAACCGATGAAGGCAGGCCAAAAGTTATGGACCCGAGATGAATTGATTCTTGCCATCAATTTGTATTGTAAGTTGCCCTTTGGCAGGATGCATAAATCCAATCCGGAAATTATGCGGTTTGCCAAATTGATTGGAAGGACTCCTTCTTCTGTAGCCTTAAAATTGGGCACCTTTGCCAGTTTTGACCCTACGCTCCAAGAAAGAGGTATCCGAGGGGCATCCAATGCTAGTAAACTCGACAAGCAAATCTGGGATGAGTTTTACAACAATTGGGAGGAAGCTTTAATAGAAAGCGAAGGGCTTCTAGCCAAAATACAAGCGACCACCATTGAGCAATTGAATGAAATTGACACTTCTGACATTCCACTCGCTGGAATAGATAAGGAGAGGATGGTCAAAGTACGGGTGAATCAATCCTTGTTTAGAACCATGATTTTGGCCACGTACAATTACAAATGCTGCATCACTGGAATGAACAATCCCGATTTGCTCATTCCAAGCCATATTATACCCTGGAGCCAGGACGAAAAGAACCGGCTCAACCCTATGAACGGTTTATGCCTCAATGCCTTACACGACCGGGCTTTTGATAAATACCTCATTACAGTAGATGCAGCCGATTATACCATTCTAATTTCTCCTCGGCTAAAAATCAAAACAGCTGTACAAAGCATTGCCCATCAATTTATTGATTTAGAAGGCCAAATTATTCATTTACCGGATAAATTTTTGCCGTCGAGGGAATTGTTGAAGAGGCATAATGAGGGGTATTTTTCTGGAAACTAAACCCATATGAACTTTGGCAATATCTGAATTCTCAGAAAAAAAGAAATCCATTTCAATAATCTGAAATCGGTTATCAGTTATACGCAGGCAGGGATTTTTACAACTGAACTACCTACGAAGAACTGAACTTTAAATTTAACACTATCCTGTCCTACGAAGCACTAAACCCATGCTTGCGTATAGGTGATGTTATAGCTTCGGTGTTTTTCGTCCGTTGTTTTGTCGGTCGTTTTGGTCGTGAGGTTGGGCAGACACACTTTTTGCCAAGCTTGGGTTTGAGCTGTGGCTGGTGCGGCTTGGCAATGTGTGTGACTGCTAGTTTAGTTTAATTTCATTTTAAACTTTTTTTCACAATAATTTTTGTTTTAGTGAGTCTAAATTATTTTTGTGTTTAATGATATTGATTCTTATACTTCTACAAACTTCTTCATTAAAATCAGTCCCATCTTGTTTGTCAACAAAATATTCCCGACCAGTTTCTTTATCTTTAACATATACTGCGTGTGCAAAGTCATTTCTAACTTTGATAATATTGATTTTTAAATCATCAATGAAATTGTCTAAACCAATTATTTTAATAATCTCTTCAATCGCATTTGCTCTTTGAGAAGATGATATTAATAAGGGGTCTTTTAAAACTTTATCTATCCTATCGTTCTTTTTAAACCTTTGAGAGTCTTCTAATTTTCTAGAATGAAATCCAATTAATTCGTCATAAATTCTATTTTTAACCTCAGGGTTATTTGTAGCTTGAATAAAATCAGTTACAATTTCAAGCATTTCAGAATCTATAGTACTCGTTTCGTGCATTATCATTCCTCTCATTGCGACAATATTTTGAAACTTTCGCACAGTTAACTCAACTAATTCTTTGGCTTTTAATAAAACTTTTTCATTGTGATTAATTCCAGAAATTTTAGATGTATCAATAAATGTTATTCTATTAAATCCAAGTTTTCTATTTTCATCATCTTTCTTGGTATAAAAGAGAATTTCAGTTAGTAGGTCTTTTTCCCTAATTTTTTCAATAACCTCATCTCCTTTTTCAGGATTTTCAGAGATTTCATCCAAATTATAGTCGGTCATTATCAAATCCCACTGTTTACTATTGAGGATTTCAAAGAACTCTTGTTCGGTCCGAACTAATTCAATTAGTGGAAGAAAACCAAGATTTTTAACAAAATCAAGAAGTTCTAAATGATAATCTCCTTCTTCAATTTCTTGTTTAGCGTCATCAAGCCAAAGTATATTATATTCTATTTTCATTAAAAAGTAATTTTAAAAATTGTACCATCACTATTAGAACTAAAGTTTACATAACCTTTCAATTCGTTTTCTACTATTTCTTTAGCTTGATAAAGTCCAATACCTGAGCCATCAGTAGTTGTAAAACCTAAATCGAATATTGATTTGAAATGTTCTGTCTTTATACCGATACCGTTGTCTTGAATTAAAAATTCAATTTTGTCTTTTGCCTTTTTAAACAAAAAATTCATTTCTGTGGCTTTTGCTTTTTCAGAATTTGAAATAAAAATATCAATCAAAGTTGTGATTTCAAGTGGGCGAAATTCTATGATACTCTCAATTGATTTAGTTTCAACATTGATTTTAATATTTGTGTCAATAAGGCGGTCTTCAAATACATACATTTCATTAATGTATCCTTCAATAAACTCTACAATATCTTTTTTTACTTTGGTCGCTTTAAGATTAAAATTTGCCTTTGTAATAAATCTTGCAATAGAGTGTATTTTGTAGGCTTCAATAGAAATGACAGAAAGGTGCTTTTGAGTTTTATCATCAATTTTTTCTACTCCTAAATGTTTTAATAATAGTTTAATGTTTCTGTGAATCCTGCCTGATGAGTGAAAAACTTGATGTTGAAGTGAAACAATTCTTTCTTTGTCGGTTCCTATTAGTGCACCTTTAAATGAACCTTTTTTCTTCTCAATTTCAAGTTCTCCAGAAATCTTTATGTTTTCTTTAGTAACTTCAAATTCAGATTCTTGTGCTTCTTTTGTTATATTTTCAAGTTGTTCAAGTCGGTTTAATTCATTTTTAATATTAGTTGCCAATTCTTCTGGATTGAAATTACCGTCCTTGACATCTTTAATGATTTTAGAAAGGTTGCTTTTTACGGTATTACTAGATTTTTCATCAATTATATTAATTATATCTTGTGACAGATTAAAAGAAATTAGCCCTTTTGATTTAGTTAAGGATTCAATTAATTTTCTTAGCTCTTCTTTCTTCCTCAATTCAGGTAAACTTATAAACTCATCTTCCGAGAGGTCATTACCCCAATTTACTATATCAACCACGAATTTCTCTAATCTTCGTAATGTAATGAGCAGCCATTCTTCAAGTTGAATGTAAGTAGGGGTTCGCATTAAACCATCACCTCGACTTGATGTTTCTCTTAATTCGTCATTTTTCTCATCTTCTGAATCAAAAATTGAAATAAAACCTATTTGTTCTCGAGTTCCAATAAAACGATTGTACCCTTGTGCTTTTCTATTGTCAAATTTAAATGGATCTTCTCCTCTCTCACCATAAGGGTATACTCTTATGCCATTTTTATAAACCAATAAATGTCCATATTGAACTGGTTGCATTTTCATTCTTCTTGAAAATGTTGCTTTAGCAGATTGATTTAAATAGTATAACTCTAGGTGAACATTAAATAAATTTTCAAATGGATTTTTTTCAGTTATTTCATAAACAAGTTGACCAGCTTCATATAAACTTGTCTTAATTACATTTTCATTTTTACTTGAAACAGAAGAAGTAATTTTAGTTGTTTTTAAATCAATAGTCTCAAATATTAAATTTTCAATTTTACCATTTACTTTATTATAATATTCAATTTCTTTTTTATCGTTTTCAATTTCATCAGAGACAATTAGTTCTATTGAAAACTCATCTTCTTCAATTTGATTATTAGGATTAATTAATTTAGCAAGAGAGTTTTTTAATTCTAAGAATTTTTGCTTATTCCAATCGCTTTTTAATTTTGATATTTCTAAAACAGTTCCGTGTTTTATGTTGTAACTGCTTTTTGAAATAGTTTCGTGAAGCACACTGATATTTACAAACTCTTCTTTAAGATTGCCTTCAAACTTATCCCATTGAGTTAGTAGCGTTTCAATTTTTGAATTTGGCTCATCTTTAATAGTTTCAAGGTATAAGTCCCCTCCAAGTCTATCACAAGAAAATCTGCCAATGCCTTTAGCACCTGCATAAGCTCTTTTTACTTTGATTTTGTCTCGATAGTCATAACTATCTTCTTCTGTCCCTTCTTTTTTTGCGGAGTACGCTACAAATAACCATTTGTTAATTAAATCGTCATAATTCATCCCCTTGCCATTATCCTTAATTATGATTTTGGCATTATCCGAATAAATGTTTTCAAAAGTAATTTCCACCTTTGAGGCGTGTGCATCATAAGCGTTTTTTACCAACTCAAATACAGCAATAAAATCATCACTAATTAAGTCGCTTCCAATTATGTTCTTTAATGCAGAACTGACCCTGAAATGCAGCGGTTTACTCATTATGATAATAAATTATGAATTTTGCTCGGCGGAAATAAAAGACCTAATCCGGATGGTTTAATTTTAAACAATGGTCCTTTTTCAACAACTTTACCACTGGCAGTTCTTTTTATTAAATGGTCTAGTGTTATTATTCCTTATTCTAATAGGATATCAAACTGAGATACTATAGGCTTTCTTGTGTGCTCAACCTTTTTATATTGAAAATGTTCGACACCTCCAATCTGCAAAGAATCAGCAGCTATCCAAAATGTTTCGTTATGCTTTTCCAAGAGTCTATTATGCAATGTTTCCAAGTTCCATACAACGAAATCTCCAATTCCTGCTTTATCAGAATATTCAAATAGCTGATCGATTTTAGTATTCATATTTAATTTCAATCCCTGAGAGTTTTTTACTAACCCTGATACTGTGCAATATAGTTTAAAATCAGTATCCCTATAGTATCCAAAATTATTTAAAATTTCAGCTGAGCTTTTAAACTTACTTAATGACCAATCTGGGACTTGTGCAAATAAATTCTTTCTATTTCCCCTTGCATCCCTGAATGATTTTATTTCAATTCCCTTGTAATCAGGCTTCTTAGAAGAATTAATATTTATTCCTAATAGAGCTTCTAGTGTTCTTCCAATTGCAGTATCTGCCTTTAGCATGGCAGGAATCGGACCCAAATCGGCAACTTTTCTTAATAATCCAAGTAACTCATTCGAAACAATATTGGAAATGGATTTTATTTGAGAAACTAAATCTTGCAAAGGATTGACTATTTCACTTTTAAGCAACCTATCAACATCAATCTGAGTAATGTTTAAAACATAAAGTTCATTATTAAATACAATAATTCCTAAAATATCATTTGCTTTGGCATAGTTAGGTAAAGATTTAAACCAAATCCTTGGGTCACCCTTCTTTGAAGTTGGCCTATATAGAGAGGCCAGTGAAGGCAAAAGGCTTCCGGCATTTATTAAGTATGAGTTAATAAGAATTTTTTGGGTTTGTCCTTGCTTTTGATTATCATAGTCATGAACGAAATTTTCTCTTAAATAATTACGTACAGGTCCAGTAGCATCCATTATAGATTTTGCCAGCCCTGTTTTTGTGGGTTCGATCAATGTTAATTCAACAGAATTTTCGGTTAATGATTTAATTCTTTGAATTTCAATGGGTGAAAGTTGTCGCATCTACAAATTTAGGAAATATGCTTTAAAATTTCCAAGGCTACTGCCCTTGCCATCAAAGGAGGTACCGCATTTCCTACCAAAGTAAACTGAGGTACTTCAGTTTTTCGCTTAATTCCACCAGTTGACCGTTTCCCTTGGAATACAAATGAATCGTCAAATGATTGTAATCTTGCCATTTCTCTTACTGTTAAGGCCCTTGGATTTGAATAATGTATATAGTCATCAGCTATTGTCATTACTGTAGGGCTTTGCGCATCTGGCTTCAAAACATTATAATTTCTTTTTTCTGATTCAAGGCCTATCAGTTTTAATTTTTTCTTAGCGGATTCATAATCCCCTGCTTTTAAAATAACATTAAGTCTTTTAATTACATCATCGTTTTGTTTACTTGTTTTATGATTATGCAATGGAGCTACAATATGCGTTAAGTGATTGTCTAATTCTTCGAAATTCCGAACGTAGAAGGGATTTTTTGCATTTGCAAATCTGCCATTTAAACGACCTTTTTTAGACCATTCTGAATAAGTCATTCCTTTTCGTATATCTATTTTCCCATCTACATTTCTCTTTTTTACTAATGATATCATTTTTTCAGTTGCTCCGTTATACTTTTCCTTTAGGTCTATTTTTTCATAGTCAAACTTTTCTTCATCATTACCCACGAAATCTAAATCGTATAACGCTTCAAAAATTGTAACCTTGTCCTTTCCTGAAACTGTTGCTGGAACTTGTTTAATTAATTTCTGGTCTTTACGACAACCGATAAATAAGACCCTTTCTCGATTTTGAGGCACTCCATAATTTGAAGCTAATGCCACAAAGGGTTCATCAATATTGTATAGTCTTATGTGCGACAAAATTTCATTGAACTCACATTCTAGATTAGCCTTTTCTACAAATTCAGTCAATCCATTAATGCATTCATCAAAGGAATAAGCATAAATTTCTAAAGCTTTTATTATTTCATTTACATCATTAATATATTCTTTTGACGGATTTAAAGTTTTAAAGGCTGTATTTACTCTTTCAACAATTGTTTCAGATTCAATGGAGGTTAAAAAATTATTGAAATCTTCAAAAAAGAAATCATTATCTAAATCACAAAAAGCTTTTTCATTAATAACCTTCTTTCTGATATATGCAAGTTCATGTTCTCTTTTCAGTAAATTAAATCCATGTCTAATTGTACTAATGCTTGAATCAGTTTTACTTGTTTTGTAATCAACAATTTTTGGAGTAAGAATCCTAAATTTATTTTCTACATTTTGAATATATCTTTCCTTTATTCCTTCAATATCCTTTTCATTGGCAATTTCAAATTGTAATCGTAGATTGTAGCAATCAATCACAAAGCTTTGCTCCTTTTCATTTTTTCTTAATTGACCAATGAAATGTAATAATTGATTAAACTCTTTTAAATCAACGATCGACCTTATTTGTTGTATAATCATTTCGCGGATTCTTCCTTCCTCCTTTGTAAGAATTCCTTTTACATTTTCCATTACAAAGTATTTGGGTCTTAATTTTCTTATTACTTTCAAATAATGCGCAAATAAGTCATCTTTTTTGTCAAATTTCTTTCTTTTACCTGCAAGACTAAAGCTTTGACATGGTGGTCCACCACATACAACATCAACTTGTTTTCCTTTTAATCTCTTTAATAGGTTGTCTAGGAAATCTGGCTCACTTATATCTTGACGCAAAAATTCAGCATCAATTCCTAATTGACTATTGTATCGGGCAAGATGTGTTAATTCACAATTTTCATTTATATCACTTCCTAATACAAAATCGAATATTTTATCATTGTATTCAGCTTGCAAAAAACCTTCACTAAATCCACCTGCACCTGCAAAGAGATCTATAAATGTCACCATTTTTTTACTTTTACAATACTCGAGATCTTCGCATACAATTTTTATTTCTGTATTCTCTTTCCTGCTATTAACTAGAGAAATAATTTTATTCTTGATTTTCAGATCTGTCAATTGTGAGTGTGGAGAGCTTTCTAAATGTCTTTCAACTTCGGTTTTTAAAAATATTAGGAATTTATTTATCTCATTATGAGTTGTGCAAGAATCCTTTACATTTTGAATCTTGCTATCCCAGTCTTTCTTTTTCACTTTTTCACCTGTGGCCACCTTAATCTGGGTATCCCTTTGCCTTAGGACTAAATGTATAGGGTAAAGCTTGTTTTTATCAGCCTTATCTAGATAGAATTTGACATTTACCATTTTGCGGACGTTTTTACGGATACGGACGAAATTACGGACAATTTTCAAATTACCAAATAATTTAGCAAGAAAATATTTTCTGTAAATTTCATCTTTATTGAGCAATATCCGATACAGTGTTTCGGATATTTATTATACAATGAGCCTATACATAGTATTTTCTTTGAAATTAGGAATGAAATTCCATCTAATCCATAATGGATGAGGATCTATTATTTTAAACTAATAGTTTCCATTGATAGTTATCTTGTTTCTACAGAATTTTTAGCCATATCTCTCATTATCCTTCTCCCTTACCTTCACCCATACACCTTAAAAGTCTCCTCCTGCTTTTTCTTGATTTCTTCGGTTTTCATTTCGAAAAAACGGCTGCCGCTCCGGTACTTCCCCCTGCGGCGCAATCGAGGAGGGTTCTTTCCACCTACACACACCTACTTCCCCCATGCGGGGGGACTGAGGGGGGCTTCCCTCAATACCGTATAATCACCATACCGTCCCCGCCATCCTTACCGTAGCCGCTGACCGAAGTGCCACCGCCTCCACCGCCACCACCGGGGAAGGGGGCTAAAGTAGGACTGTTGAATTCGATGACACTTCCGGTGGACTCATTGTAAACGACAGTTTGTCCCTGAGATCGCCGGTTGTAATGCGGTCCGGCTGCACCACCGTCTCCAAACTTGCGGATCATTACATAAGTGGTACTGTTTTTTTGGGCATAAGTAACCGTATTGGCATCCCCTGCCTGCCCGGGGTATTGATAATAGGGCAGGTTGTTGCCTCCTGAAGATGTGGCAAAAGAGGGCGTAGTAGCAAATGCGCCCCGGCCAGATAAAGCAGTGATGAGCCCGAAAGATCCGAAGACACTCGAGGGTGTTCCATTGGTGGCGGATACGCCAAACACAGGGGCTTTATTGCCGCCTTGTCCAACGGTAATCGAGAGCAGATTGCCGGGGCTTACATTGCGGAGGCTTACCACGTACATGCCGGCCGATCCGCCTCCACCGGACGATCCGCCCCCGCCGCCACCCCAGGCTTCAATCATCACCCGGGTAACGCCTGCCGGTACGGTAAAGGTTCCGGTACTATTGGTAAAGGCTTGCAGATTTTTAAATTCACTGTAATCGACCCACGCGGTAGCCCCGGCATTGTTCACCATCAATACCTGACCGGCTGTGCCTTTATTTCCATTTATCCTGATATCTCCGGTCACATTTACATCTCCGGTTACATCAAGCGGATACTGAGGACTGCTTTTGTTGATGCCCACGTTTTGCGCTGAAGCCGTGCAGGTGAGCATCGCGACGACCATAGATAATACGATAGCTTTCATAATGCATGAGTTGAATCAATAGGAAGAACTAATGTAATGCATTGTTTGGAGGATTGCAATGTTTATGGTTTTTCTTGTTTATGGTTTTCTTATTTGTTATTTATTGTTTAGTATTTATTATTGAGTTTGAGGTGAGGGGTTGAGTGCGTGTTTTGTTTATGGTTTTTCTTGTTTATGGTTTTCCTGTTTATGGTTTTTCTGTTTATGATTTATTGTTTGTTATTTATTATTGGGTTTTGTGATGTTTATGGTTTTTCTTGTTTATAGTTTATTGTTCGGTAAATGGGTAGAGTAAGGCATGGCACGTTTCACCTTCCGGTCTACTGTCAACCGACTACTCAGTATGGACTAGAAACCCACCCCGGTCGGGCATGTAAACTCCTTTGTCAGGGTTTTTTATCATAGGGATGTCCGTCCACCCCTCCACCGGAGGTTTACCTACCGATAGGCAGGGGATTTGCTCCGTACTGCAGGCTAAGCGCTTCTGACATTTCACATCTCACGTTTCACTTATATGGACTCAAAATCCACCCCGGCCGGGCATGCAAACTCCTTTGTCAGGGTTTTTAATCATCGGTAATGCCCGCCCACCCCTCCACCGGAGGGGATTTGCTCCGCGCTGTCGACTAAGTGCTTCGGACTTCCGGACTTCCCGACTTTCCGTCTACGGACTACCGACTATCGACTATAAACAAAAACTCACCCCGTCCGGGCATTTTTAATGCTACCTCATGGCATCAATTTCCGGCTATGCCCGTCCACCTCTGCCTTCCGGCAGACAGGCCTCCGCCGGAGGTTTACCTACCGATAAGCAGGGGATTTGCTGCGCAACCTGGATTCCTCCTCCGTCGGAATGACTACTTTACTGGAATTTAAATATTTGGGATTTGAACAATACTGTCTGCCAATAATCAGACTCTTACGGAGAGGCACCCCTCTCCATGCGGGAGAGGGGAAGGGGGTGAGGGCTTCCCTTTTCAGAGAGGGGAAGGGGGTGAGGGCTCTTTCCTTTAATACCCCGTCTTCACCCCTACATTATAAAACATAAAACTCCATTTATCCGCCTGCTCCTGAATGGTTTGTTGGGTGCTTTTACCTGCCCCATGTCCGGCATTGGTTTCAATACGGATCAGTACCGGATTCGGGCCCTGCTGATTGGCTTGTAAAGTGGCTCCAAACTTAAACGAATGTGCGGGTACCACGCGGTCGTCGCGGTCGGCCGTGGTGATCATTGTTGCCGGATAAGCCGCCGGTTTGATGTTGTGCAAAGGTGAATAGCCGTATAGGTAGTCAAACATTTCTTTGCTGTCCTGCGAAGTACCGTAATCGTAAGACCATCCGGCACCGGCGGTAAACGTATGGTAGCGCAGCATATCCATGACCCCCACCGCGGGGAAAGCTACTTTACACATATCGGGATGTTGGGTAATGCTTGCGCCTACAAGTAGACCGCCATTACTGCCGCCTTCAATAGCAAGCTTTTCCTTCGACGTATAGCCATTCTCCGTTAGGTATTGTGCTGCGAAATAAAAATCGTCAAATACATTTTGCTTTTTCAGTTTGATGCCTTCGTTGTGCCAGTCTTCGCCGTATTCACCGCCACCCCGCAGGTTGGCCACTGCATAGATGCCACCATTCTCAAGTAAGATCACATTCGATGTACTGAAAAAGGGCGTCAGGCTTACCCCAAAACCGCCATAAGCATACAGCAGGCATGGGTTTTTTCCATTGAGTGCTGTTCCCTTTTTATAGGTAATAATCATCGGTATTTTGGTACCATCCTTTGAAGGGTAAAACACCTGCTTCGATTCATAATCATCGGGGTTGAATTGCACTTTTGATTCTTTATACACTTCGGTTTTACCATCAGCAATACTCATTTTGTATATCGTAGGCGGGTTTACGTACGAAGTAAATACATAGTAGGTTTCTTTCTCTTCCTTTTTACCCGAAAAACCACCTGCCGAACCGAGTCCGGGTAATGCCACTTCGCGGATTTGCTTGCCCGAATGATCGTATTGATACACTTTGTTTACGGCATCTTTTAAATAGGTGCAAAACAGCGATCCGCCTACTGCTGAAGCACTCAATACTTCGGGTTTGGCATCAATCAGGGTTTTCCAGTTAGCTACACCCGGATTACCAACAGGTGCTGCAACGAGCTTTCCGGTAGGGGCATCAAGATCGGTTTGCACATAAAAGAATTCATCGTCAACATCTACTACGTTATGGTTGTTTTTCATGTCGGCTACAATCGGCACCACCGGACTGTTTGGTTGGGTAAGATCCTGCACATATAAACTGCCGCCATAGGTTTCGTTGGCCATGCTGATAAACAGCCATTTTTCGTTTTCGCTTACATAACCACCAATATAGCGTACCGGATTAGCGTCGCTGCCATATACCACCACATCTTCCGATTGCGGGGTGCCGAGTTTGTGAAAATAGACTTTGTGATTTTCGTTTTTGGCGCTAAGCACACTTTTCCCGGATGCCTTTTGATAATTGCTGTAATAAAATCCTTCATTGCCTTTCCAGCTTGCTCCGCTGAATTTCAGTTCGAGGGTATCGCTTAGGGTTTCTTTGGTCAACGCATTCATAACGGCTATTTTTTGCCAGTCGCTGCCGCCCTCCGACAGGTTGTAAGCCGCCATGCTTCCATCTTTCGAAAAGCTGATGCCAGCAAGCGAAGTGGTACCGTCTTTAGAAAACGTATTGGGATCCAGAAAAACTTCGGGCTCTCCTCCGGCTGCCGGTTCGCGATACAGTACACTTTGGTTTTGCAGGCCACTGTTTTTAAAATAGTATACAAAATCGCCTTCGCGGAAGGGAGCGGAGTATTTCTCGTAGTTAAAAATAGTCTCGTATCTTTTTTTAATGGCATCCCGAAAAGGAATCTGCGACAGGTAATCCTGTGTTACCGCATTTTCGGCTTTCACCCAGGCGGCTGTTTCTTCGCTTCGGTCGTCCTCGAGCCAGCGATAGGGGTCGGCCACAAGGGTTCCAAAATAATCATCTGTAACGGTGGTATCTTTTTTGGTATCCGGATATTTCACTTCAATGGTTTTAAAAACGGTTTCTTCCTGTTGATTGCATGCCGCCAATAGTCCGAGGCCTGCAAGCATAATGAGCGCGGTACGCATGTTAGAAAAATTTAGGAAGGCAAAATAGCAAAATAATTCGGGACTGCCGGCCATTCCTCGCTTTGAAAAGGGGTTTTAGAAAATCAGAGTTTATTTACAAGCCATATAGGAGGAGGCTCAGGGCTTTGCGGCAGTCATCAAAACAGCGGAGAGGCGGTCCGGCAGGCCGAAAGCCGGTATTTTCCGGTCATTGTTTTCTCCAGCCATTTATCCTTATTTATACAAAGGCTTCCCCCGATCTTACTTATTTTCGAGTAGATGACTTTGATCGCTATTCTCTTTCCGTTTCTGTCTTTCCTGCTTCGGGGCAGGATATTGACGGGCATCCTGTGTCTGATTCTGCAAATCACGCTCATTGGTTGGGTTCCTGCTGCGGTATGGGCGGTGCTTTCTTTGCAAAATGCGCGGGCTGACCGGAGAAACCGGAAATTGATCCGGGCGCTTCGGGTTCGCTGATATTTTCATTGCTGTTTGCTTGTTTATCTCTCTTCAGGTAACATTGTCCGTTTTCTTTTTCTGAATTTTTCCGGTAAAAATATAATTTGGCTTTGCGCAGATTTATGTTGAAATTCGTTAAAATATCTTATAAAACATTCAAACCTTTTCTATGTATCTTTTATTGGCAATACCCGGTGGATTCGAGTGGATTTTGATCTTTCTTGCACTTGGGATCTTTGTTGTAGCCCCTATACTCGCAATTGTATTCTATGCGCGCAGCCGTTTCTTAAAAAGGCAGGTTGATTATCTGACAAGTCAAAATCAGGCATTGCTTGCACAGATTTCGCCATCATAGAATAAGGTTGTTTGTGTTTCAGAGCATTGATCAATATTTTATATGGAGGGTATTTTTTTATTGAATTTTTACCCATTCATAATTTTCATTTTTTCCTTAAATTTAAAGGGAAGAATAATTATTTTTTATTTTTCAAAAATAAATTTGGTGGAATCATGAAAATTAATTCAACTTTGCAACTCAATACAAAAATAATGAAACGCATACAAGGAAATATAATCACATCGTTCGCTTTTGGTCTCAGCCGGGATCAAAGGACTTGCGGAAAATGTATGTCGGAAGAACACTATTTGTAAAAAGGTATTCCATGAAATATAGGCCCCGCAAGTGTTTGCGGGGTTTTTTTATGTCATATTGGGATCGGTGAGGATTGCTGTCCTCTGTTTAATAGGAACCAAACGGAAAGAAACTTTTTACAGTAAAACATAAAAAAAGGAGTAAAAAATTGAGAAATCAGGAACGGAACATACGCAGCATGAAAAAATTACATAATAAAATAAAATTATGTATCAGGAGAAGCTATAGTTATATGCAAGCGATTCCAATACTGCCTGTTTTTACCGTTGAATTTTATAAACAGTTACCGGATATTTTACATACCTGAGGGGGCTTATTGCGTCTTTATGTAAAACCCGGTTGCTGAACGCAGCCGGGTTTTTTAATGCCCCTCAAGCAAGAATTAGTTAGGATCATTTTTTAAAAATATATGTGCAGAAGGAGGAAATGGGGATCCCTGGAGTTGCATCAGGGACCCATTTTTCTAAAGCTTACAATTGCATTAGTAGCATGGGTTAAAGAATCAGTCAGTAATGAAAGAGGTTCTGTTTTTCTAATAGCTAACAGGACCAAAAGAGTACCATAGTAATTTAAAACAAAGGAGGTAACCATGGAACACAGTAACAGGTGGAGAACAGGCAGTGGCAGAAGGGTGACAACCCCGATCGCTGACGAAATCAATACTGTATTGCAAAACGAATTGAATAACGGGTACGATATGAAAGTGTGCATTGGTACGGATAGTCAGGTAAAAGGGCGAACTACTGATTTTGCCACCGTGGTTGTTTTTCTGCGGAAGGGGAGAGGAGGGTTTATGTACGTCCTTTCGGAAAGTACCACCCGCAAAATGTCGGTAAAGCAAAGGATGCTTGAAGAAGTTGCCCGGAGTATTGAAGTGGCTTACCATTTGTGTCCTTTGTTTGCAAGGTTTGGGGTAGAGATGGAAGTACACGCCGATATCAACACCAATCCCAGGTTCAAAAGCAACGATGCCCTGAGTGAAGCAATGGGATATATCCTGGGAATGGGTTTTGCTTTCCGGGCCAAACCCGAAGCTTTTGCAAGTTCAAGTTGCGCGAATAAAATGGTACAGTAAAGGAGTAGGATTTATTTAATATAGAGGAATAAAACAAGGGCATACCTTATGTTGAAAATAAAGGTTGTCCTTTAAAAAAAACAAAACAATGGAAAATATAAATAACGGGAATATCATAGAAGCCAAACAGGTATTCAATGATTCGTTTCTGGAGCCAAGAACGATGTATCTGTATTGTTTCAATACATTGCCAAGTATCAATTATATCGGTCAGATCAATGGGGAAAAAGCTTTTAAAAAACTAAAGCAGCTTTACCCGGAATTGATCGAACAGATTCACCAAAAACAATGGTATAAAACGGGAAAGAAAGCGTATCAGTTCGATGAAACCCTTGTGGTGTTAAGAAACAGGTGTCTGCTGGTTTTCGATGACCATTATGCAGAGATTTATCACGACCACCAACAAGACTTGTTTCTGGAAGAGGTAACCAAATTGATCAGTGCTTTCAGACGTAAGGAACGCCGGCAGCCGCTTGAAATCAACCTGATTATACAGGGAAGAAACAGCCTCGAACTTCGGGGGATGGAAATCAAAAGGACAAAGCTTGATTTGGATTTGTATTACGAAGATGATTTCAAAGAGGTGGATGCCTTGATCTGCAAAAGGTTGGCACAGAAAAATGATAAGGGAATTGTTCTGTTGCATGGATTGCCGGGAACCGGTAAAACCACCTATCTGCGGTATTTGGTGGGGCGATTGAAAAAAAGGATTTTGTTTTTGTCACCGGCAGTGGCGGGCAATCTGATGAATCCTGATTTTATTGAGTTGCTGATGGAGTACCCCAATACCATTTTGATTATTGAAGATGCAGAAAATATCATCATGGACCGGAAATTTTCGAGTCAGTCTTCGGTGTCCAACTTGCTGAATATCTCGGATGGTTTGCTGGCAGATTTTTTGAATGTTCAGTTGATCTGCACTTTCAACAGTTCGCTCACCATGGTAGACAGTGCGTTGATGCGGAAGGGTCGGTTGATCGCCAAATATGAGTTTGGAAAATTATCGGTTGTAAAAGCAAATCGGTTATCGGAAAGCCTTGGATTGGATACCAACATTGAAGTACCTATGACAATCGCTGAAATCTGCAATCCACAGGAAGCAAGCGCCGAAATACCAAGGATGGAAGTGATTGGTTTTCGCCGGAGAGGGGCAACTGTTGAATGCATAAATAATTAATGGGTGTAGCACAGAAGAGGGGAATGAGCCCTCACCCCCCTTCCCCTCTCCCGAAGGGCGAGGGGTGCCCCTCCGTAAGAGGTGGATGAATGGCAGGCAGTCTTTTATGCTTTGCGCTCTTTGCGGCCTACTTCAAACCTATGCGTTAAAAACAATGTGAGCGAAGCGAATTGGATCCGCTACTTTTCGAATTTTAATTACGCAACCATAAACCATATACATCAAACAAAAAAACGATAAACAAAACAATATGAACAAGTTAAAAATAACCGGAAAATTATTAAGAAGCATGGGATATCCGGAAGGACCGGTCATCAGCATCGCGATGCATACCATGTCAAAACATTACAAGCATACGCCGCAGAAGGAAGTGGAAAGCTTGTTGCAGGCTATTTTAGAAAAACCTTCGGAATACACAGCCGATCCAATATTGACATCAATTGCTACTCCGTTACTACCAAAGCCACCTGCTGAAGGGGCCGATATTTCGCTGAATCAAAGCGGCATCTCGTTTTCGGTATTTGGGAAAGAGCATATTGAAGAAGGCGCTATGCATCAAATGTATACCGCTGCTAAACTACCTGTCAGCGTGGCCGGCGCACTCATGCCCGATGCGCATAGCGGGTATGGATTGCCAATCGGGGGTGTATTGGCTACGAAAAATGCCGTGATTCCTTATGGCGTTGGGGTGGATATCGGGTGCAGAATGTGCCTGAGTATTTTCGACATCAATCCGGATACGTTGGTACAAAAGGAGGCTTTTTTTGTGAGAGAATTACATGAAGCCACTTTGTTTGGAAGCGGCGGGCAATTTGACCGGGCAGCCGACGATGCAGTGATGGAAAACGAATTGTTTTTTCAATTGCCGCTGCTGAAAAATCTGCATGGCCGGGCCTGGAAACAATTGGGTACTTCGGGTTCGGGCAACCATTTTGTTGAATTTGGAGAAGTGATTCTGAAAGAAAAAGATGCCGTGCTTGGGGTAGCACCCGGAAGGTATTTGGGGCTTTTGTCCCACTCGGGTTCAAGGGCATTGGGTGCGCATATTGCCAATCACTATACCAAAATTGCCATCAGCAAAAGAAGGCTGCCACAAGAGGCCAAAAACCTGGCCTGGCTGGGGTTGGATGAAGAGGCAGGGATGGAGTATTGGCTGGCGATGAATCTTGCCGGCGAATATGCAAGTGCCTGTCACCATATCATTCATGCCAAAATTGCGAAGCAGTTGGGAACGAAGCCCCTAAAAATGGTAGAAAACCACCACAATTTTGCCTGGAAAGAAACCTGGGAGGGGCAGGAGGTAATTGTACACCGGAAGGGCGCTACACCTGCAGGAAAAGATGTACTTGGTATTATTCCAGGCTCTATGACGGCCGATGGCTTTATCGTAAAAGGCAAAGGAGAATCGGCAAGCATTCATTCTGCAGCACATGGGGCCGGTAGAAAAATGAGCCGGACAAGGGCGATTGCCTCGGTCACCGACAAGCAATTTCGGGAAGAGCTGACAAAGTTTGGGGTGAAATTGTTGGGGGGTGGATTGGATGAATCGCCTTTTGCCTACAAGGACATTGAAGAGGTAATGGCTTCGCAAAAAGGATTGGTAGAAGTGCTTGGAAGATTTACTCCCAAAATTGTAAAAATGGACGGAGCCAAACATCGAAGCTGGAGAAGCAAGGGTGATGCCGGATTGGGAGAATAAGATTTTCGGCGTTAAGCGTCTATTTTAAAGTAAAAAGAGTCTGCCTTCGGGCGGACTTTTTTGTTGGGTAGATAAGGAGTTAATTGAATACGGGAAGATAACAGATAGCATGTTTTAATGAACACGGATCATGAAATGTGATCATAAAATATTGTCTTACAGGCTTTTGGGCGCCTGATCTTCTTTATCATTTTTATTTTACTCCATTTTTCTCATTCCGTTTGCTTTGCTATGGGTGAGTAATGTTTTTTCTTTTTTGGATTTGCTTGAAAAATCCTTTACGTATTATATTCTATTGAATATTTTTTTTATATTACGCAAATCAAATACTACTAAAATTTTTTTTTATGAAGAATCTTCTTTTTATGCTTGCTTTTCTTTCTTTGTCCGGGATCGTTTATGGTCAGGACATTCTTTTATTAAAGTCTAATGGTAAAGTGGTGATTGGCGACACTTCGCAAATGACAACCCCCGGCAATTATAAGCTATATGTGCAGAATGGGATACTCACCGAAATGGTAAAAGTGTCCGTAAAAACAACATCAGAATGGTCGGATGATTCCTTCGATCATTTACCAACCTTGGCAGATGTAGCCTTGTCAATTCAGCAAAAAAAACATTTGGTGAATATGCCCGGTGCCGATGCGCTGGTGAAAGATGGCTATGAATTAAAATCAATGGATGCCAAATTGCTGGAGCAAATTGAATGGCTTTGGTTGCATATGATTGCCCTTGAAAAAGAAAATAAAGAGCTTAAAAAAGAAATGAAGGCACTTAAAAATGAGCCTAAAAAATAATGCTTCACCCGGCAAAACGCCTGTTGATTTATTTATATATACAGGTTGAACTTTAAGCAAAAAATGGTGATTCTGCAACAGTGTTTTTTCAGAGGCTGCGTGCATTACAGCAGCTTTTACGCTTGCACAAAAAACTACCAACATGAAAAAGATTTTACTTTTTTTATGCCTGATACTTTTTACCACTGCCTTATTTGCACAGGGTGAGTTGGAAAGTATTTTACATTCCAAGGATTCTTATGAAGCGATTGTAAACAAGGCAAACCTTTATTTTAAAGGAAAAACAGATATCGGGCAATTAAACAAGAACGGTGGAGAAGATAAAGATGGCGAGTATGTAAAATTCATGCGCTGGCAGAGTTATTGGCGAAGGTCGCTTACTCCTGACGGGCGGCTTGGAGAGCCTGCTGCCTTCTGGAAAAGTAAATCCACAGAACTTGTACCGTTTGGTCAGTCAAGTCCTTATGTATCTGTACCATGGACCAATTTATCATACCCGAACTATATTACCGGTCAAATTGGATTGGGCCGTACGACTTCTATTGGTTTTCATCCTACAAACCCAAATATTTTTTATGTGGGAGCAGCTATTGGAGGCATTTGGAGAACCACAAACGGAGGAAACAGTTATACGCCTTTGGGTGATGATTTACCCTTTATGGGAGTCAGCAGCATTATTGTAAATAAATCGAATCCTCAAAATATATATATAGCGGTAAGTGATCATGTATGGTATGGACCCGCAGGCATTGGTGTTTACAAATCCATCAACAATGGAGCAACCTGGCAGCCAACTGCCCTTGCATTTGAACAATCTGAAGATATCCGGATCTATTGGATGGAAGCGGATCCGAACAATCCTAATAAAATGTTCGTTGCGACTTCCAACGGGCTTTACCTTACCAACAACGCGTTTCTTACTGTCACCAAGATTAATAACATCAATACGTTTGATGTAAAAATAAATCCGGGAAATTCATCTATTGTATATCAGGGTGGAAACAACGGGGAGTTTCTCAGGAGTACCAATGCCGGGAGCAGTTTCTCGCCCGTCATTGATTTTGGAAATGGAAGTGTATACGCTGCTATTACCCCTTTAAATACATCAAAGGTATATGCCCGCCATGGCAACAGGCTATACAAATCAGTAGATAACGGATTCAGTTTTCCTTCATCTGTCACTCTGCCCGAGTCGAATAGTGTCGTGACTTTTTCACCCACTAATCAAAATATTTTATTAACCGGTAATTTTGAAACACAACGTTCAGATAATGACGGAGCGAGTTTTACAGCTACGAGTCAGTGGCTGGGTGAAAGCGGTCTTCCATTAATACATGTGGATCAGCGGAATATTTTTTATAATCCTTTACAACCCGACTTTGTGTATTACTGCAACGATGGCGGGGTTTATCGGTATGTTATTTCTAGTAATCAATTTGTGAATTTATGCAACGGACTTTTAATCACTCAGTTTTATGATATAGCCGTGGCGCAATCCGATGCTGTAGTGACGGGCGGTGGTTCACAGGATAATGGAAATGTATTCAGAAGTGCCAATGGTACCTGGGATGATTACGCTCCCACCGGTGATGGTATGAATCAGGAAATCGACCCCACAGATGCCAATACCCGCTATTGGGCTTATCAGAATGGTGCTTTAAGAAGGTGGGTCAATGGGGTCAATACCGTTATTTCCCCACCCGGGAAAGATGGTAACGGAGCCTGGGAAACCCCTTACAGGCTTGATCCTACCAACCCTGGCCGGCTTATTGCGGGCTATAATAGAGTGTATGAATCCCTCAATAAAGGTGCTAGCTGGACAGATATCAGTGGCACTGCAACCTTTGGTGGAAATCTCGATGAAGTGGCTATCTCCAAATCGAATCCGGCAAGAATATATGTGGCAAGAGACAATCAGTTGTACGTAAAATCTACTGCGGGCAATACCTGGACAACCCGAAATTTACCCGGTTCCATCGGTGATATAGAAGTTGATCCGGTGAATACGGATCAGATATACATCACGGTACTTGGCTATATAAATGGCAGTAAAGTGTTCAAATCCACCAATGCGGGTGCAAGCTGGATTAACATCAGTGGCAGTTTGCCAAACATCGTAACGAGTGCTGTTGAAGTATATGAGAACATTCCTGGTGCCCTTTTTATTGGAACGGATGCCGGTGTTTTTTATAGAGATGATATACAAACTGATTGGCAGCTTTATGGGAAACTGCCTCATACCCGGGTAACCGATATTGAAATACAATATGCTGCTAAACTAATCAGGGTGGGAACGCATGGAAGAGGAATATTAGAAGCCCCCCTTGTTATCACCCCTTGTAATTATGGAGATCCTGATGCGGACAATGATGGCCTATGTGATGCTAATGATGCTTGTCCGAATTTTGATAATTGTTTAAATGGTACTCCCTGTGATGACGGTGACCCGAATACAACCGGCGAAACCTATCAGGACTGTGAGTGTAAAGGTGGGGTATCCAATATTGTGAATTGCGCTGCTGCCGGTTTGCCCGGAACAGGTGGGGATTGGATAAAAAGGGTAAATCTGAATACGCTGGATAATAGCTCCGGATTTAGTGCTTATACCAATTTTAAATCGTTGTCTACCACGTTGGGAGCAGGAAGTTCCTATACGCTAAAGGTGGACCTGTTTCAATCTTTCCCGCTGGATAAAGTGTATGCCTGGATTGATTTTGACAGGGATGGTTTGTTTGAATCATCCGAATTGATTTCCATGTCTGCTTTTGATGCCAATAATCAAAGCGTGGGGACTGTAAATGTGCCTGCCGGTGTGGGTATTGGTGCTACCACCATGCGGGTGCGTTCAATTTATGCGGACCCCAATACACCCCAACCCTGTGGAAACTACTTTGGTGAAGTGGAAGATTATACCATCTATTTTTCCAACTGTGATGCTTCAGGCGCTTTGACTACCGGAAGTGACTGGATCAGCAGGGTAAAATTGAATACAATCGACAACCCTTCCATTCAAACGTATTACAGCGACTATAAAAATCTGAGCACCAATCTGGCTCGTGGAGAATCGTATCCCCTCGAAGTAACCATGAATTATGCTTTTGCTATTAATGATGTGTATGCGTGGATTGATTTTAACCAGAATGGCATATTCGAAGTTGCAGAACAGGTAACGATGTCCAAACCCGATGTAAGTTTCAATTCTATAAGCACCGGCGTTGTGAGTGTGCCGGCGAATGCATTGCCCGGTAAAACCATAATGCGGATACGTAGTCAATACGATGATCCCAACGCTCCTGCACCCTGTGGGTCGGCGTATCCGGGCGAGGTGGAAGACTATACGGTAAACATTACCTATTGTGCTGCAAAAGGAACTCCCGGAACGGGCGGTGATTACATAAACCGGGTGACACTAAACACGATTAATAATTTCTCCGGCCAAACCGGCTATAGTAATTTCAAAAATATATCCACAAATCTTGTAAGAGGTGCGTCCTATCCGGTGCAGGTGCAGGCACAATATGCCTTTGATATAGATTCGGTATTTGTATGGATCGACTATAATAAAAACGGGGAATTTGAAAGCTCCGAACAAACGATCATGTCTAAACTGCAGCCTTTAATTTTTAACGGAAAGTCAGAAGGCATCGTTCAAGTGCCAATCTCTGCCATTCAGGGGGAAACAGTTATGCGGGTAAGAATTAAATATGGGAGTCCTAATAACGCAGATCCTTGTGGAGATTACTTTGGGGAGGTAGAAGATTATACGGTGAACCTTACGTACTGCGGTGCATTGGGTGCTTCGGGAACTACGGTGGACTGGATCAGTAATGTCAGTCTGAATCAGTTGGACAATAATTCCACCCAATCTGAATATTCCAACTTCACCAATCTTTCTGCCACGGTGTACAAGAGCAATACCTACCAGTTAAAGCTGAGCATCAATTATGCATTTCCCTTAGATACAGTGTACGCATGGATTGATTTTGACAGGAATAATTCCTACACTGCCAATGAGCGGATTATGATGTCGAACCTTGTTGCCAATACAAGCAATAGCATCAGTACCGGTGAGATCTATCTGCCTGCAGGCGTAGCGCCTGGAGAAACTACCATTCGGGTGCGGGTTATTTATGCCAATCCCAATCCACCGGATCCATGCAATGCCTACTTTGGCGAAGTGGAGGATTACAAGGTGGTAATTGCCGATAATCAGGGTGGAGGGCCTTGCTTCCCAGATGTGGTATTGGGGAAGGAGCTGATTTCATTAGCCACGGGTACCTATAAAGCAGGGAATACCTTGATTTCTACCAGTAAAATTATCAACAATAAGGTGGTTAAAATGGCTGCGGGTAAATCTATTCTTTGGACCCCGGGCTTTGTGGCGGCAAGCGGGACCGTAGTAACCGCAGAGATAAAACCTTGTAATTAGAAACTTTCGGTTTATAGATTTTACTCCCGTGTCTCTTTTCATTAAGACACGGGAGTTTTTTGTTTGATTCATTATACGGTTTAAAAATGGCTTGTAATTTTTAAGCTAACAAAAGGTATAAAACGATCTCATATGGAAGAAGATTTCAGGAAGCTTAAATGAAGACAGCAATCCGGAAAATTCAAACCCCAAGCCTTTATTTTTATCTTAAAGACGATGGAAAAAATTGGAAATTTGAAAAATGTCCTTTAAATTTGGAAAAAAGTATTTCATGGCACTGAAAAAGAAAAAAACAGAAATTATTTCCGGCGCCAAAAGCCAAAAAAAGCCAATAGATGCGGAAGAGCCAACTGTTGTTTATCAAACAATGAGGGGAGCGGGTTCATTCCTTGGGTTGTCTGTAACTCCTATGCAATATCCCGAAGAGCGCTTATCCATCATTCGTAAAGGGCTAAAGCGGGGTGCACTAGACAATTTGATGGCAAAGTCCGGCCTCGATATTTACGAAATGGCCGATATACTCGAAGTAACTGACCGCACTTTACGGCGTTACGAAGAAGACGAAATATTAAACAAGCGGCTTAGCGAAAGAGCAGTAGAAATAGCGATGTTGTATAGCCGGGGAGAAGAAGTGTTTGGAGACCGGTCCTCTTTTCAGCAATGGATGCAATCTGAAGTGCCGGCGCTAGGGCATCGGGTTCCCAAGTCGTTTTTAGATACCTCTGTAGGCATTCAAATGTTGTTGGATGTACTAGGAAGAATTGAGCATGGGGTGTTTGCCTAGGAACAATGGGCAATGGGCAAAGGGCAAAGGGCAATGGGCAATGGGCAATAGGCAATAGGCAAAAGGCAATGGGCAATAGGCAAAGGGCAAAATGTGAAAAAAGCCACATCCTCTTTAGGTGGTTAGGTTTCGTCGCCAACCATCACTCGTTGTTATTCTGCTGAAAGGTAAGGTCGTGCCTATTTAAGATTCTATGGCACAATAGTGCGTAGTCAGTGCTAAAGTCGTGAAACCAGAAATGTGAAAGACGAAGTATGAAACTATACAGAATAACCGCTTGCGATTATGCAAAGGATCTTTCGGGAGAAGGGGCATTTTTGTATGGCGGCAGGTGGAATAGTAAGGGCACCCGGTTATTATATACGGCCGAAAATCCGGCGCTTGCTTACCTTGAAGCCTTAGCACATATGACGATGGTCAATCAACAAAGAGCGTACTGTAAAATGACGCTTGACTTCAATTTGCCATCTTTCTTGCCTGCTAAAAAAGAAGGAAAAAATGCCGAACCCGGATCCTGTTTTCTCGAAATGCTACCGAATATGCTGCCGGTTCCTTGGCGTGCCTTACCGCCTCCTTCCGAATTGAAGAAAATCGGGGATGATTTTGTGAAGGAAGGGAAATATGTAGCCCTGAAAATACCCTCCGTCGTTGAGCCGGATTGTTTTAATTTTCTCTTCAATCCGGCACATTCATTGTTTAAAAATCTTGCGCTGATTCAACAGGTAAGGATTTCGCTTGATCAGCGATTGATATAAGCAAAGTAAATCCACCGCTCCGCAGCGGATTTTTTTATCAATGCAAAGATTGCTAAGTGGGCGCAAAGAACAGAAGGGGAGGGTATCCTTTTATTTAATAAAGACTTGCTAAGAGATGCTTTATATGTGGGAATAAAATGGAGCCAAGCGACCGGGTACATTTTGCTTTGCACTCTTTGCGGCCTACTTCAAATCTTTGCGTTAAAAACAATGTGAGCGAAGCGAATTGGATCCGCTACTGCGCGGCAGACTATTTTTAATAAATGCAAAGAAGGCTGAGGAGGCGCAAAGAACGAAAGGTAAGGCATCTAATTGTCTGGTAAAGTACTACCATAGTAATCCTTTATATACATTGCTTTCCTAAGCTGTTTTTCAAAATTTATAAATCTTAAAGTTTTCAAAAAATTAATTTGGCTGATTTCAGATTAAATATAATTTTGCTTCAAAGATCAAAATCTTAAAAAACCAATTTATCCTTCATGCGCCTGTATTTGAACCCTGCAGCAATTTGTCTAATACTTTTTATAGGTATAAACCCTATTTATGCACAACAAAAGGTTGTTTACCGCACTGCCTTAAACCGGCAATTTAAGCCTTTACCTAATGAGCGGTATGCTTCGGCTATCGAAGAGCGTTGGCTTGAAAAGGGCGTTTGGAAAGCAAAACTGATCAACAATGAAACCGGACGGGTAATTGCTGAATATGGTTATGTAGATAGTACAAGGAATACGAAGCATGGATTATATATCGAATCACTAGCGTTGCGTTGTTTTATTAATTAGTTCTTTGAAAGTATTGTCAGTATTGAGTTTGCGAGGTTTTTTAGCCTAAGACGATTTCAATTTTTGAAGTTCAAAAAAAATGTAAATTGCTGAATATCACATACTTATGC
>JBGSNV010000189.1:0-8985 GCA_041739485.1 Chitinophagaceae bacterium
GCATAAGTATGTGATATTCAGCAATTTACATTTTTTTTGAACTTCAAAAATTGAAATCGTCTTAGGCTAAAAAACCTCGCAAACTCAATACTGACAATACTTTCAAAGAACTAATTAATAAAACAACGCAACGCTAGTGACTTTATCTGCTTTCTCATAAATAAAATATGACGATGGACCAATTATTACGAGCGGAAATTTTGTAACTGTAGGCACATGGGGAAGAAATAATATTACCTTTTCTTTTCAAAATGGAACAAATGATATTGCAGGTGATGATGAACAAAATGCTATTAGGCAAGCATTCCAACTTTGGGCTGACTATGGCAATCTCAATTTCACAGAAGTAACTAATAATGCCGATATAGTTATACTTTGGGGAACTGGAAATCATGGAGACGGCTTTCCGTTTGATGGTGTAAATGGTGTTTTAGCACATGCTTTCTTTCCACCACCCAATGGTGGTGGTACTTTTGCAGGCGATATTCATTTTGATGATGACGAACAATGGACGATGGTCGAAAGACCTGTTCCTAGTGGACAACCAATTGATTTAGTTACTGTGGCTGCTCACGAAATTGGACATTCACTTGGCTTAGGGCATAGTAATGTGGCTTGTGCTTTAATGAATGCTTTTTATACTGGCTCTCATAGATATTTAGCACAAGATGATATTGATGGAATTCAGAGTATATATGGTAATAGAACGGTTGTTAGAAGTAATAATTTAAGTTGTACAGGAGGAACTGTTTTTATTAATAATTTACCAAATGGTGCATCTGTTTTTTGGACAAGTTCTAATACCTTAATAGCTACAGTAGCTAACAATAACAATCAAGGTATTGTTTCAAGAGTTGGCAACGCTTCAGGAGATGTTAGAATTACAGGAACTATTACATTGCCTTGTGGTACTACTGTTGTGGAGTTCATCGATATTCATATTGGCACTCCTACAGTTAATTATGCACTATATCCTTTTACTCCCAATCAACAATTCTGTACAAATTCCTTTGGAAATACAATAAAAGTTGAACCTCAAAACTTAGAAGGAGTTACCAGTTTTCAATGGGGATACAGCAGTGCTCAAAATGGAATTCCTCCTACCATTGTTCAGAATCAGGGAACTGTATATCAGGATTTTATCTTTAGCGTAGGAGGTAATTATCAAATTTTTGCAAACGCACAAAATAGTTGCGGAATAGGGGGCTCGGTGCAAACTTTAGATATTTTTTTAAATGATAATTGTAATGGAGGTGGGTTTAATGCTTTTAGTGTTTCTCCCAATCCGGCAAACGGTAATCTACAGGTAGCATCGACTGATAAGAAAACTAACATAAAAGAAATAAGAATAGCAGATAGAATTGGAAATGTGAAACGACAGATTAGATATTCAGGCAATGACAATAAAGTATTCATAGATGTTTCATCGCTTCCCCAAGACATCTATTACTTGCAAGTATTTGATGGTAAAATTTGGACAGCAATACAAATATCAGTCAAACATTAGACCCAAAGAGGGAAGGGTATGCTTACAACAAATGTATTTATGCAATATGGGCTGATGAATAAAATCTCAGCCCATATTTTCAATCAGCAGAAGTTCCAGCGACGAAATATCTATCAGCTTGTGTATATGTACTCATCTTCATATCATTGTTCGACAGTCGTTCCAAACCCACGGAACACAGAATGCCCATACTACATAAATACCCTAACGTTGTTCCCGTTTTCTATCCCACTCCAATGCTTGTCCCACATAGTATAGTCTTCATGTTCCGGAAAAGCAAACTTGAGTCGTTTGGGTAAATTTTCATCATGCAACAGTCGCATATAATTGATCTGCATTTTTTGAAGTCAGTAATTTGTTGGCCGTGCTTAACAAGGCTATAGCTTGCTGCTTAGAACCTATAGGGAAGTCTTCCAAAAATTCATAAAACGACACTCCAGCTTCCAGATGATCAAACGAACTTTCAACAGGTACCCTTGTGCCTCTAAAAACAGGCAGACCTCCTAATATATCCTTGTCCACTGCAATAAGTTCCTTAATCTTCATAAAACAAATTTAAGCAATGGTTTGCTGAAAAGGAAGTACCCTTATCCTCTTCACTGTTTTAAAGAAAAATGTAAACTAAAGCAAGGCAAGAAAAGGATTGTGAATTAAGGTGTATGAATTACCTGCTATAGCCCTTATCATTAAAGTGAAAAACAATTAATTTCATGTTCAAAATCTGCCAATTCTCTGAATTTACATCATTAACATATATCGTTTGAAATCAAATATAAAATTGAAAGGTGAAACGAAAGATTTGATTCCAATATTAATCAGAATTAAAATATTTCAATAAAAAGGTGTGGGTAAATACATATTTCTTCCGTGACGTTGGAAAACTCCTGAACTAATAGAAATTTTCAACAAGGGGGTTTTCAATTCCTTCAAAGATTTAATTGATAGCTTATACTTCGCCCCCCTGCTTTGCCAGCAAGTACAAATGCACCTATTTCTAAAAGCTGTTGCATATCTCTTGTTGCCGTTGCTTTCGAAACTTTGTTAATGCCACCATATTTTCTCGCATTCATGCCCCCCTCAAAACCATTAGATCCTTCCTCGAACATTCTTCTTACAGCAGTAAGTTGTCGTTCATTCAGGTTTGATTTGAATCGGTCAAAGAATTTGGTTTTCTTTAAAATAAAATTGATTTCCTGTTCCGTTTCTAGCTGGGCTTCAAGAACAGTGTTTATGAAGTACTCCATCCACAAGGTGATTTCATTTGACTGCTGCGCTTTTTCAAGGGAGTTGTAATAGTCCTTTTTCTTTGACGCAATGGTCCTTGACAAACTCAGCATTACGGGATGTCCTAAAGTCTGAGACAAGGCTTTTTCAGCAAGGGCACGTCCAATCCTTCCATTCCCATCTTCAAACGGATGGATGGATTCAAAGTAAATATGGGCAATAGCCGATCGAACAGGGGCATTTTTGATTTCCTTTTTACCACCCGGACCTGTTCTATTAAACCATTGAATAAACTGACTCATTTCATCTTTAACAATAGTAGATGGAGGTGCTTCAAAATGAATTTTTTCTTTGCCAATTGCACCTGAAACTATCTGCATCGGTTCTTCATGAATACGCCATTGCCCTACTTCAAACCCAACGGTATCTGGAAATAACATTCGATGCCAGGCAAACAATTTTTCCGTAGTAAGTGGTTGTTGAAATGTTTTTCTAACATCAATCATCAACTCACCCAATCCTTCAGCAGATTTATCTTTGATCTTCAAAAGACGATCATGCAAACCAAGATTTTTTCTTATGGAAGAAAGCACATCTTTTCTATCAGGGTATTCCCCCTCTATTTCTGAAGTCTTGATCGCTTCTGCAAGCAGAATATCGATAAGAACATCCTGCTTTGTTTCTGCAGGCAAAACTTCCAGAATTCCGGATATCCTTCCGGCTTTTTCAGAGAAGGATAGCAAGGCTGCTTCTACCTCCTTGAGCGAGAATTTAAAATCGGGCCAATCAACTTGTTGCCAATTATATTTTACCATGAGCCGAATATTTTTCTTATTCGGCTCAAATATAGCGTTTTTATGAGCCGATTAATCCAGTTAATCGGCTCATACCTATCTTTTCTTTTAAAATTTTGAGGGTTTCGTCTGCTTATCACCCCGCTTCCTTCCTCAATATTTCAAGCGGAGGCTTGTTCACTACTTCCCGGCTATTTAATAAACCAATAACGATGGTAAGCAAAGTGATGCTGCCGAAAGTAATCAACAGCGGAATGGGTTGTGGCAACAAAACAGCATCAAAGCTAACCTTGGCCAAAATAAACCCGGCTATCAGGGCAATAGCAATACCGCTGAATGCTGAAAGACTCCCCAACAGAAAATACTCCACCATATTGATGCCGGCAATTTGTTTCTGACTCGCCCCTAACGTACGCAACAAAACACTTTCCTGTATACGTTGGTATTTGCTGATGAGCACCGAACCAATCAAAACAAGCAAGCCGGTGATCATGCTAAAAAACGCCATAAAACGAATCACAAAACTGACTTTGCTTATGATTTCATCCACCGTTTCCAAAACAAGATTCAGGTCAATGACCGAAACATTTGGAAACTGAGAAACCAATGCGCTTTGAAAACGGGCTGATTGTGCCGTAGAGTCAAACCGGGTCAGTTGAACAAAAAACTGTGGGGCCTGCTCCAAAACTCCTGCCGGAAACAAAACCAGAAAATTAGTTTGCACCCTCTGAAAATCCACTTCACGGAAACTACCGACATACGTGGTTAACAAGGCACCCTGCACATTAAAAACCACCGGATCGCCAATGTTCAACTTGAGTGATTTTGCAATACCATCATCTACCGAGATAAAAATGCTGTCACCGGGATTTTCCACCCTACCCCGCCAGGTTCCTTCTACCAGCGTTTCGCTATCAATCAATGTATCGCGGTAAGTAACCCGGTATTCCCGATTGAGCAATCCCCGGCTCATACCATTCGTGGTATCTTCCTTTAACTTTTCAACCGAAGATCCTTTGAGTGATTGCAACCTCATGGTAACAATCGGAACAGAACCCATCAGAGGCAATTGGTATTCAGCAGTTAGTTTTTCAATCGGTTTTACTTGCCCCTCCTGAATATCGAAAATGACCATATTGGGTCTGTTTTCGGGAGCAGAACTAAATTTCACCTTATCGAGCAGGAGTTGCTGAATCAGCATTAAGAGCGTGATCAAAGCGGTTCCTAATCCGATAGTAATCACAAGGGTCAGGGTTTGGTTGTTGGGTCGGTACAAATTGCTGAGCCCATGCCGCCAGATAAAGGATTGCTTTACAGGCAAAAAACGACGGACCAGAAAAACAATCAATTGCGCAAAAGCTGTAAGGATCAAAAATGCCACCAACACGGCGCCTGAGAAATAAAAAGCTGCTTTCAGATCTCCGGTTTGCAACCAGGCAAAACCTACAATAAACAAGGCAACCAAAACGAAAGCACCATAACGAAGCGGGTCTTTTTCTGCTTTTTCGAAAGAAGCGCGGATGGCTTTGAGCGGGGAAATGCGGCGGACACCCAACAAAGGAAAAAGTGAGAAGAGCAACGCAGCCAAAACGCCGGTACCAATGCCTGTAAAGATGGCGGGCCAGCTTGGTTTTGGTTGTACTTCTACCGGAAGAAAATCAGCGAATACTGCCGGCAGGGCATATTGGATGGCGGTTCCAGCCAAAGCCCCGATTACAGAACCGATCAACCCCATAATTAAAATCTGCACTGCAAAAATGCCCATGCCATCTTTTCCACTTGCACCCAAACAACGCAACAGAGCAACCGTTTGCACCTTTTCTTTCATGTAAATATGCACCGAACTAGCTACACCAATACAACCCAACAGCAAGGCAATAAAAGCAGTCAGATTTAAAAAACCTGTCAGATCAGCGTAAGCATCTCCCACTTCTTTTTTACGTTCGGCAACATCATCAAAACGGATGTCTTCTTTTTCAAGTCTTGGTTTAATAAATTCTTCGTAGTTCTTCGTTTTAAATCCGGGTGGATATTTTAAGTACAGGGCATAGTTCAACCGGCTTCCTTTCTGCAACAATCCCGTTTGGGATAGCATACTAAAAGGCATGAATACCGGTGGCGCTACGGTGGCTGCAATACCGGATTGACCGGGTACTTTCAGCACCTTGCCTTTGATATCGAAATGTTGATTGCCAATAGCAACGCTGTCGCCGGTTTTCGCTCTGAACTGCAGCATCAATCCATTATCTACAAGCGCATCGGCTTTGCCGCCAAAAACTTTTGAAGCCTTTACCGGGGTCGTTTCCAAATCTCCATAAAAGGGAAAACCCGGTTCTATGGCGCGTACATTCACCAAACGGGTACCCCCTTCGGGCAGAAACTGAACCATGGAAGCGAAGCTTACTTCCTGTAAATGTTCCATGCCTAAGGAATCGAACATGTTTATTATTTCAGGATTGATGGGTTGCCGCGATTCAATAGCAATATCGGCTCCCAACAATGCCTTTGCCTCGTCTTCTATCTGATCCCTCAGATTCCCACCAAAACTTTGAATAGCTACCAAGGCGGCGATACCCAACACGATGCTGCTCATGAACAACAACAGGCGGCCTCTGTTTTTGCGGCTATCCCGCAAGGCCATTTTTGCTAACCAGGTTATCTTCATGCTTGATGTTGATTTTGAGAGGCTTCCGAAATCATTTCATCGCTGATGAGTGCCCCGCCTTTCATGTGTAACACCCGGTTGCATTTGCGTGCCAATTCCAGATTATGGGTCACCAAAACAAGTGTGGTGCCGGAGGCTTTATTCAATTCAAAAAGAAGCGACTCGATATTTTCACCGGTTTCGTTGTCGAGGTTTCCGGTGGGTTCATCGGCAAAAAGGATCGCGGGTTTGTTTGCAAATGCTCTTGCTATGGAAACCCGTTGCTGTTCCCCGCCGGATAGTTGGGTTGGATAATGATGAATCCGGTCACCGAGACCGACTTTAGTTAAAAGCTCCGTGGCCCGCTGACGAATACCCTTTTCCTTACGCAGTTCCAAGGGAACCATTACATTTTCGAGTGCAGTGAGTGTTGGCAGCAGATTGAAACTCTGAAAAACAAACCCTACATGCTGATTGCGTGCAGATGCCCGTTCATCTTCGTTCAAGGCATCGAGGGAAATATTATTTAAAGTAACAGAACCCGAAGTAGCGCGGTCAAGTCCCGCACAAAGCCCCAACAGCGTGGTTTTGCCACTCCCCGAAGGCCCAACAATGGCGCAGGAAGTACCTTTTTCAACAATGAATGAAACATCGTCCAAAACGGTCAGGTCTTTTCCTCCGGATGGATACGTTTTGGTAAGATTAGAAACAGAAAGCATGATAAAATTTTATAAAGCGTATTCTCAACAGTTGTTTGATAAGATAGTTGGCAAATAAACCAACCGATTGCCACAAAGAACGTTAAAGATTGCTGAATAACGAGCAGGCATGATGGATGGTAACTTTGCGTAATACAGCCTCTTAGACAAAAAAGAAGTGGTCTTGAAAAATAGCGCGTTTTTGATACAATTTATTCCTACCCAATCTGCGATATGAATTGCGTAATACCAAACTACCGCTGAATATGATCGCTTAAAACCTGACCTGATCGGAGGTATTAAACTGCTTATTTTCTCTTTAAAAATCGGAGGTTAATACTTTGCCTGTACCCCTTGAACCACTACATATTTTTAATTGACCCCGCAAATTGACCCGTCCACCTCGCAGCACCTAACGGGAAAGGTAAGTGCGAAACTTCGCCATAAGCAAAATGGTCGATGGATCACAGTGTGTATGTGGGATCGTTGAGAAACCCGGAGAAATACTCCTTTCTTCTCCTTATTGAAGGAATTGTCTTCATTCTTCAGGCGCATGCATAATTTTATCATGCCATTTGGTTTCAGGTTACCAACTTTGTACAAAACCATTTAAATAATTATACGGATGACTATTTCACTCAAATTTCGACCAACAAGTTTTCTTTTTATCTTTTTGATGATGGTGATAGTTTGGGCAGGATGTAAAAATCCGGAAACCGCTAATCAGGAAAAGGTTATTGCTGAGAACCCAGACTCCACGAAAGCGGATACGTTAAAAACTGCCACCAAATACATCGTCTTTTTTGGCAATAGTCTCACCGCCGGTTATGGAGTAGATCCTTCCGAGGCATTTGCAGCGTTGATTCAAAACCGCCTCGACTCTATGAGTTTGGCTTATGAGGTAATTAATGCGGGGCTAAGCGGTGAAACTACTGCAGGAGGCAACAGCCGGATTGATTGGATTCTAAAACAGCAGCCGATAGATATTTTTGTACTGGAACTCGGAGCCAATGATGGTTTGCGTGGTATTGCTGTAACAGAAACAAAGAAAAATCTCGAAGCCATGATTGAAAAAGTAAAAAAGGCTTACCCGGAGGCAAAGGTCATTCTTGCCGGGATGATGGTTCCTCCTAATATGGGTCCCGATTACAGCCGGTCCTTTCAGCGGGTTTTCCCCGAAGTGGCAAAATCTCAAAATGTTGCCCTGATTCCTTTTTTATTGGAAGGTGTAGGTGGAGTAGATAGTCTCAATCAGGGGGATGGGATCCACCCCACCCCGGAAGGCCATAAGATTTTGGCAGAAAATGTGTGGATGCAATTGGAAAAACAGGTGCGGTAAGGAATGGATTTCTTCTTTAGAAACCCCTTAGAGCGTTTTATATTTCTGTTCATTATAAAAATAAAGCATATGTTTCTGTCCATTGAATTAAAGTTCTTCACCTGAAAGGTTCTTCTAATGACTCTCAGCCTTATTTGATCATCTATAATTACCCTGATCGATTCTTTAAGCCATCTCCTAAACTAGTAAACCGGAGCATCCCAATACAGGTAACCTTTCCCGGCAGAAACTCCTCATGCCTAAGTAGGTTTTCAGCACCTTTCTTTTGCATAAAATGAAACAAGGGGAGTAAACAACTTCTCATTTGTTTAATAATCTTAACTTTAACTATACAAGTAGTTCGAAAAACTTTGTGGAACTTTCCACCGTAATTAAAGTAACCACTCAACAAATGAAACACTCACACCAAATTCATCCTTTTTTAAAGTCATTATTCTGGCTTTTTCTACTTATTTCCTTTATTCAGCCAGCATCTGCACAATCCAAAAACTGGGGTAAACTACAAATTGACCTTCCTAGCGGCTGGAGTTCGAGCCTGCGAGATGGAGTGTACAGCTTGAGTAATTACAATATCAAAGATGCAGACCCCTATTCTATTACCCTTTTCGATATTTCACCCTACACCGGGAAAATGGATACCCTCTTCGCTCATGTATGGAGTCATAAAATAGGTAATGGAACAGAATCCGTAGCAATTCCAAGATGGCGGAAATTTTATTCCAATGACGGAATGTTGATTCAGCAGGGATTTCATGAAGCCAATGAAAAAGGGCAAACCA
>JBGSNV010000277.1:0-11852 GCA_041739485.1 Chitinophagaceae bacterium
GTTTTTTGGGGGTTATAAACACTTTACAGACTCCTTTCGCAAGCTTATAGCTGCATGCCTTCATTACTTATGTTAAAGAAAAACCGGGGATCAAAGAGTTGCGTATCTAATTTAATTAGGTATCGTGTTTCAGGAAGTAAATTGATCTTTAGGAAAATTTTAATCGCTCAATAATTCGCGCTCTATTTCTTCCATTTGTAAAAGATCCCAGGCTTCGCTAAGGGTGGGGGCACAGTTCATGGTTTCCAGAATTTCATCTGTATCCAAAGCGTCTTCCACCTCGGTCGACATCTCACAAATGACAAACGAGGCCTGATTTTCATAGAAACGCAATTGAAGGTTAGTAAGGGCCTGAGCGAAGGGCAGGTCTATTTTCTTAACGGGTTTTAAACTTAAAATGACATTTTTGGGATTCTTTTTCATGACATCATACAACATTTGCGATAAAACATCTGTCATATTAGCAGTAAGATGCTCTTCATTCAGCTGTATTTCCTGAAATTTCTCTTTGGTCTCTAATTTGAAGTTCATAAGCAATTGGTACTGTGGGAGTGATAGACTTGTTTATTATTTTTACCTTAATTTAGCCAAAAGCTACTTTTTTTGAAAGATAAAAGTTTTTGCCACTTAACTTGGATGTGTCAATATAAAACTATACACATTCGTTTAATAACCTTCAGAAGTAGTCTAGAAAATAATTTTTTAATATTGTAAGGAGTAACAAAAGTATTATGGACAATAATTTTTCAGCACAAGTAAAGGAAATTATTTCCTACAGCCGGGAGGAAGCGCTGCGGTTGGGGAATGATTTCATAGGTACGGAGCACCTGTTGCTCGGCCTTATTCGCGATGGGGAAAATACCGCCATTAAAATGCTGAAGCATTTTAATGTTGATCTATACGATTTGCGAAAAGAAGTAGAACTCGCAGTACGGGATAAAACCGGAAAAAATATTGCCAATATCAACAGTCTTCCACTCACCAAGCAAGCTGAAAAAGTAATTCGGGTAACCGTTTTGGAAGCCAAAGCTTTAAAAAGCCCGCTTGTGGAAAGCGAACACCTGATGTTGAGCATTTTGAAAAACCGGGAAAACCTTGCTACCCAGATCCTCATGCAATACGATGTGGATTATGATTCTTTCCGCAATGAATTAGGAATGGTACGCAGCGGTGATGCGATCAACCCTTCGGCAAGTTACACTGACGACAACGAGGACGATTTTGATGAAGAACAACGCAGAGGGGGTTATGGTAGTGGTCAGAAAGGGGGCGCAAAGCAGCAGCAGAGCAACCAAAAAAGTAAAACACCGGTACTTGATAATTTTGGCCGGGATATTACCAAGTTTGCTGAAGCCGGAACTCTTGATCCGATTGTAGGACGGGAAATGGAAATTGAGCGTGTTTCTCAAATTCTTTCGCGGAGAAAGAAAAACAATCCAATTCTCATTGGTGAACCGGGTGTGGGTAAAACCGCTATTGTAGAAGGGCTTGCCTTAAGGATCGTTCAACGAAAAGTAAGCCGGGTTCTGTTCGACAAGCGGGTTATCAGTCTTGATCTTGCGGCTCTTGTTGCAGGTACCAAGTACCGGGGGCAGTTTGAAGAGCGGATGAAAGCCATCATGAATGAACTTGAGAAAAACCGCGATGTGATCCTATTCATCGATGAGATTCATACGATAGTTGGCGCAGGTGGTGCAAGTGGTTCCCTCGATGCGTCCAATATTTTTAAACCGGCTCTTGCCCGGGGCGAATTGCAGTGTATTGGCGCAAGTACACTCGATGAGTATCGTATGTACATTGAAAAAGATGGGGCACTTGACCGCAGATTTCAAAAAGTGATAGTGGAACAGCCTTCCGTGGAAGAAACCATTCAGATTTTGAATAATATCAAGAGCAAATACGAAGATTATCATCATGTAAACTACGATCAGGAAGCTATTGATGCCTGTGTAAAACTGAGCGACCGGTATATGACAGACCGGTTATTGCCGGACAAAGCAATTGATGTGCTTGATGAAGTGGGAGCAAGGGTACACCTGAAAAATATCAACGTTCCTGAAAATATCCTCGAACTGGAAAAAAAGATCGAAGACATTAAGGTAGAAAAAAATAAGGTGGTTAAAAGTCAGCGCTTTGAGGAAGCAGCTGCATTGCGCGATACTGAAAAGCGCCTTGGCGAAGAACTTGAAAGCGCTAAAAGAGATTGGGAAGAAGAAAGCAAACATAAGCGATTCCCGATTGGAGAAGAGCAAATAGCCGAAGTGGTAAGTATGATGACCGGTATCCCTGTAAAACGGATGGTACAGGCTGAAACTGAAAAGCTTCGCAAAATGTCTACCGATATGACCGGAATGGTGGTTGGACAGGATGAAGCCATTCAAAAGGTTGTAAAAGCCATTCAGAGAAACCGCGTAGGATTGAAAGATCCCAAAAAACCAATCGGTACGTTTATTTTCCTTGGCCCAACGGGTGTTGGTAAAACGGAATTAGCGCGCTCCCTTGCCCGTTACATGTTCGACAACGAAGATTCTTTGATTAGAATCGACATGAGCGAATACATGGAGAAATTTACAGTAACCCGGCTTATTGGTGCACCTCCGGGATATGTTGGATACGAGGAGGGTGGACAGTTGACCGAGAAAGTACGCCGGAAGCCTTATTCAGTGATTCTGCTTGACGAGATTGAAAAAGCACACCCGGATATCTATAATATTTTGTTGCAGGTGCTTGATGACGGACAACTTACCGATGGTTTGGGTCGTAAGGTGGATTTTAAAAACACCATGATTATTATGACATCCAACATTGGAGCAAGACAATTAAAAGACTTCGGAGATGGAGTTGGTTTTGCCACCGCAAGCCGTATGCAACATGCCGATGAAAATAATAAGGCTGTGATTGAAAAGGCATTGAAGCGCACTTTTAGTCCGGAATTCCTGAACAGGGTAGATGATGTGGTTGTATTCAACAGCCTGAGTAAGGATAATATTTTCTCAATCATTGATATCCTGATGAAAGGCGTATTGAAGCGGCTCAATAACCTTGGTTTTAAACTGGAGTTAACCCCGGATGCCAAAGAGTTTATTGCCGACAAAGGATATGACTCGCAATTTGGGGCAAGACCTCTGCACAGGGCCATTCAAAAATATTTGGAAGATCCGCTTGCAGAAGAGATCCTGAATCTTAATATCAAAAATGGCGATCTGCTGGTAGCCAACCTTGATAAGGAAAACGGTAAGATTATTTTCGATATCACCCATGCTGAACCGAAAGAAGAAGTAAAGGCTGATGTGGAAACAGAGAAAGAAGATGAAGATCCTACTGAAGATTAATCTACCTTAAATAATCATATAATCCGGGGCAAATGCTCCGGATTTTTTTTGCCTGAAAAAATAGATTTGCCTGCAAACCTTGTCTGTCTCATTTTTGCCGGGTGAAAGACCTCATTATTACCATCGACGGATACTCGAGTTGTGGGAAAAGTACCCTCGCCCGCCAACTTGCTGCCCGGCTCAATTATGTATTTGTAGATAGTGGCGCCATGTATCGCGCTATTACTCTGTATTTTTTAAGAAACCATATCGACTGGACCATCCGGGAACAGGTTGTAGAAGCCATTCAGAATATAGACCTCGCTTTTCACTATAATCCTAAAATCGGCCAAAGTGAAATCTATCTGAACGATGAGAATGTGGAATATCTAATACGCGATCTTGTAATTGCTGAAAAAGTAAGTGAAGTGGCTGCCATCAAGGAAGTCAGGGAGTTCGCAGTTGCCGCCCAACAAGCCCTTGGTGAGAAAAAAGGTTTGGTGATGGATGGACGCGATATTGGCACCACCGTGTTTCCGAATGCAGAACTGAAGTTGTTTATGACCGCCGATAATGCAGTTCGGGTTCAACGCCGGTTCAAGGAATTAATACAGAAGAACCCTAATACTTCTATAGAAGAAGTAAAAGCCAATCTCGAACTGCGTGATTATATGGATAGTAACCGGGAGATAAGCCCTTTGCGTAAAGCGGAAGATGCACTTATTCTTGATAATACCCATTTAAGCCCTGAGGATCAATTGCAGTATGCGCTTGATAAAGTAAAAGAACGGGCAGCGTCGATCTAGTCTCCGATCTTTTCACGCATAGCATCCATGGTTTTTGCACCAGGAAAAAAAGAAAGTAACCGCTCCATTACCTGTTCCACCAACGCGTCGGGGCAGCTTGCGCCGCTTGTAAGCATAATCCGCAGCGGTTTTTTGGAAGGGAGGTAATCTTTTGTATGCAGTACTTTTTTGGCCTGCCAGTCGAAATGCTCTACTTCATACTGATCCAGTATTTTTTCAGGACCGTTAATAAAGTAGGTAGGCAATCGGGTTTCGCATAGTTCTACAAGATGGCTTGTATTGCTGCTGTTGTAGCCTCCAACTACAAAGGCGAGGTCGGCCTGTGCTTCAAGCATGCCCTGCACAGCCGTTTGGTTTTCGTTGGTTGCATAGCAAAGCGTATCCCGGGTATCTGCAAACATATCGGGTGCTGCGTTGGGTAAACTCAAGGCGATGTTTTTGAGGTAATCGGCAATAGCCTGTGTATCACTTGCCAATTGAGTCGTTTGGTTGATAACCCCAATATTCCTAAGGTCAGCAGGTACCTGAAAACCTTCACTGTACCTGCCTTCAAAATCTTTATAAAATTGGGAGGCCGGCAACTCACCGGTCATAAACAGGGAAAGGTGTTTGGCTTCTTTCATATCATTCACTATCACTGCCGGGCTATGTGCAGCAGTTCTGCTAAAAGTGGCCCTTGTTTCCTCATGCATGGGTTTGCCATGAATCACAAGGCTGAATCCTTTTTTCCCAAGAGCTTCTCCCCGGTTCCAAACCTTCTCCACAAAAGGGCAGGTGGTATTGTATTTTTGGGGCTCAATCCCCCGTTGGCGAATATCTTCCTCCATGGCCAGGGTAGTGCCAAAAGCCGGAATAATGACCACATCTTCAGGGGTAAGTGTATCTAGTTCAATCAAAGGTTTGCCATAAGTATCCTGCAGAAATTGAATGCCTTTTTGCTGTAAATCCTGATTTACCTGCGGATTATGAATCATTTCACTCAGCAGAAAAATTCGTTTTCCGGGATTTTCTTCTACACAACGGTAGGCGATTTCAATAGCATTTTCCACGCCATAGCAAAAGCCGAAATGTCGGGCCAGTAAAAAGATCACCGGGCCAAAATCGAGTTCTGTAGGCGTAAAGTCTTTTTTTAATTTATCCGCCGCTTTGCGTTGTGCTTTGATGGCAGTAATCAGCGGACTGCGGTATACAAACGGTACATTGAATTTTTTCATAGAAAGAATGTAAAACTAACCAATTACCCGCAGGATGGTTTTAGTATACCCGTAAAAATTAACGGAACAACTGAAACAAACTGTAAGAGCATTCCTTTCTGATAGGTTACTGCCTTAATCAGGAAGCGTTACAAAGTATTGTCCCGGCTCATAATTCTTTTCAAGCGCATCGAGGATGACCTTTAAATGAGCAGGATTATTCAGAAAATCAGCATTGCTTGCATCTACCAAAAGTGTACGGATGGGATGCTGCCGGATGTATGCGCTATAGGTTTGCTGAATATTGTAGAGATAATCGTTGCTGATGGACTGTTCGTACGGCCGGTTTCTTTTTTTAATGTTTTGTTGAAGTTTGGCAACAGGGGCATGCAGATAAATCAGAATTTCAGGTTGAATGATTTGCTGATGCATGATATCAAAGAGTTTCTGATAGAGCCGGTATTCTTCTTCGGGCAGATTTACCTTAGCAAAAAGCAAACATTTGGTAAAGAGGTAGTCAGAAACAGTAATGGTTTGGAACAGATCGCGGCTTTGCAGCATATCTTTAAGCTGTTTATATCTTTCTGCCATAAAAAATAATTCCAGCGGAAAGGCATATTGCTCCGGATTTTCGTAAAATTTCGAAAGAAATGGGTTCTCCGCGAACTCTTCCAGCACCAACCGGGCATCAAAATGCCTTGCCAGCAAATGGGCCAGTGTGGTTTTTCCGGCACCTATATTTCCTTCAACCGTAATAAAGTGATAATCCATATATCCTCAAAGGTGTTCGGCAAAGCAAGTTAATCAGAAGCATCTTCCATAATAATTTTTTTCACATCCAGCGGATCGGTGCATTGTTCCAGCATTTGAGCAATGTTTAAACCCAGGATCGGATGTACAAATTCAGGGGCAATTTCGCATAGCGGCACCAGCACAAACCTTCTGGAGTACAATCTCGGGTGTGGTATGATCAGGTCTTTTTTATCAAGAATGGCTTTTCCATAGAACAGGATATCAATGTCAATGGTTCGTGCAGCATACCTTTCCGACCGTGTTCTGCCCATAGTATTTTCAATGGAAAGTAATCGATCCAACAATTCATCGGGTTCCAGAGAGGTCTCAATCTCCAATACCTGATTCAGATAATCGGGTTGTGGCACCGGTCCCCAAGCTGCTGTTTGATAAATAGAGGAGTCTTGGGTAAGGCTTCCACAGGATTGCAAAATGGTATTTTTAGCCCTTTCCAGATTTTGTACCCGGTCTCCAAGATTGCCTCCCGTAAGCAGAAATACGTTTTTCATAGATATAGCTGATATTTGCCGATCCTTTTTGACAAACATAAGTATGGAAGGTTTGTTTTTAATAAAACCTTTCGAGTCCTTTGCAGATTATTCCCGTCTAACCGGAGACGGTAAATTTCAACAGAATGCGTAACTTTTTTAAAATATTTTTTGCTTCTTTTTTGGCCATTTTTGTGACGCTGATCCTTGTGGTTATAATCATGGTTTATTTAATCGGGTCAGCTTCCAAATCGGAAAATCCTGTTGTTAAAGATAAAACAGTTTTATATATCGATCTTTCCAAACCGGTTCAGGAACAAGGTGGCGATATCGAATTTAATTTTACAAGTCTTAATACAGACCCCATTCCGGGCATTCGGGACTATATTCTGGCCATTCAGAATGCCGGATCTGACACCTCGGTAAAAGCGATTTATATCCTAAGCAGGGGAAATGCGTTGGGTTATGCTGCTTCGCAGGAGTTGGGTTTGGCAATTGATGCATTCCGAGAATCGGGGAAGCCGGTTTTTGCGACCGCTTCCGCTATGCCGCAAAGAGCCTATGAGGTGGTTCATCGGGCGAGTCATGTTTTTCTGCAACCCGGTGGTTTATTTGAATGGTCGGGCTATAATATCGAACTGATGTTTTTTAAAAATGCACTCGATAAACTCCTGATTGAACCTGAAATATTTTATGCCGGACAGTTTAAAAGTGCTACTGAACCTTACCGGGTGTCGAAAATGAGCGATGCCAACCGATTGCAGTATCAGGTCTTTTTGAATGGTATTTATAGTCAGTTTATTCAGTCTGTAGCAGCACACCGCAATCTTGACAGCAGCAATATTGTGCAAAAAGCCAATGAGCTTGCTATTAATACCCCTGAACAGGCTTTGCAGGCAGGATTGATTGATGGCGTACTGTACGAAGATCAGGTTCGGGATTCGCTATGTACCCTCATTGGTCTTAAAAAAGGGGAGGAGATCCCTTTTATGGAAATCGGACAATATCGTGAAGCTACCCGGAAGGTGGGCACGGGAGACCGGATTGCCATTGTATATGCCGATGGGGTAATTGTGGATGGAAAAGGAGAATCCGGGGAGGTTGCAGCAGATGCATTCCGGGCACTGCTTTCCAAATTAAGGGAAGATAAAAAAATCAAAGCGGTGGTGCTTCGCATCAATTCTCCCGGGGGAAGTGCTATCGCTAGCGAATTGATCTGGCGGGAATTGTCGCTGATTAAAAAGGAAAAGCCGCTTGTGGTAAGTATGGGTGAGTATGCTGCTAGTGGAGGGTATTACATTGCAGCCATGGCAGATAGTATTTTTGCCATGCCCAATACGCTGACCGGTTCTATCGGCGTGTTTTCGGTTTATTTCAATGCAAAACAATTACTGAATCAAAAACTCGGTCTCACTTTTGATGGCGTAAGTACGACTACTTATGCAGATTTTGGATCGGCTACCCGACCCATGTCGGGATTCGAAAAGCAAGTAGCTCAACGCGGAGTGGATACTACTTATGCCCTGTTTAAGTTGCGGGTTGCAGAAGGACGTAAACTCTCGCCTGCAAAGGTCGACAGCATTGCGCAGGGTAGGGTTTGGACAGGAACCGATGCGCTGCAAATTGGCCTTATTGATAAGGTAGGCTCCCTGGAAGACGCTATTGCCTGCGCCGCCCGTATGGCCAATGCACAGAAATTTACCATCAGATCTTATCCGGAAGTAAAAAGCTTTTTTGATAGACTCATGGATAATACTGATCCGAACACAACTGAAATGAAGTTGCTTGAAAAGCACCTCGGTAAAGCTCCCGCCGGTTGGGTGAAAGAACTAAAACAATTATCGGGAATGGCAAACCAAACGCAGATGAGACTGCCATTTCTCATTCAGATTCCTTAAATTAAATCATGCGTATTTTAAAATTGGGAGTCATCAGTTTATTGGCCTTTATTCTACTTTTTTGGGGAATTACCTTGCTGTTTCCATCCGTTACTGTGTTAAGCCGGATAAAAAATATGCCGGGTACCTCCGATTCGTTGCGGTTTGCCATGGAAACCAACCGCATATCTTACAAGCAGTGGCTTGTTCCGGATTCAGGTAATTTCGATGTTCGTACGGCTGATATTTCATTTTATGAAAACGATCTTTTCAATGCGGCGGCACAGCCTGATGCAGACACATTATTTTTTTCCATATCAAGAGATGGAAAACCGGTAATGAAAGGAGGTATTGGACTTTATCAATTGATGCCGGATTCCGTTACCACGCAACTGTTTTTTGTTTTTCAAACCCCCTGGTATCAACCGCTTGAAAAAATGAGGATGATGGTGATTGATAAACAATATGGCGGACTGATGGATACTTCGCTCAATAAACTTTACGAACAAGCCATTTTACCACAATAAGCGCTTCTGATAATCTGTCAACCCGGCAAACTGATTTTTCCCATACTTACTGACGGAATCCCTTGTTTGGTATTTCCCGGACCTACCTTACCTCCGGCAACGCATTCATTGGCAAGCAAAGCAAAAAGTACAGCTTCCTTAGCATCGGGATGTATATTCAGATAATGGGTATCGCGGAACACAACGCCGGGTAATTGACGTTGAATATTCTGCAGTAACAGGGGATTGTGCATGCCTCCTCCGCTTACATAGATCACAAAATCACTTCGGTCACCCATTGTGGTTTGCATAGCCTGTACAATGGTATTGGCAGAAAAAGCACTCAGGGTGGCCATGATATCTTCCTTCGAAAGAGATGTAGTTCCCGGAGCGGCATCTATAGCTTTTTGCAAATAAGTGAGATTGAACAGTTCGGGGCCAATCGTTTTGGGAAACCCTCCGGTAAAAAACGGGTCATCCATCAGGGCGGCAAGAAGTGCGGCATGTACCTTTCCCTTACTTGCCAGGGCTGCATCTTCATCAAAATACCTGCCCGGAAAATGCTCCTGAATATAGGCATCCATCAAGGTGTTTCCGGTACCAGTATCTGTGCTGAAAACAGCATTCGCATCAAGCGTTGCAGGCAGGTAAGTAAAATTAGCAATACCACCTATATTGAGCATGATGCGGTTTTCTCCGCGGTTACTAAAAATCAGATAGTCCCCATATACTGCAAGTGGAGCTCCTTCGCCTCCGGCAGCAACATGTTTCTGCCGGAAATCGCTTAGGGTAATGATTCCGGTTCTTACAGCAAGGTGATCCCCGTCACCTATTTGTAAGGTCGCGTTCCCAAACCCGGTTTGTTTGTGTAAGATTTTCGGAGCATGGTAAATGGTCTGTCCATGGCTTGCAATCAAATCTATGTCTTGAGGCTTTATCTTCCATTTATCAAGACATGCTAAAATCATGGCTGCATGTTGTTCGGCTACCCAACCGTTCAGCAGGCATACCTTTTCAAGGTCTACATTCCTTTTAGAAAAAACGGATTTTACTTCTTTCTTAAAACCGGAATTATATGCAATCGTTTCGAAAGCTTCGAGTTCGATTTTGGTTTGCATACCAGATCCCGAACATTTACAAAGCGCCACATCCAACCCGTCGAGCGAAGTACCGCTCATAAGTCCGATAATGTATCTTTCTTCTTTGGCAGCAATGCGATATAATTTTTCAATTTGGGTGTTCATTTGTAGTTTGTTTTTAAAAGGGACGCTCAAAAAAAAGCGCTGCGTTTTTAGGCGCAACGCTTTTATATTCTCTATAAAATAACCATTAGAAAGAAGGATCCGCAGGTGTGTTGGGATTGTTGTCTCTTTCGCGGAATGGATAAGGCATCAGGTTGCGGCCCCGCTCGCTGTTGGGACGATTGAACCGACGCATATCTTCGAGCTTAAGTCCGCTCATAAACAATTCAATACAACGGTTCCGATAGATCTGTGTAAGCAGGTCTGCCTGATTCAAAGGCGTTGTCATGGCTGGCAAATCAGCTCCAAGGCTATACGCATCCGTAGTTTTGGTGAGTACCTGATTCAGCAGCGCCTGAGCGCCATTCAGGTCCGGCGAAGCTTGTCTCGCCAAACATTCTGCACGGATCAGAAGCATTTCACCCGGCAGAAATAAAGGCCATTCTGTCAATCCTGCATTGGCAAAACCATTGATGCGGTAGCGCGGTGCAATCGTTGGATTGATACTGATGTAAAAGGGAACCCTTTTGTCGGCCAGATTCGGTGCAATCGCTGCCGGTAATCCCATCGTGGAATCTACCGGTTGATAAACGTTATTGGTAGCAGTGGCGGTTTCAAAAATTGGATTTTGATTTACCCCGCTGAAAGTAAAAACTGATCTTGTTGTCAATACCACACTATTTGCAGCAGCATTGGCAGCAGCGTAATCCCCTGCATATAAAGCATAACGTGCCTTCAATGCCCGCAAGGTGTTGGGGATATCAATACCTGAAGGAATAGCGCTTGTAAAGCCTGTACTGATGGCGTTGGCCTGAATGCCGGCAAGAGCGGCATCAATAACCGTAATTGCTTCACGGAAGCCCTCTACCCGGGCTTTGAACCCTACATTGTCGCCTATACCAACCGGAACCTGTTCCCAAAACATGGCCATATCACCAAGCGCCAATGCTTTGAAGATACTTGCATAGCCGATTAATCCACTTGCATAGTTCTTATCTCCCAGTCCGTTTGCGGCAGTGATTACATTGTTTGCATCAAAAATGATCTTGTTGCTTGAAGTCCACAGTCCTGCAAGAATGGTATTGGTTCCATCTACAAAACCACCACCTCTCTCAAGTTGATCTTCAGGAATATTACCCCGGTTTACAATAAAGAATTGTTTGGTGATAAAGCCGTCTGCCGTTACCCGGTTGAACAGGCTGCTTGCTCTGCCCGCCGTATAATTGCGCTGTAAACCCACTGCAACACCCGTAATGCCTCTTGTAGAAGTAAATACCGCCTGATCACTTGCGTTGTTGGGGTCAGTGAAGTTCTTTTGACAGCCAGGCAGCGCTATTAATCCTATACCCAGTAGTCCAAGATACCAGCCTTTAAAAATGATTCGTTTCATACCTATTTTTTTTATGCCTTTGCAGGCAGATTATTATTTTGTTAGAACTCTTATATCCGAAACCTCTCCGGTTTGTTTGATTTCTCCGGATGATTCCGGTGTTTTTCGGTTTCTAAAATTTTGCGTTTACTCCAAAACTGAAGGTTCTTGGAATAGGTACGGCACCAAAATCAATACCGCGCAACAAAGTACTCTGACCACCTGCATTCACTTCGGGATCAAATCCTTTGTAATTATCCCAGCTGATC
>JBGSNV010000219.1:0-4725 GCA_041739485.1 Chitinophagaceae bacterium
TAGATGCCGTTTCCCCTTTATTTTTTTTGGTAGTAGCGATTGCTTTTGACATAATTAGACTGCGAAATAAATCATTTTATCTCTCGTATAGATACTTAACAAGGAATAGGCCGAATGGGTTGGGAATTATTTTTTTTCCCAAAAAGACCTGTTTTCTTTTTGAAGACGTACTTATTAGAGTAAATGAACTTTTGTTTAAAAATAAATGAGGGCCTATACATGGATTTTGTTTAATAAAATGACAGTAATCTTTCTTAAAAGATTAACTGTTCCAAATAAATGCAAAAGTGTTGCGAAAAAAAACAATTAATTTTCCATTTTTGAGAAATAAATTTTAATAAAAGAAGTTTTAATACTGTTTTACCATACTTTTGTAAGACAGAAGTTAATCTGTTAAAGGGTTTTAGTTTTTTAATAACAAAAGTGACGCCTTTCATATTTTCTTTACTTGTTTGAATGTTAATTTGATTTTTCACCACCAAAAACGTAGAAATAATGAATTCCTATTCGAATTTCACCGAAAATGAGTTAATCAGTGCCTTTCAGGACGGAGACTTGCAGGCCATGGAAAATTTGATTTACCGGTATAAAGACCGGATTTTCACTTCCATTCTTTTTTTGGTAAAAGATAAATATCTGGCTGAAGATTTATTTCAGGAAGTATTTATTAAAATTATAGATACTATTCGGCAAGGTCGGTACAACGAAGAAGGAAAATTTGTTAGCTGGGCCTTACGCATAGCGCACAATCTTTGTGTGGATCATTTTAGAAAAGTAAAAAGGACTCCCTCCATCCGCACTACAGACGGACATGATGTTATGGAGTGGATGCAAGCCAAAGACGATAATCCGGAGCAGAAAATAGTCCGTCACCAAAGTCACGACCGGGTTCGGCGCATGTTGGACTTATTGCCCGAAGAGCAAAGAGAGGTGATTGTTCTGCGTCATTATGGTAACCTGAGTTTTAAGGAAATTGCGGGTTTAACAAATACAAGCATCAATACTGCCTTGGGTCGTATGCGTTACGGGTTGATTAATTTACGGAAATTGATGGTGGAGAAGCAGATTACGCTTTAATTCAAAAGGAATTCAAACAAGATAAATAAAACAGGAAATCTGTGGAAATTTGGAAAAATTTATATTCTAAAATCCCACAGATTTCCTATTTTTAATTTTTAAAAGAAGATAATTACTGCTTCAACTAATTGTCATTCTGCATTTCCAACTGCAGATACGTTTATAGGGCTTAACGATTCATTGCTTGCTTTTACTAAAAAATGCGGTAGGTTAATGCAGAGTGACAACCTAATTATAAAAAGAATCCGTCTTCAGGTAATTGAAAACGGATTCTTTTTTGTGAAATATTCAATAGTTCAAAGTCTTTTTACTTGAGCCATTTTTCCTTGTACTTTTCTTTCATAGCATCTAAGTGTGCTGCAAATTTTGAGACATCTGGTACATAACCGTACTGAACCTCACTTAATACGGAGCCCTCATGATCCATAAATTTATATAAAGGTTGGGCATTGAGATTAAAGGCACTGATCTCAAGATCTAGGTTTTTATCTCCGATTGTTTTTATGCGCTCTCCCTTATCATTGGTGTATTGTTCCGCTACAGGAAGCTTTGTTCGATCATCTACATAAAGACTTACCAAGACAAAGTCATTTCGAAGCCTTTCGAGGATTTCAGGCTTACTCCAGACTTCATTTTCCATTTTGCGACAATTGGCACAACTCCAACCGGTAAAATCAAGCATCATCGGCTTTTGCAGGATTTTGGAAGCAGCTTTGGCTTCTTCCAAATCAAAATAGGCCGTTAATCCGAAGGGGACATGAAATTTGTCGACATATTTAACCGGAGCTGGTGCAGCATTCCCGCCGCTATTGTTGCTTCCTGTGTTGTTTTGTCCTATCGCATATTGAAGACTATTCAGGTCAAAATCCTGGGTGGAGGGTGGGGGAAGGAGACCGCTTAAAGGCTTAAGAGGGGCTCCCCACATGCCGGGTACCATGTATAAGGCAAAGCTAAAAGAAGCGATGGCTATAAAAATCCGGGGTACACTGATGTAAGGCAGGTCGCTGTCGTGACTGAATTTAAGTTTGCCAATGAGATAAAGTCCCAAAAGGGTAAAGATGACAATCCAGCCGGCCAAAAATACCGGACGGGTAAGGATGCCCCAATGATAAACAAGATCGGCATTGCTAAAGAACTTCATAGCCAATGCCAGCTCAATGAAGCCGAAAAATACTTTTACCGTATTGAGCCAGCCCCCGCTTTTGGGCAAACTTTTAAGCATGGAAGGAAAGAGTGCCAGAATACCAAAGGGAATGGCAAGGCCTACCCCAAAGCCCAGCATGCCAATAACCGGACCAAGGCTGATGCCTTTGCCCGATGTTTCGCCAAGTAAGGCACCAACAATAGGACCTGTACAGCTGAATGATACAATTACCAGGGTAAGCGCCATAAAGAAGATTCCTATCAGTCCCCCTTTTTGGGCGGCAGAATCTGTTTTATTTGCCCAGCTACTTGGAAGGGTAATTTCAAAAGCTCCGAAGAAGGAAATAGCGAAAACAAGAAATATCAGAAAGAATACCAGATTACTGATGGGATTGGTACTGAGTTGATACAAGAACTTGTCCCCGAAAATGAGCGTAAAAATTAAAGTAGGAATCGTATAGATTAAAATGATAGACAAGGCATAAGTCCATGCATTGCGGATGCCTTCGCCCCGGCTTTTGCTTTTTTTCAGAAAAAAGCTAACTGTAACCGGCATTAACGGAAATACACAGGGGGTAAAAACAGCTCCAAAACCTACGAGTAAGGTTAAAAAGAACAATCCCCATCCTTGCTTGGGCTCCTCCTTAGCCGGAATAGTACCAGATTCATTAGTGGCCTCCGTCTCCAAACCATTGCCGATTTTCTCGGGGATTTCGACCGAAAACTCCGAAACACCGTTTGGATAAGCATCTCCCTCAATACCAAGCCAGGTAAACTTGCCTTCAAGCAGCAGCGCTTTTTGCTCCTTTATCAGAACCGGAATAAGGTAGGTTACTGTTTTTTGGATAGTTCCCACTTCTACACCAACAATGTCATTGAGTGCTTTATCTATGGTGCCGTTTTCCTGAATGCTGTCTTTCAGAACTTCAAATGCTTCTGATTTTTCGAATTGGAAATGAGATAGCAGGGCGTCATTTCCCGATGCCGGAAAAATAGAAAAAACGCTGAGACCATCAGGAATCGTTGCTTTTACGGTAATGATTGCTTTATCCGAAGATTGCCGGACCGCTGAAGTTTCTAAAGTAACTTGTCCCAGCGCAGTACCTGAAAACAGCAGGGATGCTCCCAGCAGGAAGGAATAAAAAAGTTTCATATTTTGTAGAAAGTGTATGGAAATACATTAAAAAAAGGCTGATAAACAGCCTTTTAAAATTTTATTGTAGAGCCAGTGTAAATGTTTTTTCGGATGGAGGTAAACACATTTTGTCGTCGCAGGCCATAAATTCTACCGAACCGCTGATGTTAGTCTTTACCGGTGCCTTTAAGCTAATGATCTGGGTAAAGACTACCCGACCTTCATAAAAAGCGACCATTTCGCCGGTTGAAGGATCTTTTTGCTTCATGGGCTTTTGAGAAGTCTTTACAGTTCCCTTGAGTTCTCCCAATGGATTTTTGTTGAAAGCAAAAGAAGTTGCCACCCCAATATCTCCGGTATGCTCAAGAGAATAGATATGCCATTTTGGGTCTAAAGACGCTGTCATTTGAAGCTCATAGGTCTTTGCATCGATTTTTTTGGCTTCAAATGTCCATTTTACCGGATTTTTCACCTGGGCTTGTGCGCTTAAAGCACCCAATAAAACGATTAAGGAAAGTATTCTTTTCATATTGATTTTTTTTAAAGATGAATCTAAAGATGAATCTAAAGATTCTGTCTAACTTACTATCTAACGTATGTTGGACGTTGAAGGATTCCAAAATTGCAAATTATTGTAACATATTAGGCGACTTTAACAGAAAATACGGGACAATGCTGTCATACCTGTAATTCTTGTTAATGAAAATAATTCAAGTCCTGCCCCGATCAGACAATTAAACCCAATTCGCTGAATATCTGTATCCCGTCCGTATTGCCCAAAACCGGGTTACAGGCTCTTTCGGGGTGTGGCATCATTCCAAATACATTTCTTTGTTTATTTGAAATGCCTGCAATATTATTGATTGCCCCATTCGGGTTGCCATTTTCCCGCTGCAAACCATCTTCGGTAACGTAGCGATAAATTACCTGAGAGTTGGATTCCAGTTCCTGCAAGGTTTTTTCGTCTGCAAAATACCGGCCTTCACCATGGGCAATAGGAATGGTGTACGTTATTCCCCGCTTTCCTTTTAGAAAAACATTTTTACAAATGAATTTTTGATTGGAATTTCTCAATAGGGCACCGGGTAAAAGGCCTGCCTCGCACAAAATTTGAAATCCGTTGCAAATCCCGAGCACTTTGCCTCCTCTTTCAGCGAATTCAATTACGCTTTTCATCATAGGGCTAAAACGGGCTATTGCCCCGCAACGTAGATAGTCTCCATAGCTGAAGCCTCCCGGAAGGATGATGCAATCTTCTTCCTGAAAGGCACTCAGATCCTGATCTTTGTGCCAAAGCATGGTTACATCCTGCTTCAGATCCGTATGTAGTGCTTCGTACATATCTCTGTCACAGTTAGAACCCGGAAAAA
>JBGSNV010000225.1:0-2366 GCA_041739485.1 Chitinophagaceae bacterium
AAAAAACAGACAAAGCAGAGATATCCCTGCATGAAAACAGGAGAGGAAAGTACGAGGTGTTTTTTGCATTCGCATCAAATGTATAGGAACAAAAGGGTATGTAAATAATCCTTTTAATTTTATTAACGCATTGTTTCATAAATGCGGAAAAATAGCTTCTTAACTTGCTAAGGAATTTAAAAATTTAGGTTAACGGCTTCCATCATTGTCCTTCTAATGCATTGAGAAGGATATATTTGCGCAGTCTCCGGAAATCCCGAAGACGAACAATCTTTTTTTATGGTCAACGGTAATAATGTATCAATACACGAATCCGTTTTCCCGGTCAAACGATTATAGCGTCTAAATCAGGAGATAAAGGAGTAATAATGCGTCATATCATCATATTAAAACTGACTATCGCTCATGGCGGAAACAAATAAAACATCATTGGGGACGGCTATACAGCGTTTGTTTAAATTGTTGCACCTTGAGAGAAAAGCCATATCTGCGATCTATGTTTATTCTATACTTACCGGTATTCTTACCCTGAGTATACCTCTTGGTCTCCAATCCATTATCAACTTTGTCTTGGGGGGGGCGTTTTCCACATCGCTTACCATCCTCATTATTGCTGTAGTAGCAGGCGTATTGTTGACCGGTATTTTGCAGGTATTACAATTGAAAATCAATGAGAAAATTCAACAGGATATTTTCACCCAATTCTCTTTTGAATTTGCCTACAGGATCCCACGTTTCGATCTTTTGTCGGTAGATGGTTACTATATGCCTGAACTGATCAATCGTTTTTTTGACACGATTTCGCTTCAAAAAGGGTTGAATAAAATCCTGCTTGATATTCCGATTGCAACTATCCAGATCATTTTCGGGGTAATTCTGCTATCTTTTTACAACGCTTCTTTCATCATTTTTGGTCTTTTACTCATCATTATTCTCATTCTGATTATCCGTTTTACAAGCAAGGCCGGTTTTGAGAGTAGTATGATGGAAAGCGACAATAAATATAAGGTTGCAGCCTGGCTTCAGGAAATGGGGCGAACCATGACAAGCATGAAGTTTGCAAGAGAAAGCAATCTCCATCTCGTTAAAACCGATAAACATGTGAGTGGCTATCTGGAATGGAGAACCAAACACTTTCGCGTATTGCTGAAGCAATATTGGTCTATGATTGGATTTAAAGTTTTTATAACGGTCTCCATGCTTGTGGTGGGTGCCTTTTTATTGATTCAGCAAGAACTGAACGTTGGTCAGTTTGTGGCAGTGGAAATTGTAATTCTGACCGTTCTATCAAGTATCGAAAAATTTATATTCAGTCTCGATAAGGTATATGATGTTTTGACTAGTATAGAAAAGCTGGGTAAAGTGATTGACAAACCTATGGAATCTGAAGGGTCGCTGGGTTTACTTGCTTTTAGCGGACTCCGTGTAGAGGTCCGGAATCTGAACTTTGGTTATGTGGAAAACAAAACAGTGATTCAGCATGCAAGTTTTGAAGTGCCACCGGGTGCAGTTTGTTGTATTCAGGGAGGAGAGGGTTCGGGAAAAAGTACGCTTTTAAAATTACTTACCGGATCCTATAACACTTTCGATGGGGAAATATTAATCAATCAGCTCCCAATTGGTAATTACAGCCATGATTCCCTACGTCGTCATATTGGTATGTATTTCAGTCAGCAGGAAATTTTCGAGGGTACAGTTTGGGAAAACATATCGCTTGGAAATGCAGCTTTTAGTATCGACGAAATGGTGCTAATGTCCGAAAAAATAGGACTTAAGCCTTATATAAGCAATCTTCGTTTGGGATTTGATACGGTTTTGGAACCGCTAGGTGGAAGACTCAATAAGGCTGCAACAAGCAAATTATTGATGTTGCGTGCGCTTGCAGGCAAGCCTAAATTGCTCTTACTTGAAGATCCCTGGCAGGGGCTTACCGAAGAGGCTTCGCGGCAAATGACCGATTTTCTACTCGAGGATTTTAGTGATTGCACAATCATTGCAACCACAAACAATGAATATTTCAGAAGCAAAGCCGATATTATTTACAGACTTGAAAAGGGAATAATTTCCTGATGTAAAAATAACGAGAAGGCTTTAAAATAATAAACGATGGCAGAACAAGTACCACAACATATCGATGGAAATATCCAGGAAAAAATGCCCGACAGCGTCAGGGCATTCAATCATATTTATTACCGGGACAAGAAATACTTTGTTTCCAGGAAGATTTATATTATGCTCGGCATTTTTCTATTGTTTCTATTTTTACCATGGACTCAGAATATTCGGGCAAAGGGTTTTGTAACCACCTTATATCAATCAGAAAGACCTCAGGAAATTGTTAGTCAGATACCCGGTAAAATCCTGAA
>JBGSNV010000285.1:0-15054 GCA_041739485.1 Chitinophagaceae bacterium
GAGCCCCTTTAAAAAATCTTTTCCAATGCTGATCAAAGGCAGGGGTGCCCATCTGAGTAAGGGGCTGAGAGAACTCCTGACCGAATTGGACATAAAATGCTGTTTCGGTTTTATTGACAGGACTTTTGGGATTTTTCACCGGAAATTTATATTCAAAAATCTGTATATCCGGGTTTTCATCTAACAACCGGCGCAATACGACGAGTCTTTTGTGGGGCATTCCTTGTTTGCGGGCCTGCACCGGCGTCTCTATCCATTTAATGAGAAAAGCTTCTTCTTCTATTTCGAGTTTGTTGATTTCTTCCAGCGAAATGTTTGTGGTGGTTCTTGTAGCCGGATTGTATACTTGCATCGCAGGATCCATACCCGTTTGATATGTAGTATACCCAACAAAACGGGCACCATTGTTCAGGGTAATTTCTGTTCGGAGATTTGAAAACTGACCACTATGCTGAAGCGATGTTTTAGGAACAGCGCAGGAAAAACAAAGAACAGGCAGGATCCCATATAAAAATCCTCTACCTTTTACTTGAAAAAATAGAAACATAATTCAGGCATTTTCAAACATACAAGCAACGATCAGATGACCTAATATCTACAAGTTAACGTAAATTATTACAAAAATATAGCTCGTTTTGTTAAACAAAACTTGTTTCCTTTTCTCTTCCATTATGAAAAACGAGTAAATCAAATTAATTTATTGCATATATGAAAAAATCCCGACTACATTATGTAGCCGGGATTAACAACCCAAGAAAATTAAATTTTCTATGGAGCTTTTCGCTAAATTTTCAGTAAAAATTAAAAACTATAAATGGCTGCTACCAATGCACTTGCTGCAGATTTGGTACCCGCTCCCCCACTTTTTGAAAAAATATTTTTAGAGGCGTTGTCTACTCTAAACTCTGGAATCAATGCAAAGCAGGATCCCATTTTTATCTGAGCAGACAAAGTGGTGGCAAAAATGCTTCCCCCATCCGGAATACCCGCGAACATCAGTCTTGATTTGGCATCACTGAAATACTCGTTGCGTAAAGTAAGTCCGAAATTGGTGGCAGGATCATAATTAATGTAAAGAGCCGAACCCCACCAACTTTGTGATTCTCCAAACTTACCATTCTCTCTTGTTTTACCGGAATTCACCGTTCCATTATATCCCAGTGAAAATTGCTCACTGAGTTTGGTAGTCATTACAAGGTCTACCTGGCTTGTTTTAGAAGAATCTAGTCCCTGTCCGCTTACAAAATTCAGATATGCGGCGAACTTATCTCCCGGTGCATAGCTATACTGAGCAATAAAAAACTTTTTATTCAACCCTTCATCAGGTACAAACTTGTAATCGGTTGGATTAGTAATTCCCACCATAAAGCCATGATTGCCGCTGGTGATTTCCGCCTTAATACCCGTATGGAAAAAAGGTCCGTAGCTAAACATATAACTCATGCTGTAGTTTCTGTTTGGCATTGGATCCACCAACTCGTACCCAACATGGGTGGCCCAGCTACCGGCGGTAAATTTCAGCCAATCAGTAGCAGCATAACTAATATATAACTGCTTAATAGCGGCCAGGGTGGATTCATCGTTGTAAGAAAAATCCTGCGCTCTTTTACCAAAGCCAATATCGGCCACCATTGACACTTTTTCAAAATTCTGCTCCAACTTAACAGAAGCCATTCCCAACTCAAAGCTATTCTGTGAATTGGTAAAACTTGTCAGGTTGTTGGCCTTTGTTTTGGCAAAGTCATAGCGATAGTAAACATCGAGCGAACCAGTAACGGTTAGTCCTTTGGCACAGGGTTCCTCAGTAGCAGTTGTTGTAGTATCCTGCGAAAAAAGTGGGGTAAAGGCGGTACATAGTATTCCCACCAGCATATATTTTTGTAACATTGCTTGCATTTTTTGGATGAAAAATGTAGGCACTGCTGCTATGAACCTGTTCCAGAGGCTCGTGGATTACAGCAGTGCTTTTTTATGGATAAAAATTTGAGTTCAGGAAAAATAAACCGGATCAATGAACGGCTTCTTCTTCTTTAATTTGCCCGTTTTGAGAAACCAACAGCGTACCCTGAAGATATTTTTCGTCGTGCTGAGAAGCATCGAGGCCTTCTTCCTCTTCCAACTCAGTAACCCGCATTGGCAATATAAAGTTGATAAACTTGAAAATGATAAATGACATGGTCAGGCTAAATGCAACCACAATCAGCATCCCTTTTACCTGAGTAAATAAAAACGCAGGGTTGCCATAAAACAGACCGTCTGCACCAGCACTGTTTACAGCGGTAGAAGCAAATACACCCGTCATCAACATACCCACCATACCACCGATTCCGTGACAGGGAAATACATCGAGCGCATCATCGAGCCTTGACTTAGACTTATAGTAAACCGCCAAATTAGAAATGATGGCAGCAACGACCCCGATAAATATGCTTTGAGGAACCGCTACAAAACCAGCAGCAGGGGTAATAGCTACCAAACCTACCACGGCACCAATACAAAAGCCAATTACACTTGGCTTCTTGCCACGAACCACATCAAAAAACATCCAGGATAAACCTGCAGCAGCAGCAGCCACATTGGTTACCAGAAAAGCGGAAGCAGCAAGACCATTGGCGGCTACTGCCGAACCGGCATTGAAGCCAAACCAACCAAACCAAAGCAATCCGGTACCAATTAATACATAAGGAATATTGGCCGGGGGCATTTCCGCTTTATCGATATGGGTTTTGCGACGCTTCAGTACAATTGCTCCTACCAATGCAGCACAACCCGCAGAAATATGTACTACCGTACCGCCAGCAAAATCAAGAACTCCCATACCAGCCAGAAATCCATCGGGATGCCAGGTCCAATGGGCAATAGGAGCATATACCAACAAGCTGAATAAAGCGGTAAACAGGATATAAGAGGTAAACCGGATGCGTTCAGCTACAGCACCTACTACCAGGCCAGGGGTAATAATGGCAAACATGAGCTGAAACACTGCAAACAGCGAAAGCGGAATCGTGGGTGCAAAAGACCAGGGCTCACCCGACATTACATCTTTAAAGAAAAGAAAGGTAAATGGATTGCCGATAAATCCACCCAAGGATTCACCAAAACAAAGACTAAAACCTACAAAAACCCAGAGAACACTTACAATACCAGCTGCTACTACACTCTTCATCATGGTAGAGATCACATTTTTCCGATGCACCATACCACCGTAAAAGAAAGCGAGCCCCGGAGTCATTAGAAATACAAGAGCACTTGCTACCAGAATCCAGGCAATATCTGCCGGATTATACACAGATTCATCTGCGAAAATTGGCTTTGTAGGCACAAAAGCTGCCACCAAAGCAATTGCCGCAAGCACCATAAATGGTGCCATTTGTTTTAATTGGATTTTTTTCATTGTTGAGTTGTTTTAAATGAACGATAAAAAGCAAGGGAGGAATCCCAAAAGTCATCCATGGCAGCAAACAAAATCACCATAAAGCATCTATATAGAAACTTCGGTCAAAATTCAAAAAAATCCATCATAATAAAGATCTATACAATTCAAGAACTCGTTTTTCTAAAATTGTTCAATGTAAATGTAGCGAATCATTCGAATTAACAAAATATTTTTTACATATTTTAAATAAAAATATAAAATATTCGATTAGATATTGTTTTATTTCTACCCGGGCTTGTCATATAATGCATGATAGTGTTCTATGGGCTAAATAATACAGGTAGAAACCCTGCTTAAAAATGCAGGAAATACTGAAAAACCTATAAAAAAAAAGCCACCCCGTTTCCGGAGTAGCCTTTTTTTTATAGGTTTAAAACTTCTTTTATCTCAAGAACAGCATTTCCCGATACTTAGGCAAAGGCCAAAAAGTATCATCTACATGTAATTCAAGTTTATCCACGTGATATCGGATCTGATCAAAATAAGCCTCTTTTACATCTGTACAATAGGCGATAGCCATTTCGCGGATATTTTCAATGGAATTTGCCTTCTTCCTTGCCTGAATCATTTTCTCTACAAGGTCTGCCATCAAATTGATGTGAAGGGTGATTTTTTCCAGGATCTGCATTTGATTGGCATAGGACTCCGGCTTAAGACCAATTTCCTTAAGTCCTTTGATATTTTCAATCAATACATTCTGATACTTCACCGCAGATGGTAGGATATGGCTTGTGACTAATTCTCCCATAATACGTCCTTCAATCTGAACATGCTTGATGTAGTTTTCAAGCATGATCTCATGACGTGCTTCGCTTTCGGTATGACTCAGGATATGGAGAGATTCAAACAATTCCATGGCCTTGGGATCGACAAAAGCATCGAGCGCAAGCGGAGTTGTGGGAAGATTGGGCAATCCACGCTTAGCGGCTTCCGCATGCCAGTCCTCACTATATCCATCTCCTTCAAAAAGTACTTTTTCAGCACTTACAATATATTGCTTGATCACTTCCATGATCGCCACTTCCTTTTTCTCCCCTTTTTCAATAAGGCCATCTACCTGTGTTTTAAAGGACTCCAGCGTTTTGGCCATGATCGCATTCAAAACAGTCATTGGAATGGCACAGTTCGCAGAACTACCTACCGCACGGAATTCGAATTTATTTCCGGTAAAAGCGAAAGGTGAGGTCCGGTTACGATCTGTGTTGTCAAGCAACAGTTCAGGAATGGTTTTATGAATATCAAGTTTCAATAAAATTTCATCCTGCTCGGTAAAGTTGTCTCCTACCCTTTCCTTGATTTCCTGCAATACCTGTGTAAGGAACTTACCAATAAATATAGAGATGATAGCGGGTGGTGCTTCGTTTGCTCCAAGTCGGTGGTCGTTTCCGGCACCGGCAATAGAACCGCGCAATAATTCAGCATAATCGTGAACAGCCTTAATTACATTCACGAAGAACGTAAGGAACATCAGGTTGGTCTTGGGGGTCTTACCGGGAGCAAGCAGATTCACGCCGGTATCGGTGCTCAAACTCCAGTTGTTGTGCTTACCACTACCATTGATGCCTGCAAAAGGCTTTTCGTGGAAAAGAACGGCTAACTGATGTCTTTTGGCAACCCGTGACATCACATCCATCAAAAGAATATTGTGGTCAACGGCTATGCTTGCTTCTTCAAAAATAGGAGCACACTCAAACTGAGCAGGCGCCACCTCGTTGTGTCTTGTTCTTAAAGGGATACCCAATTTGTAAGCTTCCTCTTCATAATCACGCATAAAAGCATACACTCTTTCTGGAATAGATCCGAAGTAATGATCTTCCAGTTGCTGTCCTTTGGCGGATGAATGTCCAAAAACAGTACGACCGGTCAATACAAGATCAGGACGGCTATTTGCCAAACCTGCATCAATAACGAAATACTCCTGCTCCCAACCAAGGGTAGCAGTTACTTTACCAATATTGCGATCGAAATATTGTGCTACAGACACCGCAGACTTGTTTAAAGCATCAAGTGAGCGAAGCAATGGCGTTTTTGCATCAAGACTCTCTCCTGTATAACTAACAAATATGGTAGGAATACACAGGGTTTTGCCGTTGCCTACTTCAAAAATAAATGCAGGGGAAGAAGGATCCCAAGCTGTGTAACCCCGCGCCTCGAAAGTTGCCCGTAATCCTCCGCTTGGGAAAGAAGAGGCATCGGGTTCCTGTTGAATGAGTGCGTCGCCATCAAATTGTTCGATTGGCGTACCATCACCCTTGAGGGTAAAAAAGGAGTCATGCTTTTCGGCAGTAGTACCGGTAAGTGGTTGAAACCAGTGGGTAAAATGGGTTACTCCCCGGCTTTCGGCCCAGGCTTTTACGCCGCTTGCAATCTGATTGCCCATGGAGCGATCGATTTTTTTACCGCTGTTATAACTAGCCATAAGGCTTTTATAAGCCTCATCACTTAAGTAATGACGCGCCACCTTGTGCGTAAATACATTGGCGCCAAAAATGGCAGTAATTCGGGTAGAACCTGCTACCTGTACATCCACAGGGTTGGCGAACAGACTATCGAGTGCTTTAAAACGCAGTGACTCCATAAATAGTTTTTGTTTTATCTTACTGAAAATCAGTAAAAAAAGAATTAGTAAATATTGGTTATTGCATCAAAAATACATATTGATCCTTTAAATTTGAGAATTATCCCCTTATTTTTTTATTCAAAGTCAATATTCAATAAAATAAGTGAACACTTTTGGCAAAAATTGATATATAAAATAAATACTAATTTATTGTAGGATTCATAAAGTTTTTGATCCATCCCCCCGCTTTTTTAAAAAGGCTCCTCCCCTGAAACCATTCCCAGAAAAACCAAGCCAAAAAAGGCATAAACACGCTCCGGTAGCGGATAATTGCTCCGATGTTGGTAATGGTATACCCAATGATTAACAGATTGACCAACGCGAAAAAAAGCACTCCGATAGCCAACGGCGATATTTCAGTGAGGGGCTTGCTATTCCCTTTTATCCCCAAAAAACCAAGGAAACCCCAAAACAACAGCAGCTCCAAAGAAAAAACATAATAGATCATTTTCCCTCCCTGACCCGGTAAGGGTCTGAAAAAAACATTATTGACGGCTTCGGGCAAGGCTTTCACAAACCCTTTAAAACCGGGTTCAAGCGTTTGCATAGTTAAAACCGAATTGGCCTCGAGCAGTTGAAACTCCTGCCGGCGTTCTACAAGATAGTTGGGTAAATCCAGTGCCGGGTGCAGGAGCCCTGCAGTAAAAAAACCGGTTATTGCCAAAACAGAGGCGATACCTGCCAGCAACCAACGATATTTTTTCCACCGGTTGAGCACCCAAATCAAAATCAACAACGATAAAAAGGTAAGCGCTATCAGATATTTGAAGAAAAACATTCCCGCAAAGAGTAAAAGAACCCCAAACCACCGGAAAATCGTCCCTTTTCCGTTAGATATTTTATACAGCAATGGCAACATAGCTGCTATCAGGCAAAGTTCAATCCCCTCTTTAAGCAAGACGCTTGTAAAGAAAAAGGCAGCCGGAAAAGCAAATACAAACCCGCCAAAGGCAAGGCTGCCGGTCCAGGACCGCAAAAAACCCCAACCCCGCAGGTACAAAAAAGTGCACAAACCATTGAACAGCAACACATTGGTATATAGCCTACCTCCACTTAGCAGATCGAGTAAAAAATGGATGAACTTGATGCCGTCGAAAACGGTACGGATAAAATCGGAATTGGTACTGCCCAAATTGAAGTCTCCAATATCAAAAAGCGCTGCCAGGTAGCGGGGAAAGGAGCCCGGATCGAACAAAAAAGCGTTGTAAATTTCCAGTCCTCCCCCAAAAAGCAGGTCAATATCATCGCCCCTTGGTATGAGGTGGACCATTACATACGTGTAAAAAGTACCCGTCAATACTTTGGCCGTATAAAACAAAAGGACAAACCGTACAGAGAACCCCTGCTTTTTTATCAGCGAACTATGCATCAAAAACCAACCAATGCCTAAAAAGTAAAAACAGGGAAGCAAATATGTAAGCAAAAAATCCATTTAAATTGATGCGTGGATTATGAATGAGAAAATGAAAATTCGCCTTTGTTTTTTTATAAAACCGGCGATTTGCAGTAAATAAAGACAACAAATATCATTTAATCGGCTTTAATCTTTATTTTTCCCGCTTGAAAGTTTAATCATTCTAAAAACCAACTAAGAACGATCATGAGTTTGTTTATCAGAAAACCAATGAGCACCCTGATGCAGGAAGCCAATGAAGAGGGAGAACACACCCTGAAAAGAACCCTTGGCCCCTGGGCACTTGTTGCACTCGGTATTGGTGCAATTATTGGTGCCGGTTTGTTTTCTATCACAGGTTTGGCAGCTGCCAACAATGCAGGTCCGGCCATTACCATTTCCTTTATTGTTGCCGCTCTGGGTTGCGCCTTTGCGGGTCTTTGCTATGCTGAATTTGCCAGTATGATTCCGGTGGCAGGAAGTGCTTACACCTATAGTTATGCAACGATGGGCGAATTTATTGCATGGATTATTGGTTGGGATCTTGTACTGGAATATGCAGTAGGTGCTGCCACGGTAGGCATCAGCTGGAGCCGTTATCTGGTCAAATTTTTGGAGGGCTTTGATATATACCTGCCGCATAATCTTACGGTAGGTCCCTGGGATGGGGGGATCCTCAACCTGCCTGCGGTATTTATTATTGTAATGATGAGTTTGTTGCTGATTCGTGGTACCAAAGAAAGTGCTACAGTCAACGCTGTCATCGTATCATTAAAAGTAACAGTGGTTCTGATCTTTATCATTTTAGGATGGAGCTATATCAGCAACGATAACCTGAACCCTTACATACCTGAAAATACCGGGGAGTTCGGTCATTTCGGATTCAGTGGAATTATACGGGCTGCAGCCATTGTATTCTTTGCCTATATTGGCTTTGATGCCGTAAGTACCGCCGCACAGGAGGCTAAGAATCCAAGCAGGGATATGCCGATTGGTATCCTCGGATCTCTGATTATTTGTACTGTATTGTATATTTTATTTGCTCATGTAATGACCGGGGTAGCCAACTATCAGTCCTTTGCCGGACAGGATGGAATTGCCCCGGTAGCATTGGCTATTGAGCATATGGGAACCACCGATGCTTCTGGCAATCTGGTACCCGATTATCCGTGGCTGAACCGTGCTATTGTGGTAGCAATCCTTTCGGGTTATGCCTCGGTAATTTTGGTGATGCTCATGGGTCAGACCCGGGTATTCTTTAGCATGAGTAAGGATGGTTTGATCCCTAAAATATTTTCTTCTATCAATCCTAAGTTCCAAACACCTGCAAAAAGTAACCTGTTGTTCATGGTGTTTGTGAGCCTATTTGCCGCTTTCGTTCCTGCACGCGTGGTAGGCGAAATGACAAGTATTGGTACCCTGTTTGCTTTTATTCTGGTTTGTATCGGTATCTGGGTAATGCGGGTAAAAATGCCTGAACTTCCAAGAGCGTTCAGAACCCCACTTGTTCCACTGGTTCCGATTCTTGGCATATTTACCTGTTTATTTATGATGGTATTTTTACCGGCCGACACCTGGATCCGTTTGATTGTATGGATGCTGTTGGGTATGGATATCTATCTGGTTTACGGTGCTAAAAACAGTGTGTTGGGCAATGGCACTTCTAATCGGAAAGGGCTGAAAATAGCGAGATATGTAAGCATTGCGCTTTGTTTTCTATTAGCTATTGCGGGTTTACTGCACCAATTAACGGTGGGTTGGGAAGCAGACAGGACGCTGTTTTATGTATCCCTCATATTTGCGGTGGGTCATCTCATGCTTTTTACCTATAATATAATGAAGGCACCCCCGGAAGCCTGATTTTGAAAGGAATACGTTTTAGAAACCGGTGGTCCTGTGAAAAGGGTCGCCGGTTTTTATTTGGTTTATATTCCCCGGAAAGCAGATTCTAAATTTTATAACAAGGCAGGTTTTTGAATGCTTCCGCCTTACCTTTGCAGCCCGGATTCAACGATTATTCCGGAAAAGACAGGCAAAAGAAAGCCTGTTATACAAAACTTACAAGCAATACCAATCAAGCTGAAAAATTGAATCATTATGGGTCGGATTTTTGAAGTACGTAAAGCCTCCATGTTTGCGCGTTGGGATAAAATGGCTAAGAACTTTACCCGGATCGGGAAAGAAATCATCATTGCGGTAAAAGCAGGCGGAAGCGATCCTTCCATGAATGCAGCACTGCGCCGTTGCTTTCAAAATGCCCGTAGCGTTGGTATGCCTAAAGACCGGGTGGAAGCTGCTATTAAACGGGCGAATGGCAAGGAACTCATTAATTACGACGAAATTTTATATGAAGGATACGCCGCACATGGGGTGGCTATTTTGGTAGAAACGGCTACGGATAACCATGTGCGTACGGTGGCTAATGTAAAAAGTCATTTTACTAAAGGCGGCGGAAGCTTTGGAAACAGCGGTAGTGTTTCTTTTCAATTTAAAAAAATGGGGGTTTTCAAGCTCAACCCGGAAGGACTCAGCCCCGAAGATTTAGAATTTGAACTGATTGATGCTGGTTTGGAAGAAATGGGAGAAGGAACAAGTGAACCCGATATTGCCGGCAATACGACTGATGTGCTGGTACTGCGTTGTGCCTTTACCGATTTTGGGAATCTGCAATCTGCCTTAGACGAAAAAGGCATCAACCCCATCAGTGCAGAACTTGAATGGATACCCACCACTACTGTACCGGTAAACGACGAACAGGCTGAAGAAGTAAGTAAACTGATTGACCGTCTTGAACAAGATGAGGACGTACAAAAGGTTTTTCATAATATGGGCTAAGAAATATTCCGGATATCTATTCATTAATGAGATAGCCAGAAATACGACCCGAATGACCATTATTTTGAATGGTAACCGGGCCACCGGCCGAATAGTTTATTTCCATATTACAGGAAACAGCATTGCCTGCTAACAAATAGATTTCTCTCGAAAACCGGCCAAAACTTGTATATACCTGGTTTAAACTGCTTTCGTCTCTCGTAGCTGGAAGCCTGATTGATTCCCAAAAAACTCTTCCTCCCAATACCGATCTAAACCTGAGGATGAAATAGTTGGGCTTCGAAGAAAATTGGGTAGAAGATTCGTAGTAGCCTTCAATATGATAAAGACCCGTTTTGTTTATCGTAAGTCCTGATGAAGCAATGGTAACATCTGCAGGATTGGTATTGTAAACCTGTGTATAAGTGAGCGCAGGAGTCACGTTGGCAGTAGAATTACTGGAAAAACTTGCCTCAAACCGGGTGTTATTATCAAATGCCCCGGATAGTGTTTGCCAACTGGGTGGCGACAAAAAATTGGAAGTAAGCACCTGTCCGGCAGTGCCGCTGCTACCATTTACAAATAACCTTCCACCTAATTGCATGCTACCGTTTACATCCAATGTCCATTGCGGAGAACCGACGTTGATACCTACATTGCCATTGACATCCACTACCAGTATTTCGCGGTTAATGGTACTATTTGTAAAGAAGCTGGATACTGCGAATCGTTTACCTACTATGCTTGGTAATCCAATCGTAAGCACATTCGGCTCCATAAAAAGACCCCACCGCCCAAGGCCTATGTGTTTACCGCTTGTAAAAGCATCGAAGCCGCGGGTAATCATGGCCTTGTCTGCACCATTCAGCACAATGCCCTTGGTACTATTTTCCATTAACAAGTTGCCGCTGCCAATGGTAAGCTTTTCGACAGGAATAGCGGTACCGATTCCTACGTTTTGTGCATTTAAAGAAATCAGCCCCGTCCATACAAGGCCAATCATACAAAAGATAGCTGTTTTCATGTTGGTTTCATTTCCCAAACAAAATACAAAATCCTTTATATTTTTTCCGAAAAATCCGGAAAAGGCTCAAAATTATTTAAACCGCTCCCCTTCCTTTTTTTAAATGCTTTTTTGAATTAAAGGAGCTGGATAAACCCAGTCATAAATACTTAGAAATGTTAAGAACACTCACATCGATTCTTTTGCTATGTCAATCCGATATCTTGTAACCTGAAAGGATACCCGATAAAACCCTTGAATTTATTGAGGCACTATTGCCTGCGTTGTATCCCCAGGTATAGCCATAACTGATGGTTGTTGGTACATCAGAAATGTAAACATCTTTTTGCCAGGCTGCGATTTGCTTTCCTGTCCAGCCAACCGTAAAACCATCCTGATTGAAGCCATTAAAAAAATGCGTATCATAAGAAACGGTGCCGACGAAAAAACGCATGGTAGCAAACATCGTTTCCGCAAATACCTGAGTATTGAAACTGATTCTGAGGGAAAAATTGCCTTCAAAATGATACAGCCCCGGCTGATTAATGGTAATGCTGCCACCGGAATTGGAGGTAATAGCAGCGGAATTAGAATTGTAAAGTACCGTTCTGCTGTTGGAGGTTGATGAAGATGTAACCGTATTTTCAATTGAAACCGCAAACCGGGTATCATTGTCGAAGGCGGTATTTAAGGTTTGCCAGGATGGTTTATTTACTCCACCTCCGGCGGTAAACACCTGCCCTGCTCCTCCACTTGTTCCATTTATATAAAAACGTCCGTTTAACCTCATGCCTCCTTCCACATCGAGTTGCCACTGCGGATTGGTATTGTTGATGCCAACAAAGCCATTTGGCCGGATAGTGAGTCTTGGTGAAGCCCCTGTTGTTAAATGTAACTTGCCTTCCGTGTTCCCGAATCCTGTGCCTAAGTCTATATCCGGCGCATCACCGGAAAAAGAGCCCAAATAGCCGAGGTATTCGCCTGCTTCATAAAGTCCTATAAACATGGGAGCAGCACCATCAAAACGCGCCGGACTACTGGAAGTGGAAGCCACATCAAGCCGAACCTGAGGGTTGGTTTTTCCGATACCTACGTTTTGACTCCATAAAAAAGATTGAACAAATAATAAAGGAAAAAACAATAAGAGGTATTTCATAGTACATTCATTTGATTGATAAAATACAAAAAGAGGCTTACAATTGCAAGCCCTATGTTTCCTATTGCTTGCCTGTCCTTTAATTTAGGGTTCACAATTTTACCCCTTCCCTTATCTTCGCAACCTATTATGACGCAAAAACACACCGCCACAATCACTGCTGTCGGAGGCTATGTTCCCGACCATGTTCTTACCAATTTTGACCTCGAACAAATGGTCGATACCAATGATGAATGGATCCGATCACGTACAGGTATTTCCGAGCGTCGTATTTTAAAGGGAGAAGGGAAAGGAACAAGCGATCTTGGGGTGCCTGCCATTCAACAAATCCTCGAAAAGCGGCAATTGGATCCTTTGGAGATTGATTGCATCATTTGCGCTACCGTTACCCCGGATATGGTATTTCCGGCAACAGCCAACATCATTGCCGATAAAGTAGGGGCTAAAAATGCCTTCAGTTTCGACATCAGTGCTGCCTGCAGCGGATTTTTATTTGCGCTTACACAGGGAGCAGCTTTTATTGAAAGTGGTCGCTACAAGAAAATAATCGTGGTGGGTGCCGATAAAATGAGTGCCATCATTGACTATACCGACCGGGCAACCTGCATCATATTTGGCGATGGCGGTGGTGCTGTGTTGCTCGAACCCAACACCGAAGGCTTTGGCGTACTCGACAGTATTTTACGCAGCGATGGTCAGGGACAAAACTTTTTACATATGAAGGCCGGCGGATCCGTCAAGCCCGCCTCGATAGAAACCGTTATGGCCAAAGAACATTTTGTATATCAGGAAGGACAGTCGGTATTCAAGTTTGCGGTAAAAGGTATGGCAGACGTAAGCGCCGAACTACTGGAACGCAACCACCTTACCGGTGACGATATTGCCTGGTTGGTGCCGCATCAGGCAAACCTGCGCATCATTGATGCTACGGCCAACCGGATGGGATTGGATAAGGAAAAGGTAATGATCAATATTCAAAAATATGGCAACACAACGGCCGGTACTTTGCCGCTTTGTCTTTGGGATTGGGAAACGAAATTGAAAAAAGGAGACAATATTGTTTTGGCGGCTTTTGGTGGGGGCTTTACCTGGGGTGCTACCTTAGTGAAATGGGGATATGATACCCCTGCATAAATTTGCCGAATTGAAAAATCGCTTTAGCTCAACCTCCTTACATTGCATCAAAATAAGTTGCCCACTATGAAATGCCCACGTCCGAAGGTTCGGACCCGCTGCACACCCTGCGCAAATGATCATTGGGCATCCGAAGCTTCGGTCCGAAACTTCGGTCCGAAACTTCGGTCCGAAACTTCGGACCCATATGACAAATAAAAAAAGCAGGCTTTAGCCTGCCCACTAAAAATGAACAGATGAAAGGACTTGTTACAATTGCCTGCCTGCTGTTTACGATGGCGAGCTTCAGCCAAAAGGATCCCATTGAAAGAACCTGGTACAATGCCGAAAAAACTTCGAAAATTCAAATATTTAAGGCAACGAATGGCAGGTTTTATGGGAAAATAGTTTGGTTGAAAAAACCAACTGATGATGGCGGTAAGCCACTTATGGATAAGGAAAACCCCGACAAAACCAAACGCAACAATTCCCTGATGGGATTGATGATCCTCAGCGGATTTGAAAAAAGCGAAACCAACGGAGCATATAAAGAGGGCAAAGTGTACGACCCCAATAATGGCAAAACCTACTGCGGAAAACTCACTTTGAAAGATAATAAAATTGACCTCCGCGGATTCATCTGCAGTTTCTCCTGGCTTGGACGAACATCAGAATGGACACTGGCTGAATAGGTTTCCTAACGTTAGGTTTCCTAAAACAATCCGGTAATCACCCCTTCATCCGATAAATCCATATGCTCGGAAGATGGTACAGAAGGCAAACCGGGCATCCGCATTACATCGCCTAAAATGGGGATGATGAAACCGGCTCCGGAGGCAAATTCGAACTCCCTGACTGTAATCATAAAATCGCGGGGACGCCCAATCTTTCTTTCATCATCTGAAAGGCTTTTCTGTGTTTTTGCCATACAAACCGGGAGCTTGCCAAATCCGAGTTTTTCAATGGTTTTCAGGTTGGCCTTTGCTTTGACCGAATACACCACCTCCACTGCTCCGTAAATGGTAGTGGCTATTTTTTGAATTTTTTCTTGGATTGGCAGGTGCCAATGGTACAGTGGGGTAAAATGTTCGCTGTTGCTTTCAATACTTTCCACCACAGCCTCAGCAAGTGATGCTGCCCCTTTTCCGCCTTTTGCAAAAGCTTCCGATACCACGGCTTTTACTCCATATTGCGCGGTACATTGATGAATCAGTTCATATTCTTCGGGAGTATCGTTGGGAAAGGCATTGATGCAAACCACCGGATGCAGTCCGAATACTTTAAGGTTTTCAATATGTTTTTCCATATTGGGTAATCCCGCTTTTACCGCGGCAGGGTTAGCTGTATTCAGTGTTTCCTTTGCTGCGCCACCATGATGCCGCAAAGCCCTCACCGTTACCACCAATACGGCAGCCTTTGGATGTAAGCCAGCCGACTGACACTTGATGTTGAAAAACTTTTCGGCACCGAGATCGGCGGCAAATCCGGCCTCCGTTACCACATAATCGGCAAGCGACAA
>JBGSNV010000300.1:0-21175 GCA_041739485.1 Chitinophagaceae bacterium
AGCAACCCTAAAACAGGCGATCGTTTTAAACAAGGTAATGCCCCCGGTGGAAATGCCGGAGGATACCAAATACATCAAACATATCCGTATTCAAAGCAAATTGTTGACCGAATTCTGGGGACGCCCCATGTACCTCGGAGCCCATATTTTATTGCCCCAAGGTTTTGACGAACACCCGGAGGTAAAATATCCATTGGCCATTTTTCATGGTCATTTCCCGGCAGACCTAGATGGATTTCGTACCACCCCTCCCGACGAAAACCTGCCGAATGACTATAGTGCCCGATTCGGAATTTATGGGTACAACAAAATTGTACAACAGGAAGCCTATGACTTTTACAAGCAATGGACCGGCCCTGATTTTCCAAGGGTACTTGCTATTGAAATACAGCATCCTACGCCTTTTTATGATGATAGCTATGCGGTAAACAGCGCCAACAACGGTCCTTATGGCGATGCGATTGTGTACGAACTGATCCCCGAAATTGAAAAACGTTTTCGGGGCATCGGCGAAGGCTGGGCCCGTTTTATGTATGGCGGCAGCACCGGTGGATGGGAAGTATTGGCTGCACAGCTCTTTTATCCCGATGCTTTTAATGGTTGCTACAGCGCCTGTCCCGATCCGGTAGATTTCAGGGCATATACCGTAGTCGATATTTATAAAGATAAAAACGCTTATTTTCAGGAAGGGCCTTTTTCGAAAACGCCCCGACCCTCGCACCGCGATTACCTCGGGCATGTAAGTGCTACCCTGCAGCAATCCAACCACAAGGAGCTTGCCCTTGGAACCCATAGCAGAAGCGGAGATCAGTGGGATGTATGGGAGAGTGTGTACTCGCCGGTTGGAAAAGATGGGTATCCTAAGCCGATCTGGGATAAATATACCGGCGATATAGATTCTACTGTTGCAGATTTTTGGCGGGAAAATTATGACCTCAGCCATATTTTACAGAGAGACTGGCCAAAATTTGGCGAAAAACTGCGGGGAAAGATACGGATTTACTGCGGTGACATGGACAATTACTACCTGAATAATGCCGTTTACCTGATTGAGGAGCGGCTTAAAAAGCTTGACTTTCCAAAGCCCGAGGCTATTGTAGCTTATGGTGACCGGGCCGAACATTGCTGGAATGGCGATCCTAATAATCCCAACTATTTGACCCGGTTGCGATACCATATCATGTTTATTAAACAGTGGGCTGCCGAAGTGATGAACCGTTCCCCCAAAGGTGTTGATCTGAAAAGTTGGCGGTATTGATTTTTACATACAGAAAACCCCGATAGAAATCGGGGTAATAACTGCATATGAGAAAACTAAAATTTGGAGTGTGTGTGCAGTGTGTGTACTGATTTATGGTAAGTGTGTATGTTGTAGTGTGTTTGTATTTTGTTATGCAAAGATTGCTTTAGGATGTTACCTCAGGGTTACGGTACTGTTAAGGCTAAATGAAATGAAGTTTCTTTCAAAACGGAACTATCCGGCTGATCAGAAATTAATCCTGTATTGGTAGGCCGTGTTTTTATCCTTGTAGAAAATAGTGAAAGAGGTTTCGTCAAAATTTACAAGTCTGAACCTTTTGTAATCAGGAACCCCTGTCAGAGTTCCTTCAAGGGTAGTAATTCCTTGCTCAGTAATTATTTTAGAAAGGCTGAATCCTCTGCTGACAGATCTTTTTTTCGCATCACTGCCACCGGACCATATTTTATATGCTGCGGTTGTGTTAAACGCTGTTTTGTTATTCACCTTTCTGGTGAATGCTGCGGGATCCGGTAGCTCATGTGAATAGGCAATACCTGTTAAACTCGTTTCTGCGGAAGAGCCGGTTAAGAAAATGATCCCGGGTCTATAGCCTTCGCTTTTTTGATGATTTATAAAAATGGTACTTGCTCCCATCATCGCGGCTTCAATCTTTAGTTTTCGGTAAGCCCGTTCATTTACCCGATCCTGATTTGCAAAAAGGGTTGTTCCTTTGGCTTTGGAACTGACTTCGCCAAGTTTAAATAACCCCTTTACCTCTGCGTCCACCACGGATATTGAAATCTTGTCATTGTCCTCCACATCCAAAATATTTTTTAAAGCAGCAGTTTCCTGAAATAGGATTACCCGTCCGGATTTTAAATAAAGCTGCCTGATATTGTTTTTGTAAATGGTATGGATAATATCTTCCTGTGGATAGATGAATTTTACGGCATCGGAAGTTATTTCCTTTACCGAACAGGGTATTTTTTTGTTATACAAGAATAAAGTATCCATTTGTGCAAAGCCTGTAAAAGGGATATTTAACAGGAAAATCAGGCTTAAAGTCAGGTAAAATTTCATAGGTAGGTGTTTACAGGTTTTTATGCTTTTGTTTAAAACACAAAACTATCAAGCCAATATGAATCCTGTGTTAACGCTACATAAATTTTACCTGAAAACCTTTGCTTCGATTTTTTACAAAAACAGAAATCCGGCAACAGCTACTCAAAGATTTTTCGGTAAATCACCTGAGCCATTTTTAAAAAGGCTTCGTGGCTGTAGCCGGCAATATGGGGGGTTAGAATAACATTGGGTTGGCTTGTGAGCCAGTTAATCATTGTTTTGTCGGTTTCGGTCCAGGTTGCAGGTTTTTCATTGGCGATTACGTCAAGCCCTGCCCCGCCTACCAATCCTTTTTGCAGGCCTTTTTGCAGGGCATTAAGGTCTATCACTTTGCCCCGGCTTGTATTGAGGAGAATGGGGGCATTTTTTAAATTCGAAATAAAATCAGCATTCACCCTGTTGGTGGTTTCTTCTGTAAGCGGTACGTGAAAACTGATGACATCGGCATAACGCTGTATCTGTTCGAGAGATGCCTCTTTAATATGATCTCTTGCAAAACCATAACGGACTTTGTCGTAGCCAAGTACGGTTACGCCAAAAGGTTGCAATAATCTGGCAAAGGCATTGCCGGTATTTCCAAATCCTATAATACCTACTGTTTTACCGCTTAATTCGGTACCCCGGTTTTCATCGCGTAGCCACAGGTGCTGCTTTACTTCATTATGGCTCCAGGAAATGCGGTTTAGCAAAGCTAATAACAACCCAAGTGCATGTTCGCCTACAGCATTGGAATTGCCTTCGGGGCTACTGTATACACGGATTCCTTTACTTTCTGCATAGGCTACATCTATCAGCTCGAGTCCGCTGCCTAGGCGACCAATCCATTTCAGATTGGGGGCTGCATCAATCAAGGCTGCGTCTATACGTAATCTTGTTGTCAGAATAAGTCCTTCGGCTTTGGTGCCGGCTGCAAGCGTTTCGTAAGTAATCGCAGGCTCATAATCTACCCAATATTTTTCTGCAAGTTTTTCAATCAGCCAGGGATGGCATTTGGCAGTAATGATTACCAGGGACTGCTCAGGATTTCCATATTGTCCGGGTTCCGGTAAAGTATATTCAATAGCCATGTTGGGAAATTATCCGTTCATTTTAAAAGTGAGTGCAGCAAAATCGGCTACACTTAGTTGCTCTGCCCTTTTAGTAAAAAGATCGTCTTGTAATACATCGGGCGTAAACAATGGTTTGAGTGCGTTGCGTAATTGCTTTCGACGTTGGTTAAAAGCTGTTTTTACCAGAAGCTTGAAATGTTTCGGGCTGCGCATCGGCGGGGTGGGATTACCTTCCTTGCGTGGCAATAGCCGGATAACCCCACTAATTACTTTTGGTGGCGGGGTAAAACTTTCAGCGGGAACATCAAAAAGGTAACTCACATCAAAAAATGCCTGTGTTAAAACAGAAGTTACTCCGTAAACTTTACTTCCCGGTCCGGCTGCAAGCCGCTGTGCCACCTCTTTTTGAAACATGCCTACCATCGCTTCTACCTGTGGGTGCCAGTCGAGAATTTTAAAAACGATCTGCGAACTGATGTTGTAGGGGAAATTGCCGACAACAGTAAAGGGTTCTGCAAAGGGAGGATCCATGTCGAGGATACTATCTTCGAGTAGCTTGCCCTCGATAGCCGGATAGGTCTTTTTTAAAAAAGCTACCTTTTCCCGGTCAATTTCCACTGCTTTAAAGTCGATATCGGGTATTTTGAGCAGGTATTTGGTCAGCGCGCCACCTCCCGGACCCACCTCAAGCAATTGCTGAAACGGATTGGCATTGACGGCATCAACAATTTGCTGACATACTTTTTCATCGTGAAGAAAGTGCTGCCCAAGCGATTTTTTCAATGTATAAGGGCTCGATAGCCTATTTGCCTGCATCGGGCAAAGGTAAGATTATTACCCGGCGTAGCATTTAAAAGACAGGTTTCGATGCTTTAGGTGTCACCTGTTTCAATCCTTATATTTGCATACTATGAACGAACAAAATAAACCAACTATAGGCTTTAGCTGTGGCGATATCAATGGTATCGGGATGGAAATCATCATCAAAGCACTCAGCGATGGCCGGATACTCGATTTTTGTACGCCGGTTATTTTTGCCAGCAATAAAACCGTCAATTTTTACAGAAAATCACTCCCCGAAAATAATTTTCAATTTCAGAGCCTGAAAGATCTTGGCCGGTTGAACCTGAAGCAGGTAAACCTTTACAATTGTTGGGAAGAAGAAGTACAGATTACACCCGGGGTGCTCAATGAGATTGGGGGTACTTATGGCCGACTGAGCCTGATGGCCGCAACTGAAGCCCTGAAACAGGGAACGATAGATGCGCTTGTAACCGCACCCATTCATAAAAACAATATACAACACGAGACTTTTACTTATACCGGCCATACGCCCTTTTTAAAGGATGCATTTGGGGTTCCGGATGTAGTAATGCTGATGGTAGCTGAAAATATCCGCGTGGCTTTACTTAGCGAACATGTTCCGCTTAAAGACGCTGCTGCACAAGTAACCAAAGAAGCCATACAGCGCAAAGTAAAAATACTCATAGCCGCTTTACAGCGTGATTTTGGCATTGATAAACCAAAAATTGCGGTACTTGGTCTCAACCCGCATGCCGGTGATGAGGGGCTGATTGGTATGGAAGAAATAGAAATTATTCAACCGGCAGTAAAAGAACTGAAGCAACAGGGAAATATGGTTTTCGGGCCATATCCTGCCGATGCTTTTTTTGCCAGAGGGCAATATTCCAAATTTGATGCAGTACTTGCCATGTACCATGATCAGGGCTTGATTCCTTTCAAATCGTTGGCAATGGGCGAAGGGGTAAATTATACCGCAGGACTACCGGTAGTGCGTACAAGTCCCGATCATGGAACCGCTTTTGATATTGCAGGTAAGGGAATTGCCAATCACGATTCCATCCTTGAAGCTGTTTTTGAAGCGATTGACATCATCAATCGTCGTCAATTCCACGATGAAAACCGAAGCAATCCAATGCGCAGAATGGGACATAAAATGGTAGCCAATGCAGTAGATGAAAAAATTGAGGAAGACTAATAAGCTTTGTTGCGATCCGGCCTGCTTGTTTTAATAAAGGGCATCTCTAAAAACGCCTGATACTGCGTTATGCCCTTTTCATAACATTCTCATTTACATAGAGACGTAATGCATTCCGTCTCTATTACGGTGTTATGAAATGGGCAAGCCTTGTCAGAGAGGTTTTTAGAGGCGCCCTAAATAAAGTGGACAACGGGCGACATTTTTTTTATTGCTAAATCAGTTTGTATTTCATTAGCAGGCAATCGGTACGTGGTAATATTCAAAGTTGAACAGTTGGAAACCCATTGAATATCATGAGCTTATGGTATGAGCGAAATTCTGTGTTACTATTTATGTTTGGCAATTGAATGGAAACCATCTCACCAGGAAGGATTATTTTTCTAACTCCTTCTTTATTTCCGCTACCCATGCTTCCTCTACTCCTACAAGTTTTGCAATTTTTGCATTATCATGATTGGTATTGGTTATCAGCCTTTCAGTGAACTCCTTGTTGGCTTCGGTTCGCTCTTCGATTTTTCCTTCAAATTTTGCCGTTTCAATCATGCTTTTTGTAACAACAAGATTTTTCATATAATCCTGATATTCAGCCTTCTCTTCCGTTTTCATAGAATCTATTTTTAGCTGTGCTTCCACCTTATCCAATCCTTTCGCAGTATATCTTTCCGGAAGCGTGTTATTTTTTAAATAATAAATCCACTCATCAAGCGAGTCCTTCGCTATATCATCAAAGTTATTCACTTTTATAATGTAATACTCAGGGAAAAGTTGATGGAAACGACCAAAGCCCATGCTGAACCTGATGCCTGAAATCAAACAATCATCAGAGATAGCTATGATGGAGGTTCCAAAAGCATTTTTTCACAGCCTGTGGGGAATCCACATCCTTTTTTTACATCCTTCCGGGGCAGTTTCGGAGTATCTTGCAGCCGGAAACCGACGAATTATGGGAAAGCACTGCGAGGATACATTCAGGCATCAGGCGATGAGAAAACAGTTGATCAAACTGATTGAAGAAAAAGGCATTCAAAATGCGACTGTTTTGGAAGCCATTATGCGGGTGCCAAGACATTGCTTCCTCGATTCGGCATTGGATCATATTGCTTATGAAGACCGGGCTTTTCCGATAGGCGAAGGCCAAACTATTTCACAACCGTATACGGTGGCTTACCAAACCCAGATGCTTGAGGTAAAGCCTTACGAAAAAGTATTGGAGATTGGGACCGGAAGTGCCTATCAGGCTACCGTACTTGCGGAATTGAAAGCCATGGTGTTTACCATTGAACGCCAAAAAGGATTGTATCAGGAGCGGGCGAAAAATTATCCCTTTCCCGGTAAATATCCACAGATCAAATTTTTCTTTGGAGATGGATTCAAAGGGCTTCCCACCTTTGCGCCTTTTGATAAAATCATTGTAACTGCAGCGGCGCCCTACATACCTGCGGCGCTTGTGGAGCAGTTGAAACCCGGTGGCATGCTCGTGATTCCCGTAAATGAAGGCGATGCCCAACGTATGAAGCGCATCCATAAGGCTGCCGACGGTAAACTGACAGAAGAACTGCTTGATGTATTCAAGTTTGTACCCATGCTTGAAGGCAAACAGAAGTAAATGCTTTGAACAAAAGCAACTACAACTCTGATTCCGGAATTTCAGCACTGCTTTCCGGCAGATGTTCGTAAGCTCCTTCGACGGCATATTTTCCGAAAATAAAAAAGCCCGCACAAACCGGGATAAAGACCAACAGAATAATCCCCCACTGTAGCGCCGTATTAAAACGGATAGCCGGGTCCGTTGCCATTGTTTTTTCGAAGGCCTGCCAGCACATAAAAACAATCAGCACCGGAGCCATTAACATCCACAGGTATCCTAAATTTTTTTTAAGTTGATTCATCTTTCCTGCATTTTAGTTTTTTTTTAATCCATCACCTCTTTATCAATCTTATTGGTGAGGTAGATACTGCCAATTACAAAACAAACAGTAGCTACTCCTATTGGGTACCATAACCCCGCAAGCGGATTGCCCCCCGGATTTTCAGCGGTTTTGGTAAACTCCACAATCAGGGTTGCCAAAAAGGGAACAAGTCCACCAAATACCCCGTTTCCAATATGGTATGGCAAACTCATAGAAGTGTACCGGATGCGGGTAGGAAAAAGTTCTACCAAAAACGCAGCAATCGGACCGTACACCATGGTTACAAATACAATCTGTACAAATACCAGCAATATCATTTTCCAGTAAACAGCATTACCCACTTTTCTCTCTATAACGGTACCCGGTTTGCTGCTAACATCGCGTACTTCCACTACTATCGGGGATGCCGTATTTGGGTTGCTATTGTGCACCTGCAAGATTTCTTCCTTCCCCGAATGCGGATATTTCAGCAAAAGAGATGCTGTTGCGGAAGTCATTGAGTTTGCAGGAATCGTCAGCGTATCGGTGACCAGATAGCGGTAAACGGCTCCATCGGTATACAGGGTGTCATAGCTTGTTTTTACCAGGAGCCGGTCAGGATGTTTGCTATCGTAAAAAGCTTCGGGTACTGTTTCACTCCAGCCATCCTTCTGTATCAAAGCCACCCGTTCCTTGGGATCTGTATATTGCAGAAAGCTCTTGTAAATAGGCATATAGGCAAGTATACCGGCAAGCATTCCAAACATCATAATCCATTTGCGGCCAAAAAGATCGCTCAGCCAGCCAAACAATACAAAACCAGGGGTCGCCATTAAAATAGCAATCAAAATGATATTTCTCGATTGCAGGAAATCCAATTTACAAACATTTTCCAAAAAGCTTTGCGCATAAAACTGACCGGTATACCAAATAACGCCCTGCCCCATTACAGCCCCAAACAAGGCCAGCAACACCATTTTGAAGTTGGCCTTGTGCCCAAAACTTTCTTTCAGCGGATTGGTCGAGGTTTTACCTTCTTTTTTTAATTGAGCAAATAGGGGTGACTCCTGCATTTTAAGCCGGATGGCAATTGAAACGATGACCAGTACCAGCGAAATCCAAAACGGGTATCGCCATCCTCCCCATTCGCTGCTGAATTTCTCCACGCCCTGCGATTGCCGGATAAGGATGATGACCCCGAGTGCCAGAAAAAGCCCGAGTGTGGCGGTGGTTTGAATCCAACTTGTCCAGAAACCGCGGCGATGCGGCGGTGCATGTTCGGCAACATAGGTGGCGGCTCCCCCATATTCCCCTCCTAAGGCAAGTCCCTGAACCAGCCGTAGTAATAAAACAAGAATCGGTGCCGCCCAACCAATACTTGCAAAACCAGGAACCAGTCCAATAAGAAAGGTGGATCCTCCCATTAAAACAAGGGTCAGTAAAAAAGTGTATTTACGACCAATGACATCTCCGAGCCTGCCAAAAACAAGGGCTCCGAAAGGCCGGACAATAAAGCCGGCTGCAAAAATAGCCAGCGTGCTCAGCAGCGCGGATGTACCCGAGTTTTCAGGAAAAAACTGCACCGAAATAATGGTGGCGAGCATCCCGAATATGTAAAAATCATACCATTCAATCAAAGTGCCTACAGAAGAGGCGCCAATGATCAATCCAATCGAACTTTTCGCTTCATTGGAAGCAGGTAAGGAATCACCCTCCCGGGTTGTGTCACTTGTTTTTTTCATGGGCAGTCATTTCCGGTTGAAGCGGAAAAATTAGGTGCTTTTCACTTATTAATAAAATTAGGCTTCTTTTTGGGTTAAAAAAGGGAGGTCCGGCCGGTTAGCTCCTGCTTTTTAGGAAGAAACCGGCATTTCCTGTTTCGCAATAATCTCAATGGGTTTTTATTTTTAACAAGCCCGTTTATGCGGGTTTCTGCCATTTTTGCTAAAAAAGTTCCCCGGCTATGCTTATTTTAGCAGCCATAACGATTTTAAAATTTGCCTCACAACCAACAATAGTTTCTACCATGTATGTTCCTTATCAGATTCGCTCGCTTGATCAGTATAAAATGGCCTATGAATACAGTATTTCCAACCCTGAAGAATTTTGGGCAGGCGTAGCGGAGCATTTTACCTGGCGCAAACCCTGGGACAAAGTACTGGAATGGAACTTTGAAGAACCTTCCATAAAATGGTTTTCCGGCGGCAAACTAAATATTACCGAAAACTGTCTGGACCGGCATGTTGCGCAAAACGGCGATAAGCCGGCCATTATCTGGGAACCCAACGATCCGGAAGACCACCACCGCATATTGACGTACAAGGATTTGCTGAATAAAGTGGTTCAGTTTTCCAATGTGTTGAAAAACAATGGGGTAAAAAAAGGGGACCGGGTATGCCTTTATATGGGCATGATTCCGGAACTCGCTATTGCGATTTTGGCCTGTGCCCGTATTGGTGCCGTTCATTCGGTTATTTTCGGGGGCTTTAGTGCGCAAAGTATTGCAGACCGCATTCAGGATGCCTCGGCTACTGTGGTCATTACCTGCGACGGGGCTTATCGCGGCAACAAAACCATCCCGTTGAAGGCCGTAATTGACGATGCCATGATGGGTTGTCCTACCATTCAAAAAATTATTGTATGTACACATACCCGCACCCCGGTAAGTATGATCAAAGGCCGCGATGTATGGTGGGAAGACGAAATTAAAAAAGTGGAAACACAGGGCAATCCATGGGTAGAACCTGAAGAGATGTATGCAGAAGACCTGCTTTTTATCCTATATACAAGCGGCAGCACCGGCAAACCGAAAGGAGTGGTACATACCTGTGCCGGTTACATGGTTTGGGCCAACTATACCTTTCTCAATGTATTTCAGTATCAGCCGGGACAAGTACATTTCTGTACGGCCGATATTGGCTGGATAACCGGTCATACCTATATTCTTTATGGTCCGCTGAGTGCCGGCGGTACTTCGCTGATGTTTGAAGGCATTCCTACCTGGCCGGATGCAGGACGTTTTTGGGATATTGTACAAAAGTTTGCCGTAGATATCCTCTACACAGCCCCTACGGCTATCCGCAGCCTGATGGGTTTTGGGGAAGGGCCTCTGCACGGCAAAAAACTGAATTCACTAAAGGTTTTAGGTACGGTGGGTGAACCGATAAATCTGGAAGCCTGGAACTGGTATCACGATAATGTGGGTAATGGCGAATGCCCGGTGGTGGATACCTGGTGGCAAACTGAAACCGGTGGCTGCCTGATCAGTAATCTGGCCGGGGTAACTCCTGCCAAACCTACTTATGCCACTACACCACTGCCCGGAGTTCAGCCGGTACTGGTAGATGAAAACGGCAAAGAAATTACCGGCAACGGTGTTGGCGGGAATCTTTGTATTAAATTTCCATGGCCGGGGATGTTGCGCACCACGTATGGCGATCATGAACGCTGCAGGCAAACCTATTTCACCACTTATCCGGGCATGTATTTCACAGGAGACGGTTGTTTACGCGATGAAGACGGCGATTACCGCATTACCGGCCGTGTAGATGATGTACTGAACGTAAGCGGACACCGAATAGGTACCGCCGAAGTGGAAAATGCCATCAATATGCACAGTGGTGTTGTTGAGAGTGCTATAGTAGGCTATCCGCACGATATCAAGGGGCAGGGTATTTATGCTTTTGTTATTTTCAATGGCTTTCACGAAGATGAAAGCCTGACCCGGCAGGATATTCTTCAAACCGTTTCCCGCATCATCGGAGCGATTGCCAAACCGGATAAAATTCAGTTTGTAAGCGGGTTGCCCAAAACAAGAAGCGGCAAGATTATGCGGCGGATTTTGCGAAAAATTGCAGAGGGGGAAACAGGTAGTATCGGGGATACTTCCACCTTACTAGATCCGGCTATTGTGGAAGAAATCCGGGAGGGTAAATTGTAATCCGGATAGCTTTAGTTCTCGTATTTGCCCTTGGAAAGTAGGCTATGCTTCTCCATAAATCATTGATTGCAGGTTGTTTAGTGGATTAATGGATCAGAATGGAGCCTGTTAATACAAACATTCCGATCATTTTGATACGAGAGTTTGTACTTTTCCGTTTTAATGGGGTATGAAAAATTGCTGGAAAAGAACGTTTTGGATTGGAGCACTGCTTTGCATGGCTGTTTTTGGGGATGCTCAAAAACCGGTCCTTGATTGGCGTGTGGCCCCGGAATCTTCAATGGTTCCCGGTGTGCTGCAGGTGCAGTTTGCTCCGGCATTTTTCGACCGGCTGAGTGCGGGAGATATTCCTTTACAGGGCTCAGGTGGTTTCGGAGAACCGGCACTTGACAGTCTTTGGCAGCAGTTTGGTTTTGAATCCTATCAAAAACTCGTAAATATATCCCTCAAACCTTCTAAGGAACCCAAATTACCCCAAAATACGCCTGTCCTTCGTTGGGTTAAAATAACCCTGCGTTATCCAAAAATGTGGAAAGCAGCCCTCGAAGCCCTTGAAAAACAAAAACAATGGGTAGCAATGGCCGAGCCCCTGTACAGGATCGAGCTGCACGGTTCAGATATTCCCTTTGCACCTCCTGTTATTCCAAGCGATACCCTTTTTAATGCTCAGTGGCATTATAACAATACGGGTCAAACAGGAGGTACCACAGATGCTGATATTGACCTCCCTGAAGCCTGGGATCTCGAAAGAGGAAAACCTAATGTGATTGTGGCTATTATGGACAATGGTATCGATACCACACATCCCGATCTGCGCCCCAATATCTGGTCGGGTCGGGGATATAATTTTTTCAATAATCAGGGGGGGCTTGTCCCGGGCAACCACGGAAATCATGTAAGCGGTTCTGTAGCCGCGGTCAACAACAATACGACCTATGTATCGGGAATTGCCGGAGGCGACGGAAGTGCTTCGAGCGGTGTTCGTCTAATGAGTTGTCAGATCTTTGGACCCGTATCCGGTTCAGGTGGGGTGGAAAATGCCTTTGTGTTCAGTGCTGATAATGGAGCCGCAATCAGCCATAACAGCTGGGGTTATGCTTCGCCCGATGTATTCAATCAAAGTGTTTTGGATGCTATAGATTATTTTATTGAAAATGGGGGAGGGGGTGTAATAAAAAACGGATTGGTTATTTTTTCAGGGGGCAATCAAAATGGAAATATCCGGTTTTGGCCGGCCGTTTATCATAGAGTGATAGGAGTAACCGCCACCAATCACAACGACGTGAAATCCTGGTACAGCACCTACCACGAAACTATGGATATTGCGGCTCCCGGCGGGGAAACCAACATCTCAAGTGGCGGACCGATTGCACAGGGCGGACGAATGGGTATTCTCAGTACCGTGACTGTTGCAAATGGCTCGGTCGGTTATTTGCAGGGCACAAGTATGGCAGCACCGCAGGTAAGCGGGGTGGCCGCTTTGATTGCAAGTAAAGCACCCGGAAGGTTGAGTGCTGACGATATAAAAAGCCTGCTCATCAATCAAACCGATCCGATCGATCTTCTTAATCCGATCGCCTTTCAGGGGAAAATGGGATCCGGTCGGTTAAATGCCTTTAAATCGCTTCAAAAAACCGTGCAAATTTTTTCTGCTCCCATGGTAGAAGCACCACTGCAATTTTCAGGAGAAGTAGCTTGTTCAGCCATCAATTTGAACTGGCAAAAAAATACGGTCAATCAGGAAGTAATGCTTGCGGTAAGTACTGACTTTAACCGGGGAGGAATATTTGGCATCCCTTCCGGTAATTTACAAGCCGGTGGAGATATCCCCGGTGGAGGACGGATATTGTACAAGGGCAACGGAACCAACCTGACTCTATCCAATCTGAATCCGGACTCTGCTTACTTTTTTAAATTGTGGTCCGTAGATGCATCCGGTAACTACAGTATGGGGCTTGTTCTTAAAAAGTTCTTGAAGGTATCTAACCTTATTGAAGCCTTTCAGCCTTCAGCAGAGTGTTACAATAAAGTTTCCCTGAACTGGCTGCCTTTTGAGGGTTGCACAGACCCTCAGGTGCTGATTGCTTACAGTGCAAACAATCAATTCGGCAATCCTACTATTGCTTTGCAGGCAGGCGACAACCTGGGTAATGATGCAGTGGTTGTTTACCGCGGTAATGCTACAGGATTCGATTACAATCTTTCGGGTGCCGGCGACAACCAAACCTTGTATTTCCGGCTGTGGCCGGTACTGTCCAACGGAACCTTTGGCACGCCCCTTACCGGTAACACAGAAACCCCGGCTGCTTTGACTGACGTTTTGGTGGGTGAAGTAACGAAATCATCGATTGAGATCCTTTGGTCAAAAAGCACCTGTTTTACCGGTGACGTTATTGTGGCATATAATGAAACCGCACAATTTGGTAATCCTTTACCCGGCGTGCAAACCGGTGGGCAGGTTACCGGTGGTGGACGGGTTTTGTACCGCGGGGCGGCACTAAAGGCACTTCATGATAATTTGCCGGAAAACAGCCGTTATTTCTATGCTCTTTGGCCGGTGGTTAACGGGAAGGTGGGTGCTATGTTAATGGTATCTGCAAATACCGATTGTAATGGTACCGGTTTTGTACTGCCGTTTAAAGATCAGATAGATGAGGCTACCTTTGAAAATTGCCGCTTCGATACCCTGGGTATCCGCAATTTTACAGCAGGGCCCTGGCCGGCTGTTTCAGTAGTGCCGGGTGGTGCTTTTCCCATAGTTGGCCCGTATACAGGGTCTTATTTGCTCCGGTTCAACAGTTATGATACCCGGGAAGGAAATGAAGTACAAATGACTACGCCCAAGCTAACCACCCTCGATATCGCTTCAGTAGATGTGCAATTCAAGTGGTATGAAGATGGTAGCGATTACAATACGCAGGTTTTTCTGGAAGAAAAAATAAGTTTATTCTGGAGTACGGATCGCAACAACTGGCAACCTGTTACCACATTTACCCGGCTGCCTGCTTATGGCGGCGATGGTTGGAAAATCAAACAGGCTACCTTACCTGCTGCTGCGGGTAATCAGTCGTCGCTTTACATCCGCTGGGTGTTTAAAAGTGCCTGGGGCTTCGACTGTTATCTCGACGATATAGAAATAGCCGCTACCCGGCATTTGGTTCCTGACGGGCTATTCCACGCCGCAGCGGCTCAGTTTAGCCTTCCGGATGGATTTACCAATTACTATGACAGCACCGGAAATTTGTTACTGGCTGTCAATGATTTTGGGGCCACTTTGGGTCATGTAGAAAATCAATTAAAAATCGGGATAGGGGGTCAGTCGACACCGGTTCTTTTGCCGGCCACCGGTAATTATGTGCGGAACACCGGAGGATGGCTTGCCGATGGAACTTACTATCTCACAAGTGGTTGGAACAACAGGACGAACCCTGTTACGATCCGTCAGTTTTCAGCACCCAATACGCTGGATAAATTGCAATCGCTTGGGTCTGTGCTCCTTAATCCGGCTGCTGGAACCCTCGACAGTTCCATGCTATTTGCCTATCAGTTAAATGGAGTAGGCGGGCAAGCTGCTAATCCGGCGAATGGTCATGGGGGGATTCCGGTTGCAGAAAGCTTCGGTGTTCCCGGATTCTGGCAAATGCAACGGGGCACCCTAATGGATACCCTGCAATACCGAACCGTACAATTGCCAGGCCTTTGGAAAGCTATAGAAACAAATATTAACCAACCCGGTAGTGGTGGCTTGGGAATTGGTAGTATTACCGGAAACGGAGCACTTGCTCCTTCCTGGATAAGCCTGACTGCAAACCGGTCCGGCAACCGCAATGTGCTGAACTGGACCACCGGCTATGAGCGCCGATGGTTGTTTTTAGATATTGAAAGACAGGATCCTAATAGTAGTGTTTTTGCCTTAAAGGGGACCCAAACTGCCAAAGGATTCCCTCAATCCGGTGCCTCCTATACCTGGACTGATATGGAAGATTTTCTTCCCAATGGTACTTATCGCTACCGCATTCGGGCAACGGATGCAAACGGAAAAGTATATTTAAGTCCCGAAGCTACCGTAGCCGTTGAAAATGTGAAGGGCATTGTTATTTTCCCCAACCCGGTAATCAGCAACGAAATGACCGTATATTCAGAAGCGCCATTGCAATCGGTAAGGCTGGTGGATGCACTTGGAAGGGTGGTTTTGCAAAATAATGCTTCAGGTACTGTGCAGCGGCTTGCGGTAGGCGGGCTTACCAATGGCGTTTATTTTTTACAGGCCTTCATGGGCAATCAAACGCTTACAAGAAAGGTTTTGATTGCGCATTAATGGTTTTATCTTAGGAACATGATCAAAGTATTGGAAATAGAGGATTTCCTGAAACTGGGGGACGCAGTGCCTTTACTCGATGCCCGCAGCGAGTCGGAATTTATACAGGGACATCTGCCCGGAAGCCTCAATCAGCCAATCCTCAATAATGAACATCGGAAGATTATTGGTACTTTGTACAAGCAATCCGGAAAAGAAGCCGCTGTAATGAAGGGGTTTCAGTTGGTAGGTCCGCTGTTTTATCCCATTTTTAAAAGCATACGCAAACAAGCAATCGAAAAAAAACTGGCGGTGTATTGCTGGCGGGGAGGTATGCGGAGTAATATTCTGGCATGGATGATGCATCTGGCCGATTACGAAGTTTATTTGTTGAAAGGAGGCTACAAGGCCTGGCGGGGGCTGGTACATGCAAGTTTTGAAAAGCCTTTTTGTTTTACCGTTTTGTCTGGTAAAACCGGGGTAGGAAAAACCGCTGTTCTAAAGGAACTTGAAGCTGCAGGGGAACAGGTACTCGATCTGGAAGGACTTGCCAATCACAGGGGAAGTGCCTTCGGGCATTTGGGTATGCCGCCGCAACCTTCCGTAGAACATTTTGAAAATCTGATAGGAGAGCAACTGTTGCGGTTTGACGTAGATAAGCCGGTATGGATCGAAAACGAAAGCCGTTTTGTAGGCAAAGTTCGGGTGCCGGATATCCTGTATCAGCAAATCCTTCAAAAACCGCTTATTTCCATTGAAATGGACCTTTCTACCCGCAAGGAGCGGATATGGGCAGAGTACGGAGCAATGCCACTCGAAGGACTGATTGAAGCCACCGAAAACCTGGTAAAAAAACTAGGTGGGGACCGCATGAAACTTGCCTGTAACAGTTTGTTGGAAGGGGATCAGAATACATGGCTCGATATTTTACTGCATTACTACGATAAGACCTACGATCACAGCATACAATTGCGCCAAGGCGGGATAAATGCCTTTACAGCAGATACAAATCATCCTGACCAATGGGTACAGGACTTAATTACTATGAACGAAAAAATATGGAAACAACAAATAGCGCATTGACGTCGTACAGCAAAGCAAGTGGCTGTGGCTGTAAGATTCAACCGGAAATACTACATAATATTTTACAGGGGTTTACTGCTTCGGCTGATTTCCCGGGATTAATTGTAGGTAATGCCACATCAGACGATGCTTCGGTGCTGAAACTGAATGAGGATACGGCATTGATTCAGACGATTGATTTTTTTACACCAATCGTAAATAATCCGGAGGCATTTGGAAGGATTGCGGCGGCCAATGCCATCAGCGATGTGTATGCTATGGGTGGCAAACCGGTGATGGCAAATGTGGTACTTTGTTACCCCGTAGATGCCATTGCTGCAGACGATATCCGGGCAATGTTTACCGGTGCGGCTGCTGTATGTGCCGAAGCCGGCATACCTATGGCAGGCGGTCACTCCATCAATATCGGAGAACTCGTTTTCGGGCTATCTGTAACGGGTACAGCACACCCCGATCAAATAAAAACAAATGGCGGGGCAAAGCCGGGAGACCTGCTATTGTTAACCAAACCGTTGGGTACCGGTATAATAAGTGCTGCGCTTAAGCGGGGGCTTGCTTCGCAGGAAGCAGTACAGGCGCTCGAAACTACCTGTGGCCAACTCAATAAAGTGGGAGAAGCGCTTGGCAAGCTTTCCGGGGTACATGCCATGACGGATGTAACCGGTTTCGGTTTCTATGGTCATTTGTACGAAATGTGCAAGGCGGCCGGTGTTACTGCCACCATTACATTTAATACCTTGCCTTTGCTCGAAGAAGCAAAAGGTTTTGCCGCCGGATTTGTGCTGCCCGATAATGCTTTCCGAAACTGGAATGCGGTAAAAGATCAGGTAGAAACTACGGTAAAAGAGGCCTTTACCTGGCTGAATGATCCGCAAACAAACGGCGGATTGCTGATAGCAGTGTCTGAAGAATCCTTAACCGAAGTACAGGAAATTTTACGCAATTACGGACTCGAAGATTTTACAATCCCTATTGGAGATATCTCAGAAAAAAAGGAAAAACCTATTTATGTGGTGTGAGGGAGTTCTTGATTTTTATGCAGGATTGCCGGCTATTTTTTAACAAGGATTAGAAGGATGTCTTCTGATACAATGGACAAAAATCTAATTGGTAAATGGGTGTACGAAAACGGACTTGTTCGCAAGGATGAAGTGTGTGAGCAAATAGAATGGCTCCTCCAAAATCAATTAACACAGGTAGGGACAGATTCATCCGGCTGGGACACTTTGTATGTAAACCCTTCTGATCATTCATTTTGGGAATTGATATATCCGCAAAGTGAAAATCATACGGGTGGACCGCCGGCACTTATTCGCATTTCAAAGGAAGAATCGGCGAAGAAATACGGGGAATTTTAAATGCAGGAAAAAAAAACTACTTCAACTTTTAAGAGGGAAAGTGTCTTCTCTCTTTCTTGTCTTCTACAAGTGCTATGACCAGTAGAAGGAGTGGCGTATATTTGTTGGTTATTTTGCAGTAAAAATGTTATGAGTAATTCAGGCCTTAAACCATGTATTGTTGCGTTATTTTGTATTACCTAAAACGAGTAAAGCCTATGAAACCGGATTATTATAAAGAGAGCCTGAAGGAAGCCCTGAAGAATTTGATCCTTGTCAATCAAAGCATATTTAATACTTTGATTGACATTACCATGCAGGGGGAACTAAAGGAATGGAACCGTTCTGTACCAATCGGAGAGTCCCATCAATTTGATTTCGAAATTTTCAGAAACAGCGATGATATCAATATTCAGTTGCTTGTGAAATTGATAGAAAGCGTGGATGCCACTTATGAGTCCATAAAAAATATGAATAACCTTGAAATAGAGGAGTAAAAGGTTGGGCTCTTAACCCTTTTATACTTTAGCCCACTTTTATTCTACGATGCATTACTTTAAACCAAAGCGGAGGAATCGTAGCAAGAATCATACTTCCGGGATAGCCGGTAGGTAATTGGGGTGCTTCTTCATGACTGCGAAGTACCTGATATTTCCGGCTTGCAAGGTAATGATGATCGCTGTGCCGGCTTAGTTCAAATAGCATCAAACGACCCAATACATGATTGCTGTTCCAGCTATGTTGTGGCTGTGCCCGCTCAAATTTACCGGCAGCAACTTCTTTTCGTTGCAGTCCGTAGTGTTCAATATAATTAACGGTTTCAAGCAATAAAAACCCAACCGTGGCTGCAAGAAGGAAATAACCACAGGCAGCCCATCCAAATATAAGACCGATAGCTACTACAAAAGCAATCTGTAGTAATTGCAATTGAAGCATTTCATTGCGCCAATGCCAAACCGGAAGCCCTTTCTTGTTAAGATCTTCATTGGCAATATGCCAGGCACCAAGCCAGGTACCTTTTACTGAACGGATCCAAAAGGCATACAAATTCATTCCTATTGGGGCACTACTCGGATCCTGTGGGGTACTTACATGTTTGTGATGCCCCTTGTTGTGCTCAATAAAAAAATGGGTATACAAACTCGTTAGTAACAGCGCTTTGGCGAGCCATTGTTCAAAAGGTTTCACCCGATGCCCGAGTTCGTGCCCTACATTGATTCCAAAAGTGCCGCAGGCAAGACCCATGGCAAAAATCCGTCCGGTTATTTCCCACCACTTCAAGGCAGGGTCGGTTATGTTGTTGACGAACCAATACAAAGCCAAAAATTGCAGAGGCACAATCAGATATAAAAACCAATCGTACAAACGCTCCGACTTAGCGATACTTTCTTCTGCTTCGTCCATATTACGACTGTCAGGCTTTATAAGCAATTCTACCAAAGGGATTCCTACAAAAGCATAAATCACAGGCAGATATATGATCCAGCCATAGCCATGCATAGATCGGTACATCCCGAGGTAAATTCCAAATGGAAGCAGGTATTTAAAGGCACGCCAATTCATAATTGTAAAAGTAAGGATTTGTAAGAAGCCTTTTAATGTTGTGGAACTTTCCGGATCATTTTTCAAATAAATCGGAATTAAAACCCAGGCGTTTGACCTTTAGATGCCCTTAATAAAAATGCTTTTAGTCTTGCTTTTCTTTCCTTTTTTAGGGTTTCACAAAGCGGGAATCCTGATCCTTATCATCCCTGCATTTTGATTATCAGGTAAAATTACCCCTTTCAGGTTATCCACAGTTATGCACATCTTTAATGCACACATATGTTAAAAATGGCTTTAAATTGTTGATTTATAAGTGTTTACGGGTGTGGATAATTTGGGATTATTGTGAATTTGTAGAATGGTGGGAAAAAGTGTTACTTTGTGTTAGAAAGTGTAAATTGTCAATATGACTGGATTTTTAGGCGAACATGAAGCGACGTTGGATGCGAAGGGCCGGTTTTTGGTTCCTTCCGCATTGCGCAAGCGGATGCCCGAAGGAACAAGCATGTTGGTAATTAACCGCGGAATGGATGAATGTTTGTGGATGTATTTGCTGGAAGACTGGAAGTTGGTGGAAGACCGGCTTCGTCAGGTAAACCCCTACGACAGTCGCGAAAACCGGATGGTACGGAAGGCATTGATCGCCGGAGCCATTTATGTGGAGTTTGATAGTGCAGGAAGATTGAATCTTCCAAAAAACCTGATGGATTATGCCGGACTCGACAAGGAAATTATCCTGGCCGGCGACATCGACAAAATTGAGATTTGGGATAAAAATAAATATCAGCAGTTCTTTGATTCATTGACACCTGACAAGTTGAGTGCAATGGCAAGCGGAATTCTCGGAACAGGAGCCAGCGGTAACGAATAAAATGCCAGCTATGACCGAAATGGAAAAAAGCGAAGGTGCAGCAAGCGAAGAACAGGGATACCATGTACCGGTATTGTTTGAAGCTTCTTTGGAAGCGCTAAAGATCCAACCGGATGGCATCTATGTCGATTGCACATTTGGAGGTGGCGGACATAGCGCAGGCATCCTGAAGCAGCTTGGACCAAAAGGCAGGCTGATTGCTTTTGATCAGGATGCAGATGCAGCGGCCAATGTGCCCAAAGATGATCGGTTGACTTTTGTACCGCAAAACTTTGAGCACCTGCAACGTTTTCTCCGCTTATACGGCATTAGCGCTATCGATGGATTGCTTGCCGATCTCGGGGTAAGCAGTCATCAGTTCGACGAAGCCTCCCGTGGATTCTCCTACCGCTTTGAAGCTCCGCTTGATATGCGGATGGATGGCAGACATGAGCAAACCGCGGCGCATGTATTGAATGGTTTGTCCGCCGGTGCATTGCAGGAAATGCTCAGTAGCTATGGGGAGGTTACCAATGCAAAAACGCTTGCTGCATCTATCGTGGAGAAAAGGGCTGTTTCGCCTTTTGCCACAATCAACGACCTGCTTCAGGTGCTCAAGCCACTGAGCAAAGGCAATCCGCAGCGCTACTATGCACAGGTTTTTCAGGCCCTGCGTATTGAGGTGAATGACGAAATGGGAGCCTTGCGCCGGATGTTGGAACAACTCGAATCCGTGCTCAAGCCGGATGGAAGGATAGCAATCATCTCGTTTCATTCCCTTGAAGACCGGCTGGTAAAGCAGTTTTTTAATCAGGGAAGTG
>JBGSNV010000336.1:0-4313 GCA_041739485.1 Chitinophagaceae bacterium
TGCAACCCCTGCGCATATTTTTTTGCCTTAACTGCCTTGCGTTTGGCGACCTTTGGGTTTGTAGCCATTTCCAGTACGGTGGGCACAAAACGCTTAATTTCTTCTTCGTTATCAAAATCAAATAACCATTCGCTCAGGCCAATGTCGCGCCACATAATACCTTTGCTGCTTTGCTCTTCCCAGCGAACAACAATAGCAGGTACGCCATGAGCAATGCACATAATGGGGCTGTGCATTTCGCTGCCAAAAAAGCCGGCAGATTTTTTATAAATACTGACGGCTTCATCGGTAAGCCAAGGCGTGCTGCGCCAAACAATATTTGGTTTTACATCTTCGGGCAACTTATCCAGCAACCACTCCTTACCTATAGTCATTTCGGTTTCATCTTCATGGCTTATCAATATTTTCATTTGGGTTTTTCGCACCACTTCTGTAATGGCCGTTCGCAAAGGAACATGGTCATGCTCCTTCATTTCTTCGTTCCTGGCATTCCTTACTTCGTCAAAAGGGCGGTTTTTGTTTTTGTGCAGCCACACTGGCGTACCGCGGTGTTTGGGAATACAACACATAAATTTCCCATGTTCCAATTTGTTTGCCAGCAAGAAAGCATTGGCTTTTTCATCATCCGTTACATCAATTGAAAAAACAGCATCGGGGCCAAATTCCATTATCGGTGCATGAATGCCTGCATCTTTGGCTTTTTGCAAGGAAACGCTATCGCGGAAATACACAAAATCTGCTTCGCTTAAAATGTCTTTTTCAGGTGTTCCATATAATCCATATGTAACCCCGTACACACCAAAAGGCTTCTTGAACACCTTTTTAAAAGTGACTAAATCTGCCCATCCAACAGTAGCCGGGCCGGAATTATGCAATAAATAATCAGCTGAAACAACAGCTTCCTGCAAAACCGGATTGCTTGCTTTACCATCTGAATCCAATTTTCCTTCCACTATTTTCACATTAGGAAATCGTTTGTTAAGCATCGCAACTTCTTCCGGCAGCAGCACATGATAGTAATGCCAATATGTAACTTTAGCCGTAGGTATGTATTTTTCAATCAACGCAATCATGGCCGGTGTATGTGCAATGTCGCCAATGTTTTCTACCTGCCAGCCACTCCGAAGCAAAATATGGCGAGGCCTTTTATCCATTAATCCGGTAATAGCATTCAGGTCATTTTCGGCAGAAAACAACCTGCCAAACAGCAAGGCACCCGTTGCAGTAAGTCCGGTTTGCCTTATGAAACTCCTTCGATTATTCATACCTATACTTTTTAAAATTAACGATAATTAAATCTTATCCACTGCATTGTCATTTGGAACTTCTAAGCCGCTCCATAATTGTTTTGCAGTCCACATGGCATCAGGCGTTGCCCAAAAGGCATCGGTATCCGGCAAGCTCAACCGTTTCCCCTGCTCCAGAATATCTTTTTCCCATTCTTCTCCAGCATGATACAATGGCTACTATCCCTGAAAGTAAGATGCTCTTCTTTATCATACAGATAATTGTAGGTTTTCCACCACAGTTTATCCATAATGTCCAGATATTTTTTTTCGACGATGTCAGTGGCCAGGTAAGCTAGTGACGGCGGGCCTATAAACAAGCCATCCAACAGGCCCATTCCCGTTGGTTAATGTCATTCTTCCATTTTAATGAATCGGTGTGCGGTTGTGCAATAATGGTATCTACCGGCAAACGGAATTTCGCAATCATTTTTTCATCTTTATCCTTGATGTACAGGTTGGCGTAGGTTGGCCCGATACAATAATTATCTGCATAAAACCGGTTTTATTGCCCATGCAACACCGGGCTATCAATCTTAAACAGAAAAATTAGTTTGATTTCTATCTTAATATATTTTTCCACCTTTTTTAATGTGCTCTTCTATTCGTTGTCACTCAAGGAAAAAGGCCTTGGACCACTGCCCCAATTAGAAGGTACTGATCCCATTACAAATTCAAACCTGGCACCGTTTACAATATCATCGTGTGTAAAAAAAGCCTTGTCGTATTTTTTGCCATTTAGCTTTGCAGACTGAATGTAAATATTTTCCTCAGAGGCATTTTGGGCGGTAATGACAAGGTCTTTTCCAGATTCCATGTGGATGGTTGTTTCCGGGCTGGAGGGGCTGCCAATAATGTACAAATTTTGCCCGGCCACCGGAAATATACCCATCCTGCTCCACAGGTACCATGCTGAAGTAGTACCGCTGTCATCATTGCCAGCAAGCCATTGTAAGCATCTGTAAAATTTTCAATGGTGGCCTTTCTAACAAATTTTTGGGTGAGGTCTGGCCTGCCTGCCCAAACAAAAAGATAAATCTGCAGCATGCAAGGCTCGTTGAATGCCTGGTAATGGTTGGTCACTGCGTTGGTTAAACTGTCAACAAAAGATTTTTCTCCGCCAAATAATTTGATTAATCCTTTTACATCGTGAGGGGCAGAAAAGCTCCAGGTATAAGCGTGGCCTTCATAAAAGTTTGGTCCTGTTTCGCTCTTTTTAGGATCGAAAGGCGTGAACCAGCTACCATCCATTTTTTTCCCTCGCATGGATTTCAGACTGTCGTCCCAAAGGTTTTTATACCAAAGGCTTCTATCTTTAAACAATGCAGCATCTTTCTTATAACCCAATCCCTTTGCCAGTTGATAAGCACAATAATCGTTGTAAACAAATTCAAGTGTACGGGATACGGTGATCTTGAATTTACCATCAACCGGAACATAATGATATTTAGTATACGATGATAAAGAAGGCCGGCCAGCGTGAGGCACTTTGCCTTGTAAATAGCTGCTGTCGGTCGCATTCTTTTTAACAGCCTGGTAGGCCAGTTCATAATCTATGCCTTTTAGCTTTTTAGCAAAAGCATCTGCAAATAAAACATCTGTATTGCTGCCCACCTGTGTAAATTCTCTTTGCAGTGAACTGTGCGCATCTGCCAGCCAGCCATCATGTTTGTACACATCCAGTAATGTATTGAGCATATCTGTGTGTTCCTTTGTGCTTATGAGCGTTAGCAGGGGGCATACCGTTCTGAAAATATCCCACACGCAAAGAAAATCTTCATAATAAGGCCTGTTGTAATTAAAAACCGGGTTCTCTCCTGTCCAGTCTGCGGGTGCAAATAAAGCATGGTACAAAGCAGTGTAGAATATCCTACTGTTTTTTTCGGACATTCCCTTCACTTCAATTTTTTTTAATTCCTTTTCCCATGAAGCATTGGCGAGGATTTTTATGTTTTCAAAATCCCAGTCGGGTATTTCCCAGCTTAGGTTTTCTTTGGCCTTTTGAATACTGATTTTAGAGATCCCTACCTTCACCATTACTTGCTCCGATTGTGCGGTATTGAAGTTGAGGTAAGCCCCGATTTCATTTCCGGTGATATCACTTATACCGTCGTGAATTACACTATCAGCCCAGGTACCAAAGGAATCGAATTTGGTATCGAAAATAGCATAGAAATACACATTCCATGGTTTGGTGGTAGACCGGCCACCCTTAAAAGTGTTGAAACCATACACCACTTTTTTTACCGGATCTATGTGTACTTCACCACCCACGGGCTGGCTGGATCCCCAGTTTTGTGCGATGCCATAAAGCGTGGCTCCCACATCAACTAAAATGTGCGAAGATTCATTTTTTGGAAAGCTGTACCTGTGAAAGCCTGCATGAGCAGTGGTGGTGAGTTCAGCAACGGTGTTGAATTTTTTTAGTGCCACTTTGTAATAACCAGTTTCAGCTATTTCTTCTCCCTTATCTGAATAATGATTAAGGGGATCTATGGTTCCGGTAGTTGGCATCAATTGAATGTTGCCATACATAGGGCCGCCCATGCCTGAAATATGCATGTGTGAAAATCCTTCGATGTCTTTGTTTTTTTTGTACCCTGCAGCACCACTGTTGTGCTTGGTATCGGGGCCTAACTTTACAAAGCCATGCGGAAGACAGGCCCCGGCAAAAACATCCCCATCACCCAGTGTGCCAATAAATGGATCTACAAAACGGGTAAGCCCCGTCTTTTGATTCGTTTGTGAAAATGCACCTGTGCTCATAAATAGCAAAAGAAACAATATTAATTTTTCTATACTTTTCATGAATGAGTGGTTAAGTTTATTTATTGTTGAAAATTATTTATAAAATCATCCTATTAATATATTAGAATATGGAATTAGGCACTAGCGTTGCGTTATAAGTCAAACATTTTCAATTGGTTATCTTTTGGTTCTTTGAAATATTGTAGATGAGTCTCCTGAAACAGTTGATTTATGGGCACTTTCTCAAAAATACAAATGCTTAAAACCTGTAGGATTTCG
>JBGSNV010000363.1:0-7892 GCA_041739485.1 Chitinophagaceae bacterium
CTGCACCAAAAATTTACCTGCCTTTTGATGATACAATGCTTCAAATGGCAGCATTTCAAGCCAGCGATCAGGCACTATAAGCAATCGATTTTGGCCAGGTACTTTAGCAAAAGGTGTTATGAGCGATTGGTATATTGATGAAGCTGCTCCTTGATAATTTGGATCAATGGTACTAATTTGATACCTGTATTTTGAAACTTCAATTTGTAGTTTAGCCGCATTGCCTAAATTTTTAAGCACCATTGCATCTTCATCAATATATACACCATATACCGCACTATCTGTTACAAAGTATTGTATTACTGCCTGATTATGGGGCAATAGTTTACGAATACTGGCAATGGTAAAATCATAGGAAGCTTGTTGTACAAAAAACCGGTCGTATTTCGCTATTTCCTTTTCACAATCAGCAAGCTCTTTTGCTATTTTTTGCGTACTTCCAGCGGTACTGGTATCACCTTTCATGGGGTGTTGAAAAAGATACAATGAAGCTTTTAATTTACGATGCCTTTCCACTAAGGATTCCGGAACAGTTAAGCGATTAGCATACTTTGCCTGAAACTGCCGCCAAAGGTGTTGGTTGCTATTATTGATAATGATTTCTACTGCTTTAGAAATGGCTTTGGTATCCTGGTTTTGTTGTGAAGTGTTAAAATATAGCAATCCCTCAGTAATTTCTTTTTGAAACTGATCGAGCTGTGGTGTATAGCTACTTTTTTGATAATACAACGCAAACATATCAGCAGCAAGATAATAGAGGTGCAATGCCTTTCGGGTATATTCTTTTTTGCTGGCAGGCATTGCAGTTGATGCCTGCCGAAACACCATTGCCGCATTCAGGGTAAACCTCAACACCGATCTGCTGTTGATTTGGGAAAGATTGCTAATCGTTAAGGAATCAAAATCATAACTCCCGACATTTAGCTCTTTCATCAATCGTTTTAGCATAGCTTCTGTAAAAGCTACTGCCTGCTGATGGCTACCCATGTTTTGCATACTCATAGCTTTGAGTATAAGCAGGCTGTAATGGCTGGAGTTATACTTATTTTGGTTTGCAAAATAAGAAAGGGATGCATTGGTGTATTGCAGGGCTGTTTCGTGTTGACCGGTTGTATTTAATAAATTGGCAATGCCTGATTGCATCAGCATTACATTTAATGGATCCTCTAAGTTTTGAGCAAGTGCAAGCCCGGCTTCAAAGTATTGTTTGGCTGCAATAGTATTTTTTGTTTTTTCAAACATTCCACCCAGCAGGTAGTGAGCATTGAGCAAATGATTTTGAATTGCCTTCCGCTGGTCTATCGGGCAAGTAAGGTAGGTATTCCGCAGGCTGTCTAAATAATTTTGTGCCAAAGCTGATTGCTCTGTTGATGCACAATACCGAAGGTTTGCAATCAGGTGTAAGGCCCTGATTTTATAGGTTGCATTTGCGTTGCCGAGGGTGTTTTTTGTACCAAAGTTTGGTTCATTCCTCCAGTCTTCATACCCTTTGTTCAATGCTTCTATCCATTTACCAGCACCGGGGTAGTCGCCATATTCAAGTAAATAATACACCAGGTTATTATAGGCAGTTACGAGGTAACTTTTATCCTTAAGCACAACTTTCGTCCACCATTTTACGGCCTGGGTATAATGGAAAATGGTTTTATCAAATCGTTCAATCAGACTGTATTTACTGGCAAGATTATTGTGTGCAAGTGCTCTGTCGTTTTCATAAGGCTTGCTGGCACTTTCATACATGGCAAGTGAATGTTCATAGTTTTCTATCGATTGGCTTATGTTGCCTAGCCTGTCGTGTATATAACCAATATCGTATACCAAATCAATGGTACGCCTTTGTTTAGTTGGGGGATTTTTCTCCTGCGCATGTTGCAGTTGCAAGGCTATTTCAAGGCTTTTAGCCCAATTGCCCTTATACGCTTCGTAATGGTATTGTTGTGTAAATAGTATGGCTTTAAAATCGGGGTCGGGATTTTTACTTTGGGCTAAACTTTGAATGGCTGTAGTAAGCAGCCTTGTTGCAGTATCATTTCCTGCCTGTGTTTCTTTAATCCATTGAGCAAAATATTTTCTACTCTCCAGCCTTTTTTTTTCAGCAGGTTGTTTTGCCAGTTTACTGGCATTGGCAATTAGTGGTAGGGCAGATTCTTGTTGCTCCTTTTCCAGGAGGCTGTCAATCTTAAGAATAAAGGTTTCAAATGGCTGACTGATTGAAAAGGTGTAGTTTAATACAAATATTCCAATGATTACTAATTTCCTCATTTCTTCATAGCGTTATATTTTCCATCCTATGTTTTATACATGTCTTATGCAAAAAATCTCATTTTTCTTTAAGGCCTTCATCCTACTTTTTACCCGGTATGCTAACTAAATTAAACCAAAATACATACAAACTTAGTGAACGGTAAAATTCTGTTGAATGATTATTTAGGGTCTGCTCATAAACTCAAAGCAATTTGGGTTCTGCCAAATTTGCCTTCTATTGGATTTCGCTCACTGGGACTTACAGGATTTGACAATTCCTCTTTGGAAGGTTGCCCCAAAGGTTTGGCTCCCAATATGATGTTTAGTATTTTCAGTCTGCGCCGGTTTTCTCTGGTATAACGGATAGCTATTGACGAAGACTGGACTGCCCTACGTTTAAGAAGCGTCCGATACATTCAAAAAAATCACCCGCAGTTTTGCGAAGACCAAGCAAGGCAAGGCTAAAATTCAGAAATAGTCTGCATTATTTAACTCCGGCAGTTCTTCAATACTTTCATGAATTGTTCCATTTCAGCCATAGTTCCGATGGAGGTTCTGCGCCATGCGGTTCCGTCTTCAAAAGTCCGCACCCCCTGAATCCCCGAGGCATTACAGGTATCGGCAAGGTCTTTTTTCAGGCTGCTTGTATCGTAATAAATAAAGCTTGTACTTGATTTTGTATGTGGCATGCCCAATTTTTGCATTTCACTGTGAAGCATTTGCCGCACTGCATCGGTTTTAGTCCTTGTCATTTTGCTAAAATCATGATCATCGAGCGAAGCCATAGCAGCCGCAAGCGAAACAGCACTTGTTCCGGCATTTGCCCAAGGCATAAAATTCGCTAACCCGGCTATTGTATCGGGGTGTGCCAATACATACCCCGCTCTTGCACCTGCCAATCCGTATATCTTAGAGAAAGTCTTGGCAATAACAATGTTCTTATTTCCGGCAACCATATTGCCCAGGGAAGGCTCGTCGCTGTATTCTGTATAGGCTTCATCAAGAAGCACCATTGCGTTTTCCGACATTTTTTCTACAAAAGTCTTCAGTTCTGCCGCTGGTATAATTGTACCTGTCGGATTATGTGGATTGACCAGATAAACCATTCTTGTGGCATCATCCATAGCCTCCAACATTGCCTGCAGGTTGTGCTTTTTATCCGGAGTACAAGGAATGTTTTTTATTTGTAAGCCGAAATGCTCAGCTGCCTTAAACCATAATTTAAAAGTAGGGTAGGCGGCAATCGCATTGCCCGGCTCGCTAGCTGCGTAAGCTGCAGCAACTCCCAACAATTCACTGCTTCCGGCACCCATTAAAACATGTTCTTTAGAAAGACCATACATCCCGCCGATTTTCTCACGGAGCTCGGTTGTAGTCTGCCAGGGATATCGGTTGCTTGATGAGATTGCCTGCATCATCGCTTCTTTTGCCATCGGGGATGGACCGTAGGGGTTTTCATTACTGCCAATCCGTATCAGTTCATTTACATCTGCATCATAAGGGAAAAAGTTTTCCGCATTTCTGCTAAAGCCAATTGATTTGCAAAATCCAATTCCTGCGATAGCCAACGTGCTTTGCCGCAGCCAGTTCCTTCTGTCAAGTTTTCCCATGATGTTTTGGTTTTAATGCTTAGCTAAAATAGGATTTTTCATATAAAAATCTTTTTTTTCCTTGAATTATCCTGGTTTGTCAAAGGATTTCAATGATTTCACCAGTATTCATGAAAAAACCCGGAGAAATATATCCAGGTTTTTTCTATTGGTAAAAAGTAATAAAATACATAATGTATTAGGTGGACAGATTACATGGTTTAAAAGGGAATTAGGAATCGAAGTCTTCAGTTTTCCCTTTAGTATTGTAATACCTGCGCCATTTGTCAATAACGGCAACCATATCTGCTGGAAGAGGTTGTTCAAACAGCATATCCTCTTGGGTATCGGGGTGCTTGAATCCGAGCACCTGCGCATGTAAAGCCTGTCTTGAACAAAGCGCAAAGCAATTATCTACAAACTGCTTGTATTTGGTGTAAACCGTTCCTTTCAGGATTCGGTCGCCGCCGTAATGATCATCGGCAAAAAGGGTATGTCCGATATGCTTCATGTGTACCCGTATCTGATGCGTACGACCGGTTTCGAGCACGCATTCTACCAGGGTTACATAATGAAAGCGTTCGATGACTTTGTAATGGGTCACAGCATGTTTGCCATGTTCTCCATCAGGAAAGGCTTCGAATTGCTTGCGGTATCGTGGGTTTCTACCTACATGGGCTACTATCGTACCCTCATCTTCTACTACATCTCCCCATACAAGGGCTATGTATTTTCGCTGAATGGTATGGTTGAAAAATTGCTTGGCAAGATGGTTGAGTGCTTTCTGGTTTTTGGCCATCAACAGCAGGCCACTCGTGTTTTTATCAATGCGGTGCACCAATCCAAATCGGGGCAGATTGAACTCGGAAAGTTCCGGATTTTGTTGTAAAAGATGATGAGCAACACCATTTATAAGGGTGCCGGTATAATTACCGCTTCCGGGATGTACCACAATACCGGGAGGTTTATTAATTACAATCACCGATTCGTCTTCATATACATAATCGATATCCATAAGTTCCGGAATGATTTCGGACTGTTCCGGATGGTTTTCTGTAAATACAATGATTTCCTCGCCGGGTTTTATCTTATGGTTGGCTTTAATGTGGTTGCCATTTACGGTAACCATGCCTGCTTCAATAGCCTGTTGTATTTTATTGCGGGTGGCGCCCTCAATGCGGGCAAAAAGGAATTTATCGATCCGAATGGGCTCCTGTCCTTTATCTACCTTGATACTTAGTTTTTCAAACAGCTCATCGTTCCCGGTTGCATCTGCTGTACCTTCTTCATTTTCCCAGTCAGCGGGATTGGCTGCGGTATTTTCCGTCATGTTCTTTTTAAATTATCTCTGCTGCAAAGAAACACAATAAAAATGGCACTACCGGAAAACTACCAGCGGATGCGAACTACTCTCGGAACGGATGTCTCATTTACAGACCATGGGGATGATTCGCGGAGAAGTTTCTCCAAATCAGTATTAAATTTTTTCGTTTTCAATGAGTTAGGAAAAATTTCCTTTTGAATAGAACCATCTGAACCGATATTGAACACCATTTGATTAAAAGGGCTTTTGCTTCCTGCCGGGATTATTTCAGCAAGCTTTGTTTGAAACGAGCTCCAGCCCATGGCTGGTTTAATACTATTTGTGTCAGTTGGTTCCAGAATCTGAATTTTTACTGGGGAGTTTTTTCCGTTCGAAAGCTCCGGTGTTTTGATGAACATTTTTTTTGAAGCAGATTCGGCCCTTCCTGCAAATGCCTGATCCGCCGCTATTTCTGACAGCTGTAACATACTATCTTTTGAACTTGATCTTTTTTTGATCTCCTGATCTACACTTGCAGCCATTTTTGAGGCAGGGGAATCAAAATCTATTTTTGAAGGAGTGGTTGCCACAGAGGATGTTACTTCTTCCGGTTCAGATAATTCTTTTATTTCTTCAGTTTTAGTTTGAGCTCCTTCCGCTTTGGGTGGAAGAGGTGGCGGTGTAGCGTTTTGTTGCTTTTTTACAGAAGGCACCACTACGGTTGCCTGCATAGCAGTATCGGTTAAAGGGGCTACCGGATCAAGCGTATTTTCCTGTAAAATTACCGGAGCTACTTCAGGAGCCAAAATCGGGTCCGTTGGTTGTTGAAGCGTAAAAAGCCACCAACCTGCCGAAATCAATAAAACTCCGGCAGCCGCATAGCTGATTCTACGGATCCAAAGCATGGGAATCACCGGCGTTTTAGAAGTTATCTGGCTTACTGTCGCCTGCGGTGGCTGAATCAACGCAAGATTTTTCAGAATAGCTTCTGTGGATTGACGCTGTTTCAGCGCCCGATACCCATCAATTGCTTCATCAAGCCATGGGTCGGCCAATGCGTCTTTTTCAAACGCATGCATTTCGGTGGTACTCATGTTACCGTCAAGGTAACGGAGTATTTCAGACGCTGTATATGGCTTAGTTTGACTCATGATTTTCCATACATATTTTCAAATTCCGTCTTCCGTTTTGTATCTGGCTGCGAATGGTGTTCCACTCCAATCCGGTAATTTCTGAAATTTCGTTGTAGCATTTCTCCTGTATATAAAAAAGCTGAACTGCTTGTTGCTGCTCCTCTTTCAATTTGGAAATGCAGTCCTCCAAAGCATTTAAACGGGCTTCTTTTTCCTGCATTTCGGTATTAGGATGCCATCCTTCTTCCGATTGCATAAGATTTTCAGTAAATTCTGCCACGAGCAACTGTTTTTTCTTCCGGAGTTTCATCAGGCAATGATTGCGTGCCAAACTATACAACCAGGACTTGGGATATTCCACCTCATGTTTTTGCAATTTGGTGACAAGTTCTATATATATGTCATTACAGGCATCAGCAGCAAGATCGGAGTCTTGCAGGTATTTATAACAGAGTCCGAATACAAGGTCTCGATAACGCTCAAAAAGAGTTGCAAGCAGGGGTTGGGAAGCAGTAATTCGATATTGATCTGCTAGTTCCTGATCCGTTAAATGCTGATATGATTGGATGACCTTCACGACCGCAAAATAAACAGGAGTTGGCAAATAGAGGCCGGTTAATTTCTCTGATTAGTTTATTTATTCCACAAATTGAGCTGTGATACCACAGATGGATAGGTTTTTCCTAAATTGCCGCCCTTATCCCAATGTATATGTCCGAAACTTCGACTGGATTTAAACCATCACTTGGTCTTACCGATGCTACCATGATTGTGGTAGGTTCGATGATTGGATCGGGTATTTTTATAGTGAGCGCTGATATTTCTCGCAATGTAGGCAGTGCCGGGTGGTTGATACTGGTATGGGTGATTACAGGGGTGATGACTTTGATGGCTGCCGTCAGCTATGGCGAATTGAGTGGTATGTTTCCAAAAGCAGGAGGTCAATACGTATATCTGAAGGAAGCCTACAATCCTTTAACGGCTTTCCTGTATGGCTGGAGTTTATTTACCGTGATTCAAACCGGTACGATTGCTGCGGTTGGCGTTGCTTTCAGCAAGTTTACCGCTTATTTGGTACCCTGGTTTGGAGATGATAATATTCTTTTTACAATTGGCAGACTTAAAATATCAGCAGCACAATTGCTCGCCATATTTACTATTTTTCTATTGACATGGAACAACAGTCAGGGTATCAATGGAGGTAAATTCATTCAAAGGGTTTTCACTTTTGCCAAGCTCCTCAGTCTTTTCGGGTTGATTGTGTGCGGCCTTTGGGCACTTGATGGTTCGGTGTGGGCTGCCAACTGGGAAAACCCCTGGCAATCGGGAAAGATTTTGCTGGAGAATACAGAGGTTACCAATCAATGGTCCGTGATACCGCATGCCACGATCGGAGCTTTTCTGGGTGCAATTGCTGCTGCCATGGTCGGTAGTATTTTTAGTAGCGATGCCTGGAATAATGTAACTTTTATTGCGGGGGAAATTAAAAATCCGGGACGCAATATCGGACTAAGTCTTTTTCTGGGAACCCTTATTGTTACCACCATTTATGTAGGAGCCAATGTGATGTATACCGGGGTGCTTACTATGCCTGAAATAAGTTCTGCTGAAAATGACCGGGTG
>JBGSNV010000385.1:0-10888 GCA_041739485.1 Chitinophagaceae bacterium
TTTTTCATCTTAAGCGATCTGCAGCGTTTGTAAGCATTGTGGAGATATGATGGATCAGTTTTTGGTGTATTTGCCGGAAAGCCAGCGGATGTTCGTCCGGCTGGTCTTTCCATAAAGTATCATTATGCCAGATGGAAATAAAAGTACCCTGAACTTCCGAAACGGCCTTCCAAAGCGCCTGATACCATTCCCATGCATCTTTGGCCGGCAAATGTAAGTCATCCCGAAAGGTGGTCTCCATAATACACCCCGGAAAAAGGGTAAGTGCAGTTACTTTATTGGCACTCACATCAAAAAAAGGGTAGGGGATACAAATTCCCGCCCGGAATCCCGGCATTTCAGGATACTGCATCGAATAGTCTTCGGTGATACCGGCAGCTATCAATGCCCGGTAAGTATCCGGCAGCCTGAATCTCAGGTAATGTTGCCGGCTTTGTGTAACCTCAGCATGGGTTAGCGAGCTGAGCTTATCTTTTTCTTCCCGAATGCAGTTAGGATGCTCTATACTAAAATAGGAAGGATGAATACCAACGGCCCCTTTGCTTTTGCAATGTCCGATCAGCTTCTTCATGAGGGGGGCTTCTGGTGACAAATTGCGGTCGTAGGACGAACGTTTCGCAGCCAACAGCATAAAATACATGACCGGAAAGGGGTTTTCCTCTATCAGGTCATAGGTGTCTGATGGATCTGAACGGCTTCCAAACCGGTGCTTCCATTTATTTTGAATAACGTCAAAACGCCTCTGAAAAACATTTTTTGCAAGCGAAGCCACCTGTGTGGCGAAAGAACGTCCCCGGTAGGCATAAGCCACATCTATGTCATAGGTAAATAAGACCTTTGCCCCACGCTCACCTAACTTCAGATTTGGATACGATTTCTGCAGTGTTTCCTGCAAATGCCTTGCCCAATGATGCACTATCGGGATTTGTGTGAAACCCAATTTAGAGGAGATGCTGTTTTTTTCCGGAAAACGGCCAAAAGCATCCGGCGTAAAGGGCAGGTACTCTTCATAACGGGAAACCATATAAAAAACTGCCGAAAACACATCGTAACCCAATAAATCATCCTCGGGATGAACAAACAATACGGGGATCTCTCTTTTGGGATGGATTCGGGATTGTATATCAACCGGCCTGATCTCATGTTCAGCAAGCAGACCCGAAGCATGGATAGAAACCCGGGAAACTCCATCCGGTGGCTGTATCCCATAATAAATGGCCGTTTCGTTCAGCTCCGCTAAAGAATCGGGGCGGACCTGTAATTCATATTCCAATAACATCAGATTTGCAAACAGCAACTCACAGGCATAGCTTAGCCTTGGAGATATCTGATCACAATAAATGGTCAATCGGGACATAAAAGTTGTAAATTGGCACCACAATAATACCTCAATGAAAAAACTATTCAATAAAATTTCCTAATTTGATTAATTCCACCTAATTTTGCACCCCTGAATTAGGATACATTTAAAAGAAAAAAATAAACAGATAATAGAATGCCTTATTTAACCGCAGAAAAAAGAGCTGAGATCTTTACAAAGTTTGGTGGAAGTGCCACCAATACCGGCTCTATTGAAGGACAAATTGCCCTTCTGACCGAGCGCATTGCAGCGCTTTCCGTACACCTGAAAGCCAATAAAAAAGACTTTAGCACCCACCGTGGACTGATGAAAATGGTAGGTCAGCGTAAGAGCTTGCTTACTTATCTGAGCAAAAAGAATCTTGCAGGCTATCGTGCTTTGATCGAACAACTCGGTCTTAGAAAGTAAGGTAAACCTTATTGTATATGAAAAAAGGATTTTGATGATGTATTAATTCATCATAATCCTTTTTTTGGTTTATACCGGAATTGAAATTCCACACAACTTTGCTTCCATTACCTTCTGGTTGAGGTTTTTTTTAGGAATCACCGAAGACCGGAATACAAAAAGTCCACAAATCGTGGCATATATATTAGTTATGTTGACACAACCTCATGCTGTAACCATCGATATGGGCAACGATAAGCCCATTACAATCAGCACCGGCCGACTGGCCCGGCAAGCCGATGGTTCCGTACTTGTACAGTGCGGTAATTGTTTTCTGTTGGCCACCGTTTGCGCCAATAAAGAACCCAAGCCCGGACAATCTTTTTTCCCGCTTACTGTAGATTATCAGGAAAAATTTGCTTCCGCAGGCCGTATTCCGGGTTCGTTTTTCAAACGCGAAGGAAGACTTAGTGATTACGAAATATTGATCAGTCGTTTGATTGATCGGGCAATCCGCCCTCTGTTTCCCGACGACTATCTCTGTGAAGTTCAGGTACTTGTATCACTTATCTCAAGTGATCCTGAAGTTCAGCCTGATGCGCTTGCCTGTTTGGCAGCCTCTGCTGCGCTTGCCGTTTCCGATGTGCCTATTCAGGAAGTTATCAGCGAAGCCCGGGTTAGCCGCATTAATGGTAAAATGGTAATCAATCCTACCCGCACCGAAATGAAATCAAGCGATATGGATTTCATTATTGCTGCTACAGCCAAAAACATCATGATGGTGGAAGGCGAGGCCAAAGAGTGTGACGAGGAAACATTGATTCAGGCTATCGAAGCAGGACATGCCGCGGTTCAAAAACAAATTATTGCGCAGCAGGAGTTACATCAAATGATTGGTGCACCTGCCAAGCGGGAATATACCAAGCCTTACCGCAATGAAGAACTCAACGAAAAGATCAAAGCGTTGGGAACCGAAAAAATGAAGGCAATTGCTATGGCAGCTACTGCCAAGCATGAGCGCAGCGAAGCCTTCAGCAATTTGCATGAAGAAATTAAAGAAGCACTGGGAGAACTCAGCGAAGAAGATGCCGCATTGGTTGGCATGTATGTTGGCGATCTGCAGTATTATGTTGTACGCGACATGATCATCGATCAGAGAGTACGTCTTGATGGCCGCGAACTCGCTACTGTTCGTCCGCTTGATATGATGGTGGATATGTTGCCTTCTCCGCATGGTTGTGCTTTATTTACCCGGGGAGAAACCCAATCGCTTACAACCGTAACGATGGGAACTCCACAGGATGAAGTGCTAACCGAAAATGCAGCAAGCAGTGAATACCAGAAATTCTACCTCCATTATAATTTCCCTCCCTTCAGTACCGGTGAGGTTAAAATGATGCGTGGTGTAGGTCGTCGCGAAGTAGGACATGGTAATCTGGCCATGCGCAGTCTTAAGCAAATGATGCCCAAAGAAGAGTATCCGTATACCGTACGTGTGGTGAGCGATATCCTGGAATCGAATGGTTCCTCAAGCATGGCTACCGTTTGTGCAGGATCTCTTGCCCTGATGGATGCCGGTGTTCCGCTGGCAAACCATGTAAGTGGCGTAGCAATGGGATTGATTAGCCGCAACGATGGTAAATACGCGATTCTTACCGATATCCTTGGCGACGAAGATCATTTGGGAGATATGGACTTTAAGGTTACCGGTACCCGCAATGGTATTTGTGGTGTGCAAATGGATATTAAGGTAGACGGTTTGAGCATGGACATCATGCGGGAAGCGTTGATGCAGGCCCGTCAGGGCAGATTGCATATCCTTGATACCATGTATGCAACTATCGAAGCGCCTCGTCCGGAAGTGAAGCCGCATACGCCGAGAATGGTAATGATTATCATCGAGAAGGAATTCATTGGTGCGGTAATCGGACCCGGTGGTAAAGTGATTCAGGAAATGCAGAAGGTTACCGGAACCACGATCAATATTGAAGAGAAAAACGAAAGAGGCGAAGTAAGCATCTTTGGTGCCAATAAAGAAGGGGTGCAACAAGCCGAGAATTGGGTGAAGAGCATAACTATGGTGCCAACCGTGGGTGATATCTATGAAGCAGCCGTTAAGAGCATCATGCCTTATGGTGCCTTTGTAGAATTCCTGCCAGGAAAGCAAGGATTGCTGCACATCAGTGAAGTAAGCTGGAAACGCCTCGATACCCTTGAAGGCATTCTGAAGGAAGGAGAACTTGTAAAGGTAAAACTGACAGGAACTGATCCTAAGACCGGAAAGTTCAAACTCAGCCGCAAAGTGCTGATGCCAAAGCCTGAAGAGCAGGATTAATCATCGACTATTCAAAATACATGGGGTCGTTTCTTCGGAAGCGGCCCTTTTTTTTTGGGAAACCCGGGTACTTCTAATTGAATGGGCGGTGAGTTGCTATTAATGGTTGGTGTCCTCACCGACCATTAAAAATAGGTCACCAACCATTAATAAAGGACACCAACCATTAACCATTAAAAAAAGTTACGAATGAAATTTGGAGTATTGAATCAGGATTCTGACAATGCCGGTTTCTTTTCCAAATACAAAGCAGTCTTTTTCAAAAAACGACGGTTGCATAAAATGGAGGAAGCGGTTAGACCAAGTACAAGCCCGAGCCAAATGCCGGAGGCTCCCATTTCGCGGTTGAAGGCAAGCCAGTATCCCATTGGAATACCAATCACCCAATAGGCAATTGTGACCAAAACAGTAGGCACTTTTACATCCCGGATACCCCGCAACAGGCCAACGCCAATGGTTTGCGTACTGTCGGAGATTTGGAAAAGTGCCGCAAGAAATAGCAAACCGGCCGCCATGCTAATCACTGCCGGTTCTTTGGTAAACATCAGGGGCAACTGATATCGCAGCAAAACAAAATACAGCACGCAGAATATCCCATATCCAATACCGCCGTAGAGGGTACTGATGCCAATCTTGCGCATCTGACCGGGATCGTTTCTGCCGTAGGCATGGCTTACCCGGATACTGCCTCCAAGTGACAGCCCAAGCGCAGCCATAAAACTGAACGATGCAATATTGAGCGCGATTTGATGCGCAGCCTGTGCGGTAGCCCCCAACCAGCCTACCATGATGCCCGAAACGGCGAATGCTCCGGCTTCCATGGCATATTGTAGTCCGCTTGGTACTCCAATTGCCAGTAAATCGCGGATCGATTGGGTTTGCAAATGCCAGGCCTGCCGGCGGGCTGCGATGTATCTTTTGTAAGCAGGGTGATATAAAACAATTACAATCAGCAAAATGGCAGACAGGATCCGGGTAATCAGGGTGGCGATACCTGCCCCATAGAGTTCGAGTCGGGGCACTCCCAGTTTACCATATATAAAAACCCAGTTGAGAAAGGCATTGACAGGCAAAGTGGCGAGGGCAAGCGCCATGCCGGTTTTGGTCATTTCCAGCGCATCGCTGAATTGCTTGATGCTTAAAAAAATAATCATCGGGATCAGCGACCAGGCCATGATCTCAAAGTATGGAATGGCCAGTTTGGCTACTTCCGGAACCTGCCCCAGGTGCTCAAGCAAACCACTGCCTGTGGCACAGGCCAAAGCTATCCCGAAGGTGGCGATAGTGCAAATCCATACCCCGTTATACAGCACTTTAGAAGCCGCTACTGCATCCTGACGGCCTCTTGCAATAGCTACAAGCGGTGAGATTGCCATGGTAAGTCCGATGCAGATAATCTGTGGAATGCCTATGGTATTAATGGCCAAACTTGAGGCAGCAAGTAGCTTGTAATCAATAGCTCCCACCATAGCACTGTCAATCAGACCCAGTGCAATCTGAGCCATGTTGGTGATAATGATTGGTACCGATAACCGGAGTGTGATTAATAATTCTTTACGCATTGGGGAGCAAAACTAAGGCTTGCAATCAGCAGGCCCTGCTAAATAATTAATAAGACTTTTTTGAATTTTTTTGTATGTATCAGGAGACGATCTGAAGCGACGAAACCCCCTCCAGTTCAAAAACAAGTCCGTCACCGTAGCAACCCGCAGGAGTTTGGTACCCTCCTTTAAAATGGCCTGCCAATACTTTTTTTACAATGGCCACTGAGGATAAGGCAGTCAGGGTATAACCTTCGGGACATTGAAACCAGGCTGTAACCTTTTGACCGGCGTTATCTGAAACCTGTCCCCAGATATAAGCTTTGGCTTTTTTTCGTTTTTCTTCAGAAGGTCCTGCAGGTCCCTGATTGATTTTTTTACGCATTTTGTTTTTAAACCAATTGGTTCGCAATAAGGGATTGAATATTCCCTGTAGTTTTAAAAACCAATAGACCGATGGCTTGGTACCAGTAAAAGTGCGGATATCCGGGATCGCCGTAGTAAACCAGGCGGTAAAAACATCTCCCCAGGGAATACTCATCACAAAAAACTTTTTACCATCGAGTTCAATTTCTTTTCCTTCCTTTCCAATCGGTTCTTTTACAATTTTCCCAGCTTTGCGGCTTGCGCCTCCTTCTCCCAGTTTTTCGGTCATACTCATAGCTGTACCATGGCTAATTTGTCCACCAAGGGTCACAAAGGCCAGTTCGAGGGATTTTGCTGCAGGCATTTTTTGCTTAAGCAGCCCGGCCATGCAATCGGTGGGAACCACATCAAAACCAGTTCCCGGCATCAACATCAGGTTTTTATCCATGGCAGCCTGTGTTCTTTTGTCGGCCATTCCAAAAACCTCCATCTCTCCGGTAATATCAAGGTAGTGGGCACCTGCGTCAAGGCAGGCATCCATCATAGAGGCAGCCGTATGCACGAAGGGTCCTGCTGCATGCAAAACCACCGAAATACCTTCGAGATTTGGCAGGATGGCTTCTTTGGTTTCCAGACTGAAAATCCGGTAATCCAGCTTGTACTTTTCGGCCAATGCTGCTATTTCGGATTGGTTTCTTCCGGCAAGGATCGGTTTCATACCCGACCGCACGGCTTCTTCGCAAATCAAACGACCGGTATAACCATTTGCACCATAAAGCATCCATCTATTTTGATACTCAGAGCTCATAGGGTACAATTTTCGTTATTTCTTCAAATTCAGCGGTTTGTCTGTTTTTCCGCACATTGTTCCAGGGAAACCAACGGCCATTCATGGCTACATAAACTCCGTGGGGCAGGGTTTGTACAAAAGCAAGGGCACTACCAAGGTTAAATAGCCCATCGCTACTCCCAAATTTATAGGGAATCATCGCACCGGTCAGCACCACCGTTTTATTCGTTATGGTAGCCGCAAGCGTTGCAGCCGTTTCCGCCATTGTATCAGTACCGTGGGTTACTATAATCCGTTCTTCGGGACAGGTTTCGCAGTTCTTAGCAATGATCTCCCGGTCAGCATCGGTCATTTCAAGACTATCAATCATCATCAGTGTGCGAATATCCACCGGAACCCGGTTTCGGCCCAGATGCAGCATTTCTGATAAATGGGTGTTCTGAAAAAAAAGGGTGCCATCTTTTTCATTGTATTCCTTATCAAATGTTCCGCCGGTAACAAAAATTCTTATGGGCATAGTGCAAACTTAATAGGCAAAGGTATTGGAATATTGCGGTGGTGCGACCAACTTGATTTTCAACAATTTTCAAAGAAAAAAGGTAACTCATCGCATTTAACTATTTATTTGTAGAGGTTGATGAAATGTAAAATATTCATTATCAATTAGTTAATAACACATGTTTTCAATTTGGGTAAATCGTCTGAAATAATCCCCTGAAATATCTTACCTTCAATCAAATATTAATACAAAGATGACAAATGAACAAATTGAGAAATTTCTCTATCCCAATCACATTGCTAAACAACAAGTAAAAATCAACTTCAAAAACAGGAACCCAATTATTGGTTTGTTTATTGAACTGCAGGATGCTCAGGAGTTAAAGCAAAAGAACTACTGGCGTGTAGTTACTGAAAAAAACATAGATAGCTGGAAGAAGTCTAAGGATATGAATCTGGTTAAAATATTTAATGGTGTGGAGTTCACCAAGCTTGCTATTGCAAGTTAAATACTCTGACCTTTGATATAAAAGCCCCACTCGTTGTCTTCAACAGGTGGGGCTTTTTCATGTCGTTTTTTAGGGAGTTCCTTAAAGAAAGGCAGATGATTTTCAGGATAATGGATGAACTTTTCTCAATTTTACCTTATAAAAATGCAGGAAGTTGAAAGTCCTGAAACACATAATTTCAGGCATTTTATAAGTCATTCGATCCTTTCAATTATATTTTATCAGGTTCTGAGCGAAAACGTATAATTTTCAAGAGTAATTAAATAAGATCATTTCACTTAGTAATATCATGAAAATTATATACCTGTTGTTCGGACTTGTTTTACTGACAGGTTGCGCTCAACAACAAAAAGAACCGTCGTTTGCAGAAGTACTTTCCAATGGACAATGGGTGGACCTTTCCTATTCTTTTTCTAATGAAACATTGTATTGGCCTAATAATCCCATTGGTTTTCAATTAGATACCCAATTCAATGGCATCAATGATGCAGGCTTCTATTACTCCTCGAATACCTTTTTCTCTCCCGAGCATGGCGGCACGCATTTGGATGCTCCGGTGCATTTTGCACAGGGCAAATGGAGCACCGATCAAATCCCGGTGGATCGGCTGATAGGGGAGGCTTTTGTAGTAGATGTAAGTGCAAAAACGAAAAACAATCCGGATTACTTAATTGGGGTGCAGGATATGGAAGATTGGGAAAAGGAAAACGGCAAGCTTTCGGATAACGCGATCCTGCTGTTCAGGACAGGATGGGGGGCTTTTTATCCGGATGCACAAAAGTATTTGGGAACCGCAGCGAAGGGTGAAGAGGCTGTGGCGGACTTGCATTTCCCTTCAATTGACCCGGCATTAGCGGAATGGCTCGTAAAGAATCGTTCTCTGAAAGCAGTAGGCATTGATGTAGCAAGCGTGGATTACGGACAATCCAAAGATTTTAAGACCCATCAGATATTGTATGCTGAAAATATTTGTGGTTTCGAAAATGTAGCCAATATGGACAAATTGCCTGTAAAGGGCGCTTTTATAATTGCCTTACCCATGAAAATCAAAGATGGAAGCGGAGGCCCGCTGCGCATAGTAGCTTGTTTGCCTGCACCCCGATAAGAGATTTCTCAAAATAAAATCCCCCACAACTACCAGGTAGCGTGGGGGATTTTCTATATCAATAAAACTGTTTAAGCAGATGCCATTGTTTCTTCTTCGGCATAACTGCTTACCGGCTCACAGGTGCAAATCAGATTGCGATCACCGTGCGTATTGTTGATCCGGGCAATAGTAGGCCAAAACTTATTGTGGCGTACCCAAGGCCTTGGAAAAGCTGCTTCCTCTCTTGTATAAGGCTTATCCCACTCCGTTCTGATGATCATATCCTGCGTATGTGGGGCATTTTTCAACATATTTTGGATACGGTCTGCTTCGCCACTTTCAATCGTTGCAATTTCATTGCGGATTGAGATCATCGCATCGCAAAAACGATCGAGTTCGGCGAGATCTTCGCTTTCAGTCGGTTCTATCATAATAGTGCCCGCAACCGGAAAACTCATTGTCGGCGCATGGAAACCGTAGTCCATCAATCGCTTTGCCACATCTTCGGCTTCAATACCGGCCGTTGTTTTTAAAGGACGCAGATCTACAATAAATTCATGGCCGCAGGTATTGTTTTTACCGGTATACAAAATCTGATAATGATCCTGCAACCTTGCCTTCATGTAGTTAGCATTGAGGATGGCATATTCGGTGGCCTTGCGCAAGCCATCAGGTCCAAGCATACAGATGTAGGCATAACTGATGAGCAGGATAGAAGCAGACCCAAATGGTGCCGCAGAAACCATCCCTTCCAGTTGGCCTTGCTTCAATAGCAATTCATCATTGCCCGGCATTTGCATAAAGGCATCGAGCAAATGAGCGCGGAAACAAATAGGACCCATGCCTGGACCGCCGCCACCATGTGGGATAGCAAATGTTTTATGTAAATTCAGGTGGCAAACATCCGCACCGATCGCCTCAGGAGAAGTCAGTCCAACCTGTGCATTCATATTGGCGCCATCCATATATACCTGTCCGCCATTTTCATGTACGATATTGCAGATGTCTTTTACCGTTTCTTCAAATACGCCAAAAGTACTTGGGTAAGTAATCATGGTACCGGCCAGTGTTTGACTGTATTGTGTTGCTTTGGCCCGAAAATCTTCCAGATCAATGTACCCGTTTTCAAGCGCTTTTACTACAACTACTTTCATCCCGGCCATCACCGCGCTTGCCGGGTTCGTTCCATGTGCACTGATGGGAATCAGCATGACATTCCGGTTGGTATCCCCGTTTTTAAGATGATAATTGCGGATAGCCAGTAAACCGGCATATTCTCCCTGTGCTCCGCTGTTAGGTTGCAGCCAGCAATGATCAAAACCGGTCGCTTCGCAAAGGTAGTCGCTCAGTTTTTTCATCATTTCCTGATATCCCTGCACCTGATCGATTGGGGCATATGGATGCATTTTACTCCAGTGGTTCCAACTCAGAGGGATCATCTCTGTTGCTGCATTCAGCTTCATGGTACAGCTCCCAAGACTGATCATCGAAGTGTTCAGACTAAGGTCTTTGTTTTCAAGACTCTTAATGTAGCGCATCATCTGACTTTCGCTTCTGTGGGAGTTGAAAACCGGATGCATCATAAAAGGACTGGTTCTTACCGCAAAAGTAGGGATATGATGCAGCGCGTTTTCTTCCCTGAAAATAACCGCAGCCTGCTTTTCTACTGCCTGTGCGAAAACGAAAGCAATATCAAGCACATCTTGTTGTGTTGTTGTTTCGTCGAGTGAGATTCCTATTCTTTTGTCGCCGAAGAAGCGGAAATTGATTTGGTTGTTTTCGGCAATTTCACGAATTAAGATCGCATCGGGAGCTTCCACAATCAAAGTGTCAAAAAACGCATCATGCAGAATGGGGAATCCAAGGTCGCGCAATGCTTCGGAAAGTTCCTGTGTAAGCAGGGCTACCCGCTTCGCAATATTCTTCAGGCCTTCCGGGCCATGATATACTCCAAACATGGCAGCCATGTTGGCCAAAAGGGCTTGTGCGGTACAAATATTAGAAGTAGCTTTTTC
>JBGSNV010000405.1:0-11920 GCA_041739485.1 Chitinophagaceae bacterium
GGGCCGGAGCCTCGCGGATATCATCTGTATTGGGCTTAAAGGCCAAACCCCAAAGTGCGAAATGTCTTCCTTTCAGATCGTCCTTATAATATTTCTTGATCTTAGGGATGAGATACACTTTCTGTTCTTCGTTTACTTCAATAACAGCCTCCAGCATTTTGAAATTGTAATTCACTTCGTTGGATGATTTTACCAGGGCCTGCACATCCTTAGGAAAACAGCTACCGCCATAACCAATACCGGGGAAAAGAAAACGTTTGCCAATTCGGGTATCGCTGCCAATACCGCGACGAACCATATCTACATCAGCACCCAAAAGTTCGCAAACCCGGGCGATCTCATTCATGAACGTAATTTTTGCAGCCAAAAAGCTGTTGGCAGCATATTTGGTAAGTTCAGAACTCCTTTTGTCCATATATAAAACAGGGTTTCCCTGACGCACAAAAGGAGCATAAAGCATTCCCATAACTTCTCTTGCCTTTTCGCTTTCGGTACCAATAACAACGCGATCGGGCTTCATAAAATCATCTACAGCAACGCCTTCGCGTAAAAATTCGGGATTACTAACCACATCAAAATCAATTCCTTCCTTTACTCCATGGGTAGCATGGGCAAGAATTTGGTTAACCACTTTTTCAGAAGTACCAACAGGAACCGTACTCTTATCTACAATTACCGTGTATTCGCCGGGTTTCAGCAAACCACCAAGATCTTTGGCTACTCCAAGGATGTATTTCAAATCGGCGCTGCCATCTTCCCCCGGAGGAGTAGGCAAGGCCAAAAATATGATTTTCGCATCTTTGATACCCTCAGAAAGAGAAGTCGTAAAATCTAGTCTGTTTTCTTTCAGATTTCTTTCAAAGAGTTTTTCAAGACCAGGCTCATAAATGGTGATTTCACCAGAAGCAAGCTTGTCGATCTTTCTCTTATCAATGTCGATACATGTTACATTATTTCCTGTCTCAGCGAAACAAGTACCAGATACCAACCCAACGTATCCGGTGCCTACTACGGCAATTTTCATATTAGTTTTTTTTAATTCAAGGTTATTACGAAAAAAATGTCTGTTTATTATTTTAAGTACCCTAATACTGCCTCAATGATGAAATCCTGTTGTTCCGGATTCAATTCTGAATGCATAGGAAGACTAATCACCCGTTCGGTGAGCCAATCGGTAACCGGTAAATCAAAAGAGGTTCCACCAAAACCTTCAAAGGCTTTTTGCCTGTGAGAAGGAACCGGATAATAAATCATAGAAGGAATACCCTTTTCGGCGAGGTAGGCATTTAACCCATCCCGATCCGCATTGTGTAAAGTAAGGGTATATTGATGAAAAACGTGATTTGTAAAAGATGCCTGTGCAGGAGTTTCGATTTTTGGATGGTTCTTGAAGCCCTCATCATAATAATTTGCTGCAGTACGGCGGGCGTTATTGTAAGTATCGAGATGGGGTAGTTTTACATCAAGAATAGCGGCCTGTATGGTATCAAGACGGCTGTTGCATCCGATCAAATCATGGTAATACCGTGTTTTTTGGCCATGATTGGCTACCATTTTCAATTTTTCAGCCAATACATCGTCATTGGTGTACATGGCTCCACCATCCCCATAACAGCCCAAATTTTTACTGGGAAAAAAGGAGGTGCAGCCTACATGACCCATCGTACCGGTTTTGGCTTTACGGCCATCTGAAAATATATAATCTGCGCCCATTGCCTGTGCGGTATCTTCTATAACGAACAGGTTATGCTTGCTGGCTATTGCGAGAATTTCCTCCATCGGAGCAGCATGCCCATACAGGTGAACTGGTACAATAGCGCGGGTTTTAGGAGTAATCGCTTTCTCCACAGCAACCGGATCCAAACAAAAAGTCTTAGCATCCACATCTACAAATACGGGCTTTAATCGGAGCAATGCAACCACTTCTGTGGTAGCTATATAAGTAAAGGATGGCGTAATGACTTCATCTCCGGGTTGCAAATCAAGGGCCATCATAGCAATCTGCAGTGCATCTGTACCATTTGCACAAGTTATTACATGTTTGGCACTAAGGTACTTTGCAAGGTTGTTTGAAAACTGCTGAACAGGCTTGCCATTAATAAATGCTGAGGATTCAAGAACACCTAACACAGACTCATCAATTTCCTTTTTAATATGCTGATACTGTTTCTTTAAGTCAACCATTTGAATGGCATCCATAAGCTACGTCAATTTAGGGTGCAAAATTAGGTTTATTGAAGCATATATTGTGGGCCTGTTTGAGCGTAAAAGACATAAAAACGAATCATTACAATTATTTTACAGTAACCTTGCTTTTATGATTTGGGTCCTGATTTATAACCTGCTTATCCGCCTTTTTGTAGCAGTCATCCGGCTTGCTTCCCTCTTTGGCGAAAAACCCCGCAAATGGGTACAGGGCAGAAAAGACTGGGAAAAAAACCTTGAAACAGCCCTTTACAAATTAAGCAGAACTTCAAAAAATAAGCTGATTTGGGTTCATGCTTCTTCTGTGGGGGAGTTCGAACAGGCAAAACCCATTATTCATGAATTAAAAGCAAATAACCCCGATCTGCTATTTGTTGTTAGCTTTTTTTCCCCTTCCGGTTATGAAGCAAATAAAAAAGAGACGATCGCTGACATCATCTGCTACCTTCCTTCTGATACCTCAGGCAATGCATCCCGGTTTATCTTTCTGGTACAGCCCGATTTGGTCATTTGGGTAAAATATGAGTATTGGTTTCATTTCCTGAATACGCTGCATGAAAAGGGAATCCATACACTGCTCATATCTGCAATTTTTCAAAAAAATCAGGTATTCTTTAAATGGTATGGTATCCTTCATCGGAGAATGCTTGGCTTCTTCAATCATCTTTTTCTACAAAATGAAGATTCTTTGGATAATCTGAGATATTTAATAAAAACGGAGCAGATGACGATAGCAGGAGATACCCGGTTTGATCGGGTTCTTGAGATCACCAAAAACTTCAAACCCATACCCGAGGTAGAAAATTGGCTCGGAAATTCAGAAAAAGTACTCATTGCAGGCAGCACCTGGCCTGAGGACGAAAAAATATTAGCGTCGCTTTTAAAAAGACAGGAAAATATAACCTGCATCATTGCACCCCATCATGTGGATGAAGCCTCTTTGCAAAAAACAATGCTCTTATTCCCGGGAAGTATGAGATTGAGCCAACTAATAAATGAGCAAAGCCAACCCAAAAGCAAGGTACTTATTGCGGATACAATCGGACATTTAAGCAGATTATACAATTATGCTACAATTAGTTATGTTGGCGGGGGATTTTCTACTACCGGAATTCATAATATTCTGGAACCGGCTGTTTATGGCAAACCGGTTCTTTTTGGCCCCAACTTTCAAAAATATGCAGAAGCTGAAGCCATGATTTCTTTTGGGGGAGGGTTTACAATTGAAAATGAAATAGCCCTCGACCATAAATTAAATGAATTGCTTACAAACAAACCTGCTTATGAAAAAGCAGCAAAAGATGCTGCTTCCTTTATCCGGAAAAATGCCGGTGCCACAAAAACGGTTACAGCGTTTATTTACAGGAACCGTCTGCTTACAAGGTGATAAAATTGCTGTACAAGCTCATCCTCATCGTTCCAACCAAGCTTTATCACCAATTCCCTTTGTATCCAGTACTGAGCTTCCTGCAGAATAGAAAAATTATTGATGGTTTTTACTGCCCGCTCAAAAGCAACTTCATCATTACGAAAAAGCGAGTGTATAAACCGAAAACGATCATTGATGGAAATCGCTTTCCGCAAATCGTTGATCTTTGAACCACCAAGAGTCTCAGCCAAAGCTTTTACACCTGTTTCCCGCAAACCCGTTTCATTTTTGGCAACGACTCTGCCTGCAAGCAGTTCGTTTAAATCCCGGTGCCTTGCAGGTACTTCGGTAGCAGGCACCTTAACCGATTCCTTTATTTCCCTGACCACTACTTCCGGTTCCGGAGGTCGTCGTATGGTACCCATATTCAAGAATCCTTCCGGAATAATGGAATGAGGATTGCCGGAAGGCACAAGAGGAGATTTTGCAGGTTCTGATGGATTTTCCACGGGCTCTTCGCCTAATTCAAGTTCAAAAACCATCGGCTCTTCTGCGTCTTCTTCCAAACCTTTTTCCTGATCGGTATCCCAAAACATTTGGGATTGATAAATTTTCTGCCCCAACTTTTGTTCGGGTTGATCACCGGGAGTAGTCCCATCCTCGTTTATGATCTCTTCTTCGATATTTTCAGACATTTTTTCCGGCGTTTCCGGTACGATACTTTCCTCCCAAACTGAAAAAACAGGTGGCTTTGGAACTCCAATTTCATGAACCGGAGTATTTGATTGGATTTTCTCCGGTAAGGTTTCCCTATTTTCAACCACTAAGGCACTTGCAGATCTGGATTCCAAATCGGAATCAACAGAGTCAACAACGGTTGTCTCAGCGATGAAATCAGTTCTTTGGGGTATTTCCTTTATTTCTTCAGAAACCCTTTCGGTATTCGGTGGGATGGTAACATTTGCAGACGGCGGCGGCACAGGGGTTCGGTATCCCGGAGGCAACATGACGGCTACTGCATGCCGGGTGTGATCTGCCGGTATTTGCTGTTGCACCAATTCATGACGCATTTGTTCAAGCGTTTGGAGCAAATCATCCGGTGTTGCTCCTGTTTCATATTGAAATTTTATTTTGTGAATAAGTGATTGAACCCTTTCCATGCCTGAACTATATTTTTACAATTAATTTTGAGAATAAAGGTACAACCTATACTACGGCATTAGCCACTACTAATTATGCACAGATGTTTATTGAGCCAAATTTAACAGGAGAAAGAAGGGGATGGATCGAGGTGATTTGCGGCAGTATGTTCAGTGGCAAAACGGAAGAATTGATACGCCGGCTGAAACGGGCAAGAATTGCCAACCTGCGGGTAGAAATATTTAAACCTTCTGTAGATACACGCTACGACGCTATAAATATTGTGAGCCACGACGAAAATGCCATCCAAAGTACCCCATTGGATAATTCGCAAAAGATTTTATTATTTGCCCATGATGTTGACGTGGTGGGGATTGACGAAGCCCAGTTTTTTGATCCTGAAGTTACGCGGGTTTGTCAGTTGCTTGCTCTGAAGGGAGTACGGGTTATTGTTGCCGGGCTTGATATGGACTATATGGGGAAACCCTTTGGGCAGATGCCCAATCTTCTTGCAGTTGCCGATTATATCACTAAACTTCATGCCATTTGCGTCAAATGTGGGAATATGGCAAGTTTCAGCCATCGCACTATAACCCAGGAGGGTCAGGTACTGCTTGGTGAAATGGAATCCTATGAGCCGCTTTGCCGGAAACATTATTTCGAAGCACAGGAAAAAGACAAGAGCCAATAAAAAGAATGAAGCTTTTTAAAAATACATGGATACTGATTCGCAAAGACCTGATGCTGGAGTTGCGTATGCAGCAAAACCTGTATGGCATTCTGGTTTATGCAGTTAGTACCATCTTCATCTTATATCTTGCAGCAGGACAGCCTGAAGCCATTCAATGGAATGCGTTGTTTTGGATCACCCAATTATTTATTGTAGTGAATGCCGTGGTAAAAAGTTTTGTAGGAGAACCTCCGGGGCGATTTTTGTATTACTACACCCTATCCAAACCTACCGATTATCTGTTTAGTAAAATGGCGTTGAACCTCGTGTACATGGTCATTCTGAGTACTTTGTCCATGCTCTTGTTCCGATTATTATTAGGCGACCCGGTTGTAAATCCCTGGCTATTCTGGGCTATCTCGGTTCTGGGAGGGGTTGGGCTTTCACTGGTGTTTACTATGCTCAGTGCCATTGCTGCCAAGGCTCAACAGCAGGCAAGCCTGATCGCTATCCTGGGCTTCCCGGTTATCATCCCTCAATTATTATTACTTATCCGAATCAGCAAAATTGCTTTTGGAGAAGTTTTCAGGGAAGGAGTTGTATGGCAACTTGTAGGTTTGCTTATCGGGCTCGATATTCTGGTGGTCATTATGGCTTCTGTTTTGTTTCCCTATATTTGGAAAGATTAACAGCTATCCTTTTCATTCCATCAAACAAAATTTTAGGGTATGGTTGCCGCAGTTCGAGATGAATTCAATAAAAATTTTACATCTGAAAAATATAAGGCTTTTCTCGAAGACCTTCATAGTTACCATCCGGGAGAAATTGAATTCAGGGTAGCAGAAACACCTGTTTTTGTAGATAAAGCTTTTACCCAAAAGGTAATAGATGCCTGTGAAAGTATTGTGGATGTTATTGTACAACCCGATTTTAAAGCCCTTACCGAATCCTCCATTCCTGCTTCGGTAAGAATGGATTCGGAAAATGACCACACCGATTTTATAGCTTTTGATTTTGGCATTTGTATCGACGAATTCGGCGTATTCAGTCCGCAATTGATAGAAATGCAGGGGTTTCCCTCGCTTTTTGCCTATCAGGTTTTGCATAGCGAAATCACAAGAAAACACTTTCCGATTCCAGAAAACTATAGATCCTATCTGAATGGTTATAACAAAGAATCCTATATTAAACTTTTCAATGACCTTTTGATTCAGGACAGTACTACTGAAAATACCATCCTCCTGGAAATTTATCCCGATGAACAAAAAACGAGGATTGATTTCAGATGTACCAAAGACTATACCGGAATTGAAACCGTTTGTCTGACTAAACTAAAAGCGGATGGCAAAAAACTGTTTTACGAAAAAGACGGACAACGTATTGACATAAAACGTATATATAATCGTTTGATTTTTGATGATCTGGAAAAACAAAGTCTGCCGGAGGGAACTATAGACATCACCCATGACTGGGATGTTTCCTGGTGCCCGCATCCACATTGGTTTTACAGAATCAGCAAATTTACCCTGCCATTTATCGATAGCCCATATGTACCAAAAACCTATTTTCTGAATGCGTTAAATCCAATGCCTTCAGATCTGGAAAACTATGTATTAAAACCACTGTTCTCCTTTGCCGGACAAGGAGTAATCATCGATCTCACTCAGGCAGATATTGATGTTATTCCGGATAAAGAGAATTGGATTCTTCAAAAAAAGGTGCAATATGCGGATGTGATAAAAACCCCGGATGTGCCTGCAAAGTGCGAGATCAGGATCTTTTATTTCTGGCCAAAAGGGGCGCTAAGACCTATTGCTGCTCAAAATCTCGCCCGGCTCAGTAAGGGGAAAATGATCGGGGTCCGCTATAATGCCGACAAAGAATGGGTAGGCGGTACACAGGTTTTCTTTGAACAATAGCAGGATTATACTGCTTCAAACCAAACCGGTTTCCAATCATCCCAACCGGCAGAATAGTTGATGGTTAATTCTTCTCCGGCTGCAATGGCACGCATGGTCTGTATAGAAATGGTCTTTTCTTCATAATCCATAGAATACTCGCAATTACTGGGTGATTCATGATTGTAAATGCTGACGTATCCAAGCCCGACAGCACCCATTTCGGTATCGTCGCCCCATTCAAAAATATAGTAATACAAACTAGTATCTTCCACAGCGACCCGATCTTTGGCATTTAATACCAAAACCGGAGCTACTTCAATAACTGCATTGGCTGGAATAGGTTTTGAGGTAAATACACCCCGTCCTTTTTCACCAGAATCCGAAACAAAAAGTCCTGTTCTCAGCATGATTTAATGAAAGAAAATGTATGAAATAATAATGGCAGCGATTACCCCTACGAGCTCTGCCAATAAAGCTGCCGGTACCGCATGCCTTGTTTTTTTAATGGCGACCGAACCAAAATAAACGGCCAATACATAAAAAGTGGTTTCGGTACTTCCCTGAATGACACAGGCAACCCTTGCCGCAAAATTATCTGCACCCTTGGTTTGCATCAGTTCTACCATCATAGCCCTTGCTCCGCTACCACTCATAGGCTTCATCAGCGCTACGGGCATAGCAGGTACAAAATCAGTGTTGATACCGGTAAAGGCAATCACTGCACTTAATCCTTCCATCAGGTAATCCAATGCCCCCGAATTACGCATCACTCCTACTGCAACAAGAATCCCTACCAGGTAAGGTATTATTTTTATGGCAACTTCAAAACCCTCCTTTGCGCCATCTATAAAAGCTTCGTAAACGTTTATTTTCCGTACCATGGCCAAAACAATAAACCCTACAATGATGGATAGCAAAATGACATTGCTTGCCACTTTTGTTATTGTATTCATTTGCTCGGCAGGTAATCCGGTAAAAAAATAAAGCAATAAACCCACCATCATCGTCAGAGAGCCCAGATAAGCCAGAATGACCCGGTTCCATAATTTAATACGCTGATACAAAGCGGTGATTATAAGGCCGGCAAGCGTACTAAAGAAGGTTGCCAGCAGGATGGGCAGAAAAACATCCGCAGGATCTAAAGCACCGGCTTCCTTTCGGTAAGCCATAATAGAAATGGGCAGCAGGGTCAGGCTCGAAGCATTCAACACCAAAAACATGATCTGTGCATTGCTTGCAGTATCCTTTTGAGGATTTAGTTCCTGCAATTCTTTCATAGCCTTCAAACCGAGGGGTGTGGCCGCATTGTCAAGTCCCAGCATATTTGCTGAAAAATTCATCAGAATGGAACCATAAGCAGGATGATTTCTTGGGATCTCCGGGAATAGTTTTGCAAAAAAAGGACCCACCAATCTTGCAAAAACCCGGATCATCCCTCCCCTTTCGCCTACTTTCATGATACCAAGCCAGAAAGTCATCAATCCAATAAGCCCTAGCGAAATTTCAGCCCCGGCTTTTGCACTATCGAAAGTGCCGGATACAATTTTCTGGAATATATCGTAGTCATGATCGACCAGCAATTTGAATAGAGCCGCTGTAAAAGCTATCAGAAAAAAGGCAATCCAGACGAAATTCAAAGCCATTACAAAAACGATTTATTAATGATTCAGATCACCGAAAAGAGTGCCTGGATTTTGATTTGATGGATTAAAAGACCAAATATTGCGGCTATTCGGATTGTCAGCGCTACATTTGCAGCCCGAAACACCTCTAAAAAACACAATATCAGCAAATATGAAGGTTTAGGAGGTCATTTAAAAATAATTTATGGCATTAAAAGCAGGAATTGTAGGTCTACCCAACGTAGGGAAATCCACTTTATTCAACGCAGTAAGTAATAACGCGAAGGCGCAGGCAAGCAACTACCGGTTTTGTACCATAGATCCCAATGTGGGTTTGGTAGATGTACCGGACACAAGATTGGATAAGCTGAGTGAACTGGTAAATCCGCAACGCGTGGTGCCAACCCAAATTGAGATTGTAGATATCGCTGGTTTGGTAAAAGGTGCAAGCAAGGGAGAAGGTCTAGGAAACAAATTTTTAGCCAATATCCGGGAAGTAGATGCCATCATACATGTGATTCGTTGCTTTGAGGATGAAAATGTATTGCGGGATGAAGGTGCTATCAATCCAATAAGTGATAAAGAAATCATTGATACAGAATTACAACTGAAAGACCTGGATAGTGTGGAAAAGAAACTTTCCCGCATTGAAAAGATGGCCAGAACGGGGGATGCAAAGTTGAAGGCGGAACTGGAAGTTGTTCTGCGCTGCAAAACCCATCTTGAGCAGGGTAAGAATATCCGGGAGCTCGGGCTCGAGGGCGAAGAAGCCGCTGCGATTTACGACATGTTTTTACTGACCAATAAGCCGGTTCTATATGTAGCCAATGTAAACGAACCCAGCATGCATACCGGAAATAAGTTCAGTGAAATGCTGCTTACCATGGCTAAGGCCGAACATGCAGAAATGATCGTTATGTGTAATTCCATTGAAGCGCAAATATCTGAAATGGAGGATCCGGAAGACAAGGCCATGTTTATGGAAGAATATCATATGATCGAGCCGGCACTTCACCGTCTGATTCGCTCGGTTTATGCCCTTTTGAAACTACAGACCTATTTTACTGCCGGGGAAAAAGAAGTACGGGCCTGGACCATTGAGGCAGGCTGGAAAGCACCGCAGGCAGCATCTGTGATACATACCGACTTTGAAAAAGGATTCATTAAAGCCGAAGTAATAGGCTATGAAGACTTTACCAAATATGGATCAGAGGCGGCATGCCGCGAAATTGGCCGGTTACGTATTGAGGGAAAAGAATATCTGGTAAAAGATGGAGATATCATGCATTTCCGTTTCAATGTATAAAGCAAAGAAAGAATTTTAGTTCATACCTTAAAAGTCCTGCAGCAATGAAGGATTTTTAAGGTTTTTTATTTTTCCTAAGTACTTCAGAGCTCTTTTATTGGTCGCTAATTTTCGCAATGCGTTCAGGTGATTGTCATGATGCATATCGGTACCTACCCAGGTTATGAGCCCCTGATCAATGAGTTTTTCAGCTATTTTTTGTGAATCCCCTCCATAATAACCAATCAGCGACAGGATATTTACCTGCAGATCGCATCCGGCATCCCTGATCAACTCATAATCACCGAACTTGTGATGGAGGTATCCGTATCGCTCCGGGTGCGCCAAAACCGGCAAATAACCAGAAGTAAGCAACGTAAAAATCATATTCCGAAGATTTGGACTTTCCACCAGATAACTCATTTCAATCAGCACATATTTATCGCTGCCAAAGGAAAGAACCTGTTTTTTTCGAAGCAGGTCTTCAAATTCAAAATCAATCATGTACTCAGCTGCATAGCCGGATTGATACCCTGCATGGAGTTTTTGAACTTCGGGAAACAGTTTTATATGGGCATTCGAAATTGTATCCGGAGTGTTGGGATAGAGGTCGCTAAGAATATGGGGCGTAGAAATAATTTTTTGGTAGCCTAACTCTAACAATCCTTCGGTAAGCCGAAGGGAAGTTTCAATATCAGGGCTCCCATCATCTAATCCGGGCAGGATATGGTTATGCATATCTACACAAATCTCTTTGAGCAGAAACGGAGGAATCGCTTTATTTCTGGAAAAAATAGAAAACATAATTAAAAATAAGCAAGCCTTTATTGAGCTGCAACATTTGCGTCCTCCTGCTTATTTTCATCGATGGCCTGATAAATGGAATTATTGCTGATATATTCAGGTATAATTCTTTTCATTTGCCGCACCACTTCCTGATCATTGCAGGACCTTGCAAATTCAATTAAAATATCAATGGCCTTATTGATTTTATAAAAATCATATTCCATCACCTTTGCAATCAAAATTTTCTTGTGGTGGGTAGGAATCACCTGCTCTGAGTCATTCAATAATTCTTCATACAATTTCTCTCCGGGCCTCAACCCTGAAAAATTAATTTTTATCTGACTACCCGGAATAAAACCTGCAAGTCGGATCATCTTTTTTGCGAGGTCTATAATTTTTACCGGAGCCCCCATATCAAATATAAATACTTCGCCGCCTTCACCCATCGCAGAAGCCTCTACTACAAGGGAACAGGCTTCGGGAATGGTCATGAAAAAACGGATAATATCCGGATGGGTAACCGTAACAGGGCCACCTTTACTAATCTGCTCCTTAAATCGGGGAATAACCGAACCGTTCGATCCAAGAACATTTCCAAATCTCGTGGTAATAAAGCGGGTAATATGACCCTCCGGTTTTTTATTTTCTTCGCTTTGATGTTTGAGATGAACTACCTTTTTTTCACGATTTCCAAGCGATTGAACATAAATTTCAGAAACCCGCTTGGTTGCCCCCATTACATTGGTAGGATTAATAGCCTTGTCTGTCGAAACTAAAAGAAAGCAATCAACTCCATATTCAACCGATAAATCGGCAAGTACTTTCGTACCTAATACATTATTCCGTACTGCTTCTGAAGGGTGCGCCTCCATCATGGGCACATGCTTATAAGCTGCAGCATGATAAACCACCTCCGGACGGAATCTTTCAAAAAGGGTTTCC
>JBGSNV010000034.1:0-18400 GCA_041739485.1 Chitinophagaceae bacterium
CATTAAGCACCCAGCACTGTTGCAAAACAATTACCATTGGTAGTTGAGGAAGCACGCACATGAAAATTTATAAACTTAACGCTGATATATTTTTTGTTAGAACATTTTTTATAAAAGGTTGACATTGCTCAACCGCAAACATTATATACACATGAAATACCTCCTCCTTCTTTTGCTCCTCCCTTTTACGGTAGTGGCACAAAGCGATTTTATCAAATATGCCAAAGTAGAATATGAAAAAACCATCAACATGCATAAAAATATGGGAGAAGACTCCTGGACTGCAGAGTTGAAAAAGCAATTGCCGGTTTACCGGAAAATATATTTCGACCTTATATTTTCGCCCAACGAAAGCTACTATGCCCCGGGTAAAATACCCGAAAATGACCCATACAGCAACTGGGGCTGGGGCGACCTGGCACAGGATAATAAATCCTATGCTTCCTTTAACGAAGGGCTGGTATTACAGCAAAAGCAGATTTATGAAGAAAAATTTCTGGTGAAGGATAGCCTGCTCCAAATTGAATGGAAGATTCTGGATGAGATCAGACCAATTGCCGGATTTGACTGTCGCAAAGCACTTGGACGCTTCAACGACTCGCTGTATGTGGTCGCTTTTTATGCAGAAGAGATCCTTGCTCCCGGAGGACCGGAAGGGTTTCATGGGCTTCCCGGCTTGATTCTCGGGATTGCTTTCCCCCGTATCAATACCACCTGGTTTGCTACAAAAGTGGAATTAATCAATCCACAGGTTGTAGAAAAACAAAAACCATTGAAAGGCGGTGTAGAGGTCGACCGTAGCGAACTCTTTGCAACCGTCAATAAACTGGTTTCAAGATGGAAACAATGGGATGATAAAGCCAATGAAATTTTATGGCAACTTCCCTGGTAATAAAATGCTTTTAAAGAAAAAACGGTGGCAGGATTTAAATCCCTCCCACCGTTTTTTCTTTGACAGCACTAAGAAACTACCGTTATATTGGCCAACATATCGGCTGTCATGCGTTTCAGGTCATACGCTTCCTTCCAGCCCCAATCTTTTCTTGCTACGGCATCGTCAATACTTTGCGGCCAACCGTTGGCAATATCCTGCCGGTAGTCGGGTTCGTAACTGATGTCAAAATCAGGAATATGCAATTTTATTTCAGCAGCAATTTCCTTGGGGGAAAAACTCATGCTGCTAATATTATAACTGTGCCGGATCGAAATCCTTTCCGCAGGTGCTTCCATCAGTTCAAGCGTGGCGCGGATAGCATCAGGCATGTACATCATTGGCAAATAAGTATCTTCCTTCAGAAAACATTCATACTGCTTTTCCTCCAACGCTTCATGAAAGATCTCAATGGCATAATCGGTGGTTCCCCCACCCGGTGCTGACTTGTAACTGATCAGTCCCGGATACCTCAAACTACGTACGTCAATCCCGTACCGTTGATGATAGTAGTTGCACCAGAATTCCCCGGCATACTTACTGATACCATAAACCGTAACCGGTTCAATAATGGTTTGCTGCGGACAGTTTTGCCGGGGGCTTGTTGGGCCAAATACCGCAATACTCGAGGGCCAGTATATTTTTTGAATCTGCTCTTCCCGGGCAATATCAAGCACGTTCAGCAATCCCTGCATGTTGAGGTGCCAGGCCAATCCCGGATTTTTTTCACCGGTAGCACTCAGGATAGCAGCCAGCAGATAAATCTGTGTTATGCCCTGACGAATCACTTGCACATGCAGCATCTCCTTGTTCATTACATCAAGAGAAACATAAGGGCCTGTGCCCTCCAAAAGCGGATTTTGTTCGCGGAGGTCACTTGCAATTACATTGCTGTTGCCATAAATATCCCGCAGGGCCATCGTAAGATCTACCCCAATTTGCCCGCTTGCTCCAATTACTAAAATTTTATCCTTTATCATATGCAATCTGTCGTTTCCGGATTTTATTTAAAAAAAGCCGCGGCAAAAATAGGGTTCCTGAACCCCGTAAATACACGGTCCATCCATTTACCAGAAAATATCAGGAACGCTTTTTAAAGATCCGGCTTATATTTCTACCTATTTCATCCAACCGATCTAGGTTATCCTGAATGGGTTCGAGTACACTCGGATTAATAAGATCGTTGGCTTCGGAACCTGCAATGCCCGACTGCATCGGATAAATCAAAACAAAACTTGAGTCTTTAAAATATTTGCTCAGGTAAAGCGGTATCCTTTGCATTGCCGGGGTGTAGGAAGGATGGTTTCGCCGACTCATAACAACATACAGATTATCATCGGAGCGCAATTCTTTTCCCAGAATCAAAAAATCATCCCAGTCATTGAACAATTTGTATTCAATATCCACAGGATGGCTTTTAGCAACATTTTTGATAAAATCAATGGTATAATCGCCTCCATAAATAATGAGCTTGCTACCGGTATTTCTGCTGATATTCCAGATTTTTATAAGCCAGAATGCCAGTCCGATCTCCCGTTCTGCTTTTTCGGGTACAATCACCAGATTACGCTTGATGGTGGAAAGCGGTTGTACCGGTTTATAGATGAGCGTGGTAATATTACATTTAGATAAGATGCCGGATGTAACCACCCCGAGAATATCGTCATTACCTGCCTTTGTATTGGTCAAACCCAAAATCAAATCGGTAATTTCATGTTCCCGAACCACACCGGAAATTCCATGAACTATATTGGAGTCATACCGCTTCAACTGATGTACGTAATTATCGGTTGCAGCAGCAGCTGTAGCCGCTTTCTCCAGCACTTTTTCAGCTGATTTTGAATCGGCTTGAGAAGGATTGTCGTTTTGTAATACATGCAGGGCATATAAACCATCCCGGTTTTGCTTCGATTTAATGGTGATGCTCAAATTGATCATTTCTTCCGCAAGCGATTGATCATTCAAGGCGATCAGAATTTTTTCGGAGATATCCGTTTCGTCTTTGGTATCATTTGTATTATCGAGAATGGCCATATTTCTTGCTCCCTTTTGGGCAGAAAAAGAGGCAATTGTACAAGTCACCAAAATCATTACAATAGTGCCATTCAATACATTTTCATTGAGCAAACGAACCATAGAACCATCCGCTGCCTGCCCGAGTATGGTATTGTAGCCCACCAAAACAATGGCAAGAGAGGCCGCTACCCGGGCATTACTTAAGCCAAATAGTATCCTGCGTTCATCCACGTTGAACTTAAACGTTTTTTGTCCGAGCCAGGAAGCAGCGTATTTGGTAACGGTTGCAGCCACCGTAATGATCGCACCCACTTTCAGCGTTTCCAGATTTTCGTAGAACACTTTATAATTGAGCAACATCCCTACCCCAATCAGGAAAAAGGGTATGAAAAGCGCGTTTCCTACAAATTCAATCCGGTTCATCAGGGGGCTTGTATTGGGTATCAAACGGTTTAAGGCAAGCCCGCTTAAAAAGGCGCCAATAATGGCTTCCACGCCGGCTACTTCTGCCAGAAAAGCACCCAAAAACACAATACCCAACACAAAAATATATTGTGAAATACTATCATCATTTCTCTTAAAAAACCAACGCCCGATGATGGGGAAACCAAACATGATGACCGCTGCCATGGCAATGACCGAAAATGCAAGACGCCACCAAAACTGATCGTCGAGGGTGCCTTTTACCGAATCGCTGATAATGGCTAAAATCAAAAGCGCAAGGATATCTGCTATTAACGTGGCTCCGATAGCTACATTCACCGCCCGGTTTTTCGACATCCCCAATTTACTTACAATTGGGTAGGCTATCAGGGTATGCGATGCCAACATAGCCGCTATGAGCAGCGAAGACTGCAGCGAAAAACCAAGGATGTAAATACCGATAATGGTTGCAACCCCTGCAGGGATCAAAAAGGTGTACATCCCGAAAATAAAACTCTTGCCACTATTCTTTTTAAATTCATTCAGATCAATTTCGAGACCTGCCAGGAACATAATATATAATAACCCTACCTGCCCGAATAAGGTAAAAGCTCCGTCACGTTGGATAAGATGAAAACCATTTTCGCCAATAACAGCACCGGCGATGATAAGTCCGATCAAATGCGGAATCCGGAATTTGTTGAGAATAATGGGTGCGAAAAGAATGATAAAAAGGATGGTCGAAAAGATCAGCACCGGGTTTTTGAGCGGCAGTGTGATTCCTTCCAAACGAAGTAATATGTGTAAAAAGGGGAATAAACCCATAGAAATCAATAAATTTAGTGTCAAAGATAGCCGTTTAGGAGGGTTCCTGAACGGGTGCCAAAAACAGCTTAGAGAACCCTTAACCTTTTTCAAAGCAAAGCTTATGAGTCTTTCCTTTTTTAATGAGGATCAATGAGTTTTCGACACACTACACAGAAACGATGCTGTTCGCACGGATTGCACCCTTATTTTTGCTAACCTATGATACCTACTTATCTGAAAGCATTGTTTGAAAAACAATCGTATGATCCCGCACATTTTTTTCTGATTGCCGGCCCCTGTGTGGTGGAAAGCGAAGACCTTGTGATGGAAATTGCCGAAAAAGTAAAGGGCATTTGTAATAAACTGGGTATTCCCTATGTGTTTAAGGCAAGTTACCGCAAAGCCAACCGCACAAGTGCTTCAAGCTTTACAGGTCTTGGGGATACTTTGGGGCTTGATCTCATTAAAAAAGTAGGCGAAACTTTTCAGTTACCAACCACAAGCGATGTGCATGCATATGATGAATGTGCGGAAGCAGCAAAGTATATCGATATCCTTCAAATACCTGCATTTCTATGTCGTCAAACCGACCTGCTCGAAGCAGCTGCTGCCACGGGTAAGGTGGTCAATGTAAAAAAAGGACAATTCCTCAGCGGACATTCCATGAAATTTGCTGTAGAAAAAATACAACGTGCGGGAAACGATCAGGTGATGCTTACCGAAAGAGGCACTACTTTTGGGTATCAGGATCTTGTGGTGGATTACCGGAACATCCCCTGGATGCAGGCACATGGTACTCCCGTAATTATGGACTGTACCCATAGCCTGCAGCAGCCCAACCAAACAAGCGGGGTCACCGGCGGTAATCCGCAACTGATTGGCACGATTGCAAAGGCAGCGATTGCCACCGGAGCAGACGGACTTTTTATTGAAACACATCCAAATCCATCGGTGGCCAAAAGTGATGGAGCGAATATGTTGCAACTCGATCTGCTTGAACCGCTGTTGGTGCAATTGCTTACGATCAGGAAGGCAGTGGCTGGTCTTTGAGAAAATAATTCGGGCAATCATAATACCGACTTATTTTTGAATTTTTCAGGTGAAATATCCTGATTTTTGAATAAATAAGGCAGTAAAAAAAGCTGGACAGAGGTTATCAAAACGTATTCCAAATTAGAGTAATGACCGGCTAACTTGCATAGAATAACTTTTCCTATCCTGGATTTAATTAAAGCATAAAAATCAAAAAGGAGACGCTTATGAAACTTATATACTTTATTCTGGGAATTTGCTTTGCGACTGCAGGTATTTCGCAACCTGTTGCTTTTACACCGGGCAACCTTGCCATTGTGCGGGTGGGCAGTCCCGACTCCGCTTTACCTACAAGTTCCTCCCCGGTTTTTCTGGAAGAATATTCCCCATCCGGCCTGTTGGTACAAAGCATCCCTTTTCCGCTTTCGGGTGACCGCAAACTCACATTGAGTGGTCGCAGTACTACCGAAGGACAATTACGGCTATCGGGTAACGGGGCTTTTTTGACGTTGGGAGGGTACAACCTTGTCCCCGGCACGTCAAGCGTTAGCACCAATACGACAGCTGCTAACAGAAGCATTGCCCGGATCAATACACAGGGTCAAGTTGATATTCCGGTCATCCTGCCTATTGATCAACTGTATCCAAATGCCTCCTTTCGGGGTGTGGTTGCCGAAGATGAAAACAACGGCTATTGGACTGCCGGAGGAACAAGAGGCGTTTATTTTGTAAAAGAAGGTGTGGATACATCGGTGATTGTTTGTAGTACGGTTACCAATATGCGTGGCATCAATCTTTTTGCCGGACAACTTTACCTTACACATGGTTCAGGTGTAGTGAATACAAGGGTAATGAAGGTAGGCGAAGGTACCCCGGATACGAACGGTGTGGAAGCGATTCCGCTGCCCGGAATTCCATTTAACAATGCAGCAGGAAGTGATCTGTTTTTCGCCGACATCCTACCCGAACAGGAAGGACCCGAAATGATGTATCTCGCCGATGAATTGAACGGTATTACAAAATACTCCCTGGTTGAAGGAACATGGATATCAAACGGTTCTTTAGGACCTTCATCAGATAATTATCGCGGATTAACCGGCGCCTGGTTTGGAAGCGGCGCACTGATGTATGCCTCACGTAAAGGGGGAAGTGGTTCCGCAGGTGGTGGAGAACTCGTTCGGGTTATTGACAAAGCCGGCTATAATCAACCGATTGATCCGGTGGTGGATATACTTGCTGTAGCAGAACCCAACACAGCATTCCGGGGTATCGCTAAGGTACCGGCCGCCAATGTACTGAATCAGAAAGTTTATGTTTTTAACGGAAACGGGGGTTGGGAAAATGCTGCCAACTGGCTGAACGGAGAAATTCCGGATGGAGAACTCTTACCCGGAACTACCATTTTAATCTTACCCGCAACCGGTGGTGTTTGCAACATAAACAGCACGGTAACTATTCCACAAAAGGTAAGTTTGATTGTACCCACAGGTACCCAATTGAATGTAAACGGAGATTTGAATATTCAGGATGAATCCTGAAACAGGAACAACGTTATTTATACCAAAGCGGATTGCGTTTCCCGGACAGAATATAGTTTTTTACATTCATCCGGAATGCAATGAAAAAATAGAAAATGATTTCTTTTCTGAACGAAAGTGCCCTTTCAGCAGGCATTTTCTTTTAACTATTCATTTTTTGCTGACCATGAAATATTAAAAAAAATCTCACATAAAAAAATGCTTATATTTCATTATAAACCTTCTATGCCACTAAAGGCATATAAATTCTAATAAAACCCGAAAAAAAATGGCAGGCCTTGTATTATAACCACCTGTTCTTTTGCGCCACTTTTACCGCTTCTATTTTATTATGTACATGTAGCTTGTGGTAAATTCTTTCAATATGGCCTCTTACGGTTTTAGGGCTCAAAAACAGGACTTCGGCTATTTGCTGATAATTTTTGCCTGTAGCCAACAATTGCAACACTTCTGTTTCCCGTGTGCTTAATTGATAGTCATCCGTACTTTTCAGCTTTTTTGTATCGGGTGCAAAATTCAGCAATAATTCAAGCGTTTTGGTAGCAACCGTAGGACTCATGGGAACCCCACCATCGAGAGCATCTTCTATGGCTGCCATTAATTTTGCAGGCTTGGCATCTTTCAGCAAATAGCCATTTGCCCCTGCCTGTATAGCATCAAATATTTTTTTATCATCATCAAATACGGTTAGGATAACCACTTTAATTTCAGGATACATTTCGTGTACAAGTGATGTGGCTTCAATACCGTTCATAACCGGCATATCTATATCCATTAATACCACCTGCGGCTTTTCTTTGGAGACAACCAATTTTTCACAAAAATCGCCGCCATTGGTTGCGGTAAGTATAATTTCCAATTCGGCAAAAAGCCCGAGGTTCATGGAAATACTATCAATAAGATCAGCATTATCATCTACAATGGCTATTTTAATGGACATACTTGCAAAGATTCAATCTAAATAAATAAATAACATGCGGCATTTGCCCTGTTTTATAATGAAGTTACAGGAATGGTAAGATCGAGCGAAGTACCAGAACCCCTATTACTAATAATCTCCAGGGTTCCATGCAATTGTTTCATACGGAATTGCATATTCTGTAATCCATGACCACTGCCACCTGCTTCGTTCTGAGTAAAACCCTTACCATCATCTTTCAATATAATTTTCAATCTTTCTTCCATAATGGAAAAAGATAAGAATACTTCTTTTGCTTTTGCATGTTTCTGAATATTCTGTAATCCCTCCTGCAGCACTCTTAACAGGTTTACAGCTTGCCAGGGCGATAATTGAATGGTTTTTTCATTTGAATGATGAATCTGGTATCGCACACCGCTTTCTAATACAAATACTTCTTCAAAAAGCCGGTGAATTTTTAACATAAAATCTTCCAATGGGATGGCATCTTCTTTCAGTACCCAAATACTTTCTCTAAGCTGCCCCATTGCATAGCGTGCCTTCTGTTGCAACCCTTCTACTTTCTGCAACAATGCCTGCTTGGGTTGCAGTTGAACCGCATTCTCTAAATAATCTAATTGTGCAATGATATTCGTAAGCTGACTACCTACATTATCATGTAATTCACTACTTATTCTATTGCGCTCTAATTCTAATTGTTGATGCATTTTAAATGCTTCCATTTGCTGTGAGAGTCTCCTTCGTGCCCACCATCTTGCAAAAGAAAAAACACCAACTCCGGAAGTAATTATATAAAAGGCCATCATATACCATTTCAAATACCAGGGTGGCAATATGGTGAAATTTAAGAGTGTGTAAGCCTTGCTGCTAAACCCATCAGCATTGGTTGCTTTCATTTTAAGTTTATAATTTCCCGCGGATAATATGGGGAAACTGAGCAAATAATTGGATGGAACCGGCTGCCAATTATCATTCCATCCTTCCAATAAATAAAATAGTGTGGCTCCACCGGAAAAATCAGGATAATTATAACCAACCTGAAAATTAAAGTTATGCGAACCCGCCGACAAAGTTTTATTTAAATTAACAGGAAGCAGGTTTGCATCTGAAGCTGTCGCATCATAAATAACCGGATAGACTAAAGTGGAATCTACCTTTATGCCTTCAACAGATGCCATAATTAATCCATCTGTAGTTCCTAATAATAATTGTTGTGTGGATGATGAAAAAAGTATACTCGTTATACTACTACCTTTTTTCTTAATTTTATAAGAAAGAACAGGTCTTAACTTTTCTCTTTCGAGCAGCATAATGCATGCATCACTAACCACAAACCGACGACGTTGTTTATCCTGAAAAGTATACAAACACCGTTTTCCAGCAAATCCCTGCGTTTTGGAATATCTATAAACACTATTCTTATAAACAAGATTTAATCCAAATTCGGTTGCCACCCAAATGCTGTCGCCGGTAACACTTACATCGTATACCATATTGCTAAGCAATCCAAATTGGCTGTTCAATAACCGCTCTTTTCCATTATCAAAACGAATGAAAGTACCTGCACTGTAGGATGTATAAGCTACCCCGCTATCCAGGTTAATTGTTCTTTCAATAATATTATCCAACAACGACAAAATATCGGGTTTGGATTGTGTGGATGCAAAACGAAAAAGTCCAAAGGTATAGGTAGATAAATCAAAAGAACCGTTTGCGTACAATCTGAATCCGCTTAAACCGGATGTATTGGTAAAATTAAATGAAGGCTTGGCAAGACCAACCGGCTTCTTAGGAATTTTATAATAAGATGAAATGCCGGTAACATGTAAAAAATCCTTTGTTGCAGTAATACTTGTAACTGCATCTGCCTTAATTCCGCTAAAAGCAGGTGGTTTACCCGGCGAAATCTCCACAATTTCATCATCTACGGATAGCCAGTATTTATCATTGTCTTGAGCTATCCGGGCAATTTTTTTTCCTTCAAACAATACTTCAAAACTTCCTGGCTTAAAATAATAGATCCCCTGCCCCATGGTGCAAATAAAAACCAAACCACCAGGCCCCATTTTCATGGATGTTACCGCAGCCAGGCCGGTTTTTGTGGATGGAATATATAGCATATTGCCATCTTCAGATATCAGCAATAAATCGCCACTATTATATTTCGAAAAAAGCAAAGCGGGCTTTCCTTTATATATAGTACTAACCGGATGTAGTAAATTTTTAAAATCATAATCCCCTGTTGGTATTGATCTTTTTATGATATTTTCAGTCCAGTAAATAGAATCTTTTCTTAAAACTACCTTACAATCAGAAAATCGGTCTATATCTTTCAGAAGGACCTCATATAAAAGCTTTTTTTCTACAACCGGAAATTTGAAATCATATACTTTCTTTAAAAAACCAACCTTGTCTGTTACTTCAATCGTCGCAGTCTTTGTTATGAAATTTGAAAACAACAACCTGTAAGGCTCCTTATAAACAGGAAAAAGATCATTTGAAAATTGAAGTCCCTTTGCTACATACCATTGTACAAACTTTTTTATATTTCTGGTAGCTAAAACAAAATTTCCATCTTTTAGCAATCCTATCATAATCACTTTCTCATCCTTGGGAAGCTTTAAATGATTCAGGTTTGTTCCATCACTTGCATACAAAGATCCGGCAGGAGATAGCATCATCATATTATTGGTAAGGGGCCAGAAAACCAATTCTGTAATATAAGATTGTTCTAACCCATCGGCAGATGTAAAATGCCGCATTTTGCTGCCGTTGAAAACGGTAACGCCTTTATCAGTTGCTATCCATAAACGGTTTTGTTTATCCCAGGCCACTTCTTCTACATAATTGCTAAGCAACCCCCCGGCTTCGGTAAGTTGCTCAGCCATGAAGGGAAGTTGAGCGATTGCCGGCAAAGTAGTATTAAAAAATAAACATATAATAAGCAAAAAAAACTTCATACCGGAAGATATATAAATGCAAAAGGCGTTTAGCAATAATACGATGATTCTAATAAAGATTTTTTTTATTGAAGGATAAAATTAAGTATACGAGTACCTCCTGACCGGCAATACCCACCAATGGGTATTTTTAAAAATCAATTAGGACTTAGTTATTGAAATTCAATCAAAAACAGGGCATTTGCCCCCATTCCATTCATTTAAAAGCAACGTGCTTTACACTTTAAACAAAAATAACTTATGAAAAGTAAAATTATCCTTTTTATGACTGCATGTACAATAGCAGTTTCAATTTTTGCCAATAACATTCAATTGGAAAATGTAAGCCTTAACGGGCAAAATACCGTATCAGATTTTAGTCTTGTAGGGTTTGATGTAAATTGGGATAACAGTTGGCGTTTAGCGAATAACGAACTCAACTGGGATGCCGCATGGATCTTTGTGAAATTCAGAAAAAAAGGGGCAAGCGGTTGGCAGCATGCAACTTTAAATACCTCCGGGCATACAGCAGGCGCTGGTTCAACTATTTCAACTTCACCTGATGGGAAGGGTATTTTTATTTATCGTGGAGCGCCAGGTGCAGGAAATGTAAATTTTACTGGTAATTTACTTCGTTGGAATTATGGCATAGATGGTGTGCTTGATAGTGATAGCGTTGAGGTAAATGTTTTTGCAACAGAAATGGTTTATGTAACTGAAGGTGGATTTTGGTTAGGAAGCAATGGGGATGAAACTGCACACTTTAGAAGAGGTGATAAAGACACTACTTTTTGGGTAGGAAGCGAAGCGGCTATAAATACGGGGGTAACTGCTAATAACCTTTTCAATAGTACAGGTGGTTTGGCCGGCAGCTTAGGTACGCTTCCTGCTGCTTATCCTAAAGGATTCAATGCCTTCTATTGTATGAAGTACGAAGTAAGTCAGCAACAATATGCAGACTTTTTAAACAACATTGACCTCGCTAAAGCAACTGCTCGTAATATTGGAAGTACTACAGGTATTCACCCGGCCTTTGATGGTACCGTACCTGAACGGGCCTTGGAAAATGCATCCGTTGCTGATGCCGCTGCCTACCTTGATTGGGCAGCACTGCGCCCAATGACAGAACTAGAATATGAAAAAGCTTGCCGGGGTACTAACATTTCGCCAGTGGCAAATGAATTTGCGTTTGGCAACACTTCAGCAATAACAGCAACCGGTGGAAGTATTGTAAATTCCGGAGAAAATAATGAAACTATTGATATTGGTAATTTAAATGTTGCTAGTGGAGTAAACCGACCCTTACGAAATGGAATTTTTGCAACCAATAGCAGTACCCGTGTAAGTAGTGGTGGTACTTATTATGGTATTATGGAAATGAGTGGAAATGTTTTTGAATATGTAATTAGTGCCGGAAATGCAACAGGCCGAACTTTTACAGGGATGCATGGTGATGGTAATTTGAACTTTGATGGCACTACAGACTTAACAATAGCGGTAAATGTAGCTAGTAGCTATGGTACAAGAGGAAGTAGTTATAATAACCCCACTACTTATGCAAGAACAAGCGATCGATTCTTAGCTAATAATGCTGGTTTTTACACACAGCGTCAGGCCTCCTTCGGAATTCGTGGTGTACGTTCTGCCCAATAATTTAGGTAAAATCTCAACCTGTTTACAATGAAAATACTAATGGCGGCATTTTGCCTCGCAATACAAGCTTATGGCATTTCTCAAAGTCCTGAATTATTTAAAGGAGGTAGCGGAGATGGATTAGCACTTGGGAATTTCGTACAAAATTCGGTTTCCTTTTGGCGTGGCAGCAATGGAGAGGGCAGTGCCAGATCTTCCTATGCACAATTAAGCACCAATTTTTGGCTTGGTGCTACGGGTGATGGTTTTGCAAAAAATGGATACACACAACCTTCCATTTCCTTTTGGCCTGGAGGGTTGGGCGATGGCTATGCGAGCAATAATTATATTCAGCCTAGTACATCCTTTTGGTTGGGCGGTAATGGTGATGGTCATGCAGATAGCGGATATATCCAACAAAGTACATCCTTTTGGCTAGGTGGTGCCGGCGATGGATGGGCAAGTTCTTATCGGCCAGAAGGGCCGTTGCCAGTCACGTTTGGGGCTTTTACCGCAGAAAAAAAAACCGGGTCTCAGGCATTGCTGAAATGGAATACCTTAACTGAAACCAATAGCAGCCATTTTGAAATTGAACGCAGTACCAATGCAGTAAACTTTACTTCTATCGACCGGGTAAATGCATCTGGTAATTCATCATCACCAAAGGAATATGCATACACCGATTACAAAGTATTAGCTGGAAATAATTATTACCGGTTAAAGCAGGTGGATAAGGATGGAAAGTTCGTATACACACCTACCCGTGTGCTTATGTTCAACGTAATAACTCAAGCACCCATTCGTATTTTCCCCAACCCGGCAAGTTCCTATATAATGGTTGAATGGCCTTCCGGTGCATCCACCGAAAAAACGGCTATCAATATGATGGATATGAAAGGGAATTTGGTAAAGCAATGGAAAATGCCTTCGGGTATGAATGTACAATCTAAACTATCTGTTCAGGGGCTTCCCAAAGGAACCTACATCATTCATATTATTGGTGAAAAAAATAATACCATTCAAAAACTCTTAATACAATAACCACAATTCACTTCACCTACTGCCGGTGCTGCTACAATAGGCAGTACCGGTTTTTTATACCTTTGGGCAGGTAAATATAAATTCCTCAGCTCTTTTTTAATTTTTCCAGTATATCCTTTGCCATACTTTGCAAATCATAATCTTTCTTCCATCCCCAATTAGCCCTTGCAATGCAGTCCTCTTTACTTTTGGGTAAGCCATTGGCAATTTTTTACCAGTAATCGGAATTATGGTTAATTCGGAGTTGTCCACATTTAATTACCAGACAATTTAGATGCGTTTGCCCTGGTATTTGCAACAAATTAAATCATACTTAAGAAATAGAGTCTTACCAATATTTACAGAATTCACAATCAGGGTAGGTTTTTAGAGATTCTCTTATTATTGTAAAATAAAAAATCAAGGATAAATCTAGCCCTGAAAACTTTTTTCAAGAATGCAACTAAACTTTTTTTCTATTTTTAACTGTTTCGTAATAAGTATTTTGGAATTTCAGGGCTTGCTAAGCCTGGTACATTTTGGGGTAAAGAAGCAAAAGAAATTTCTTTTGTACAGCATTAATGCTTGTTTGCTTCGTATCAATTTTTCGATTAATTTTTTCTGTTCGGTGCTGCTTGCTATAAAATATAATTTTTTTATATTTTCAGGAAATTGGCTAGTGATGTAATTTTTTCAATACCTTTTCCAGTTCTTCTATTTTCTTTTGTTGCTCCTGAATTGCTTTTACAAGCACAGGTATCAGCTCGGTGTATTTCATTCCAAGCGGATCACCATTTTCAGGTACCACTACCGCTTCGGGTATTATTTTTTGTATATCCTGCGCTAAAAAACCGATCTGTAAATCTTCAGAGGGGTTGGTTTTCCAGTTGTATTGCACGGGCTGCATTTGCATTACTTCATCAAGGCCATAAGGCGAGGTGGCAATATTGGTTTTCAGGTTGGCATCGCTTGTTTGAATGACCCCAATCGTTGCGTAAACGGAAACAAAACGTCTTGATGGGCCACCAAGGTAAATGTCATTATCAGCAGCAGGTAATATGCCTGCTGAAGTCACTTTAGCAATATCAAGATTATTGCGCCTGAAAACCAACTCGCCGGTTTCGCCTACGATATGTACGTTACTGTTACGCAGCATGTAGGCATTGCTTCGAACAGAATCGACAGTAACACTGCGCCATGGCGTAGTGGTGTTGCCAAGTGTATAGATTGATCCAAAATCGGGCATGGCATTACCACGTATCCTTAACCCGCCTTCGCTCCATAATTTTATTACACGGTCGTTACCATTATTGGCCTGTAAACCACCACCCACAATACCCAGCCAATGGGCGGGGTCGCCAAAGCAGCCGTAGCAAATTTTGCCGGCATCAGTTTGTTTATTGCTGGCGCCATAGCCAAGTTCAAGTGCATTAGCACCCCTTATATTAAAACTATTTCTGTTTATCGTTTTAGCATTCAGTAGCAGGCTGTCGCCGGCAAAATCGCCATAAATGAGAGCGTTGTTTTTGTTGGCGTTGCTGTTTTCAATGTAAAGTTTGTCGGAGCTCGTTTCATTTTGGCCTGCATTGTTTCCAATGGCAATATTGTTACCGCCTCCAACATTTTGAGATAGAGCATCAACGCCAATGGCTAAATTGTTGCTACCTGTTGTATTCCTAAAAAGGCTTTGACGGCCAATACTAATATTGTTACCGCCCGAAGAAGTAGCAGCTTGCGAAGAAAAACCAATGGCGATATTTTCAAGGGCTCCGACTGATTGTTTGTTGAGGGCCGAGCCTCCAATTGCAATACCAGTGATTCCTCCGTTGGCTTCGTTCATGGCCCCGTTACCAATGGCAATATTGAAGGCTCCGGCAGTGGTAGTTGCCATGGCATTATTACCGATAGCAATATTGTTGTAACTATTAAAATCGACGGCTTGTGGCAGGGCAGTACCGCTGTTAAGGCCAAGTAAAATATTACTGTTGCCGCCAAGGCGGGCCACATGCGAGCCTCCTACTATAAACTGTAGTGGCCTGCTGTCTAAATGCCCAAGCACTGCTCCTGATGCTCCGCTATTGCCTTGCAGGGCCCAGCCACCACTTGCCAGGCCAAGGCGCCGCCATAGAGGGGCAGCAGGCATACCTGTTTGTAAATAAATCCCTGGCCCTTCACCCTCAAGTTCACTTGGGTTTATAACCATAAGGCCATAAGGTGGATTGGGTATTGTTATATTATCAGTTGCACCCTGAAGAACTACCCTTGGCAACAAAAAACCCTTGTTGGTGCTGGTTAAATCTAATATGGCACGTGGGTTAGGGGTAGGTGTACCTATGCCTACATTTTGGGTGCTTCCTGCAACTGCAAGCAAACAAAAAGTAATAGTGGGGAGTAGCTTTTTCATATGTTCATTTTTATTGTTTTTTAATTGTCACATGTAATGCCCTATGATGATTTGTGCTCGGGTGTGCGGCAGTTCGTGGGCATTTCATATATACTTTTTTTTAAGGGCTTCCAATTTTTCAATCCTTTTATTGTATTGCTCGTTTTCTTCTTTTAGCTCTTGTTTGGCTTTTACCAGCACGGGTATCAGCTCGCTGTATTTCATGCCAAGCGGGTCGCCAATGGCGGTATTATTAAGTCCATTAGCTAACCCTGACTGGTAGCCCAAACTTAAATGGCTACTACTGATAAGGCCTGCGTTGATGTTGTTTATTTTTATCTTTAATGGCTTGTTATCTGTAGTTCCAATAAAATTTATAGAGGTGTCTGTAGCAGCATTACCGGCTGTACTCCACCCACGGCCTCCACTGGTAGCAGATAACATTGTCCATCCGCCCGGGCTGCGGCAAATGAATTCCCTTACTTCATTTGGAGGGATCATATAAGTGAGAAAGTTGAGGTTAAAGCCTCCGGCATTGAACAAAATCAGTCTTTGCCCGTTTATTGCGGTAGGTGCATAGCAAGTAACGGCGGTAGTACCCGGCCCCACAATAACAAAAGATTCATTACCGGGAATGTTTACCTCATTACCCACTGGAGTTACCGAAAAGGCACGGGTGGCTATTCCGCCTTTTATATCGAAGCTTACAATGGGATTTGGGTTATTAATACCTACATTCTGACTATACAATGCAAGGGTTGAGCATAATAGCAAGGAAAAAAATTGACACTTAATCATGGTATTTTTTTAAGCAGGTTGTTTGTAAAATCGATGATGTTACGGTTGATAATCCTTAAAATGAGAAGGCTTTTTTGCATTGAGCAAGTTATCTTACTTTTTAAGCCCTGCCTATACCAGATATCTGGCATTTTTTAACCATCTTTTAAAGCAAATGATTATGTTTGAAGAATAAAAGCATAGATAAATGGAAAAGATACAACCTATTATGCCACAAGAGTTTACCAACAAATTGCAAACAAAAAAAAACCTTACTCTAATCGATTATCTGGCTTTTTTCAGGCCCTGTTTAGAGCAGGCTATCAACTTTGCAATAGGCCCATTTTGCTGGTACATACCCGATACTAGGACTATGAAAATTATTGCGGTGAGTGATAATATTCGCCAACTTACACCTTACACCCAACAGGAATGGCTGGGCCAGGATGTTTCCTTTTTGGCAGCCAATATCCACCCGGATGATTGTAATTATGTGCTCGGCGCTACTGCTCTTGCAGCAGACCTAAACGAAAATTTACCGGTAGAAAAACGTGGAAACCTGCGAATCAATATCTATGGCCGGATGCTGGATGCCAACCGCAATTACCGATGGACACTGATTCAATACCCTGATAGATATTTTAACAGCGATGGTAAAATTGAAAGCACGGTGTCTATGCTGACAGACCTCTCTCATTTTGACCTTATCAAAAAACCAATGATGACTGTTATTGACAACAACAACAAAGAATGCCAGTACTTTAAAGTAAACGTAGATACCAAAAAAATAAGCCCATTTGCATTACCCAACATAACAAAAAGAGAACAGGAAATATTGAAACTAATGGCAAGGGGATTGAACACGCCAAAAATTGCCACAGCACTATTTTTATCTTACCATACAGTAGAAAAACACAAAAGAAATTTACGGGAAAAAACCAGTACCCAAACATCTGCTGAACTGATGAGTTTTGTGTGTAGCAATAATTTATTTTAACCCAACAACTTATCAGTAAAACACTACAGCTACAATTTCGGTGAGTATTAAACTGTTGCCCAACAATTGTTCTGAAACTAAGGTTTACCCTTGGCAGGGCAACTAATGTTGTTAGGGGTAGCCGGTTTAACCAGTGGGTTTTTGTGGTGCCTTTCATCAGCAACAAACCGTCCGTTTGTAATAGTACATTAACAGTTTCTTTACGAGCCGTAGCCGATGAATCCACCCGCCACTAAAACTGCTTAACTTAACTGCATTGCCTTTAACTGGTAAATACTTTAGGCAGTGCTGCGCTATTTATGCTTTTAAATTTATGTACAAAGCTTTTTAGTATTTTTAATTATGAAAAGATTTCTTTTTGCTTCGATTTTGATTGTCCTCATTCCTTGTATGAGTAGTGCCCAGCGAAGCGTGGAAGACAGCCTAAATAAAGTAATTTCAGAAAATAAGGATGAGGCAGAAGTTGCCCGGGCTTACAATGCACTTGGATACGAGTACACCCGAAAAGATGCATCAAAAGCCCGTTATTACTTTGATGCAGCCATTAAAATTGGCAAAAAAATAAATAATTTTAAAAGGCTCAGCAGTTCTTATTCCGCATTGGTGTATTTATTGCATGATGCAGGTAAACCCGACAGTGCTGAATATTATATTAGCCTGGTTAAAAGCCTTCCTGAGCAGTCCACTGATGAATCAGAAAAAATAGCGCTTAACTCCAATTATTATACTGTAGCTGCTTTATACTACAGAAAAACAGGAGCTAACCTAAAGGCCATTCCATTTTTTGAGAAAGCAATTATTTTATTGATACAGATGGGAGATAAAGAATCAACTGCAGGCCAAAACCTTAATTTAGGCAACGCTTATACTGACCTGGGTAATTATCAAAAAGCAACACAATATCACCTGAGGGCACTTCGAATATTTGAAGAAATTGGCAGTGAAAGAGGAATTTCATTTTGTTACCAGAGTTTAAGTACTTCGTT
>JBGSNV010000104.1:0-20053 GCA_041739485.1 Chitinophagaceae bacterium
CAGCCTTCGGAATGGAGTAAGCGGACAAATATTTATGAAGTGAATATAAGGCAATACACCTCTGAGGGCACTTTTGAGGCTTTTGGCAAACACCTGCCACGGTTAAAGGAAATGGGGGTTGAAACCCTTTGGATCATGCCGGTTAACCCTATTTCAAAGAAAATACGACAGGGGACACTTGGGAGTTATTATGCCTGCAGCAGTTATGTAAAGATCAATCCTGAATTTGGGACAATGGATGATTTTAAGATGCTTATCCGGGATGCGCATGCCCTTGGTATGAAGGTCATCATCGATTGGGTTGCCCATCATACCGGATGGGATCATGAGTGGACCCTAACGCATCCCGAATATTTTGAAAAAGATATGAAAGGCGATTTTACCGAAAGGAATGGCTGGCATGATGTAATTGACCTGGATTACACCAATACGGCATTGCGCATAGCCATGGTAGAGGTAATGGCTTTTTGGGTACGTACCTGCGATATTGATGGTTTCCGATGTGATATTCCCCAAATGGTGCCGCTTGATTTCTGGAAAAAGGCAAGGTCATTTCTCGATCATATTAAACCATTATTCTGGCTTGCTGAAACAGATGAACCGGGTTATCATCCTGTTTTTGATTGCACTTTTGCATTTGAATGGATGCATGCCACCGCTGCCATGATTCAGGAGAACAAGGCGATAACCTTTATGGATAAGGTCTTGTATGGCTATCAGGATTTATATCCTGCCGGGGCACAAAAACTGTTTTTTACAACAAACCACGACGAAAACAGCTGGAATGGTACCGAATATGAAAAGTATAACGGTGCAGCCTTGCCGCTGGCAGTATTTACGCTTACCTGGGAAGGGCTCCCTCTCATTTACAGCGGGCAGGAACTTCCCAATAAAAAAAGACTTGCTTTTTTTGATAAAGATGAAATTGAATGGAAGACGGATTGTGAACTTGAATCCTTTTACAAAACCCTCCTGCAACTTCGAAAATCAAACCCGGCACTGAGTGCCGGAAGCAAAGCCGTATTTACTTATCGTTTAAACTGCAGTTATGAATTTGTTTTCGCATTTTTGCGGATTGCAGGTTCCCGTCAGGTACTTGTGGTTTTGAATCTTTCGCCTTCTGCCCTGCAATTGGATCTGAACGATCATCGGGTACATGGTGTTTATGAGCATGTATTTGATTCCCAAATACGTGATTTTGATAAAGATCGGAAACTGGAATTGCCCGGATGGGGTTGGTTGGTTTTTCAACGGTAAAGCATAAAGGATAATATGTTACGAAAGCGAACAATGGAGGAACTGAATCGTAAGTCAGTAGCGGATTTCAGGGAGAGTGATAAGCAAAAAATGGTTGTTGTACTGGACAATGTTCGCAGCATGCATAATGTCGGTAGTATTTTCAGAACTTCTGACGCGTTTTTAATCGAAAAAATATGGCTTTGTGGATTTACCCCACAACCCCCGCATCGGGACATTCAAAAAACAGCGCTGGGTGCCACCGAAACCGTTGCCTGGGAATATCAGCAGGAAATCATAAGCTGTATCGAAGAACTTAAAAAGGCTGGCTATACCTTGATTGCTGTGGAACAGGCAGAAGGTAGTGTGGAATTGCCTTTATGGAAAGTGGATAAAGATCAAAAATTGGCGGTTGTTTTTGGAAACGAAGTAGAAGGGGTGCAGGATAAAGTGCTTGCACTCTGCGATGCGGCTATAGAAATCCCTCAAATGGGTACCAAGCATTCCCTCAATGTAAGTGTGGCAGCCGGTATTCTATTATATAAATTATCAGAAAAGGCATTTGCCTGAAAACTTTGAACTTTGCAATATGCCAACGGTAAAGCATTATTTGTCTCTTGTAAAATTTTCACATACGATTTTTGCCCTTCCTTTTGCCCTGATTGGATTTTTTTTGGCTACCCATCCATGGGTGTCTGCCTGGTTTTCATCGGTATTCTCTATGTCTTCCTATGTTGCGGTGGCTTATCCTTACAGTATGCCGTTATGGGTGATTTTTTTGTTGGTACTGTTGTGTATGGTAACGGCCCGGTCTGCTGCCATGGCATTTAATCGCTATCTCGACCGGCAGTTTGATGCTAAAAATCCAAGAACTGCCATCCGCGAAATTCCATCAGGCATTATTTCAGCCAATAGTGCCCTTTTGTTTACGATTGGTAATTGTCTTTTGTTTATTGCAACAACCTGGTTTATCAATGGGCTTTGCTTTGCCCTCAGCCCGGTTGCCTTATTTGTCATTTTATTTTATAGTTATACCAAACGGTTCACCCCTTTGTGTCATCTCGTTTTGGGACTTGGGTTAAGCCTTGCCCCAATTGGTGCTTATCTTGCTGTTACCGGTAGTTTTTCTTTGTTGCCTGTTCTTTTTTCGTTTACGGTACTGTGTTGGGTCAGTGGATTTGACATCATTTTTGCCTTGCAGGACGAAGATTTTGATCGTAGTGAAGGATTGCTAAGTATCCCGGTGGCGCTTGGGACAGCCAAAGCCCTGAACGTAAGCCGCCTGTTACATGCTGCTGCAGCTATTTTTGTAATCATTGCCGGTGTTTATGGCTCCTTTGGTTTGTTTTACTGGATAGGCGTTGCGGTTTTTATCTCCATGCTTATTTATCAGCACAGTATTGTAAAACCGGGGGATCTCAGCAGGGTTAATATTGCCTTTATGACTGCCAATGGCATCGCAAGCGTGGTTTTTGCCATTTTTGTCATTACCGATCTTCTAACTTAGAATTCCGTTTATCCTGATTTTGGCATATCTCATTTAAATGGCTTTTATATTTGTTTCCAAAGCAAATGCTTATGCGATCAATTTTCCTCACGGTTATCTGTACTGCTTTTTTTTTAAGCACTTCCTTTTTAAGTTTCGGTCAATCTGATGAAGATCAGGTAAGGCAGGCTGTAAACATGCTTTTTGAAGCCATGCAAAAAGCCGATTCAGCCGGTGTAGTGGATGCCTTTTGGCCACAAGGCCAGTTGCAAACTATCGCAAAAGCAAGTGATGGATCTGCGGTAGTGCGCAATCAATCTTTACTTGCTTTTGGAGCAAGTATAGGAAGCAGAAAACCAGGTGAGCTTGATGAGCAAATTAGTTTTGGAGCTATTCATATTGATGGAGCTCTTGCTTCTGTATGGACTCCTTATGAATTTTTTTATCAGCAAAAGAAAAGTCATGGAGGGGTCAATTCCTTTCAATTGGTAAAAATCAACGGGGTCTGGAAAATCCAGTACATCATTGATACCCGCAGGTAATTCAGGGATGGATTCAGAGACCAGTACTTTCATTACAACACCGGGGTTTTTTCTATCTGCTTATGAAAGTCTAAATATTTAGGCAGGGCAGCCGATCCGTACCAGGGAATCAAATCTACATCAAGTAGTTGTGCTTTGATAGCTGGGTCGGTGGCTACGATTTTTTTAGCTTCTTCTACCGTTGCAGCATTCAGGATAAAGATGCCCCGATAACCCATCTCATTTTTACCAAAAGGACCTGCAACAATCAGTTTGCCGGCTTTTTCCAGTATACCCATATTGCTCATATGCCCATTGAATGCACTATCTATCAAAGCCCGGTCGGTTTTTTTAGAAGGGCCGGTTTTAAGGATGGCCATCACATACATCCGCATGCCATAATCATCGGCGCCCAATGAGTCAGCCAGGTTTTTATTGTAATCAGTGACTGTGTTTTGTGCCTTTAGAACAGAGGCACACATTAAAAACAAAAACAAGGTTTGTATCCCCTTTTTCATAACCTGAATGCTTTAGGAATAAATAAATATCGTAAGAATCCTGCATTTCCGTTTTTTCTGACGGATAAAATGCAAGATAAAAATAAAATGGCGCTTTGTTAAAACCGTCTATCCAATAATGATTCCGGCAAGAGTAGCCGATAAATAACTAGCAAGGGTACCACAGAGCAAGGCTTTCAGTCCCAGTTTTGCCAGATCGGCTCTCCGTGTAGGAGCCAATTCGCCAATACCTCCAATTTGCATGCCCACACTGCTAAAGTTAGCAAACCCACAAATGGCAATACTTACGATTAGTAATCCTTTTTCGGTTACAATCGGAACCGTTTTGTTGGTCATATTGGTAAAAGCAACAAATTCATTGATGGTCAGTTTTTGTCCAAGAAGGGTAGCTGCATTGGCTACATCCGCATTTGGAATCCCCATTGACCAGGCCATCGGAGTAAACAGTTTTCCGAAGATAAAATTCAGACTCAGTTCAAATCCTGGATTGAATATATGACCGATGCCAATCAAAATATAGTCGATAAAGGCAATCAACGCTATAAATCCAATCAACATGGCAATAACATTCATACCGATTTTCATCCCGTCGCTTGCTCCATGACTTACAGCATCAATGATATTGCTGTACTGGCTTTTTACATCGAGTTTTACTTTACCCATGGTTTGGCTTTCCTCGGTTTCAGGAAAAACAATCTTAGCAATAACCAATGCTCCCGGTGCTGCCATCAGGCTTGCCGTAATGAGTTTTGGGGCGAGGTCCAATCCCGCATTGGCGCCCATGTTGGCATACACAACAAGGATGCCCCCCGCAATACAGGCCAAACTACCACTCATACTAGCCAGCAATTCGCTGCGGGTCATTCCGGCGAGGTAAGGTCGTATCATTACCTGCGCTTCAATTTGTCCAACCACAGCGCTTGCCACATTGCTTAAGGCTTCTGCGCCGCTAACCCGCATTATAAAATTCATAGCCTTTGCCACCATCGATACAATAAACTGCATTACCCGCAGGTGATACAATACTGCCACAATTACTGTAACCAGAATAATGGTTGACACCACATTGAATGCGAAGACAAACATGCCCGGTGTGGCATAATTGGCAGCCTCACCGTCGCGGCCAATTGAAGCAATGCCCCCGTAAACAAAATTGGCACCTGCTTTTGCAAATTCTTCAATACGCTGCATGCCATGACCTAGCTTTTGAAAGAAGGCTGTAATAAAAGGCACTTTCAACACCAACAAGCCAATCACGATTTGCAAAGCCATTCCACTCAATACGAGCCGGATATTTATTTTTCGACGATTATTGCTAAATAAAAAAGCAAGGCCTAGAATCAGTAAAATACCAATGACACCATGAAAGCGCTGCATGCGGTTATATTTGTTAAATGAACTGTTAGAATAGGCGTCGAAAATAGTGATTTTGAACCTATACAAGCCCTTGGTTGTATTTTTGTATATATAATAGATAAGATGACAGCAACTAAACATATTCTTGAAGTGGCAACCGATGATCCGCAACTGATTAAAATTAGCCAGAAAGTGCTTGCCGGAGAGCGGCTGAATCCTGAAGAGGGGTTGCTTTTGTTTGAAAAAGGATCTGTAGGTTGGCTTGGAACTCTAGCCAATCAGGTAAGGGAGCAGATGCACGGCCACAAAACCTATTTCAACCGTAATTTCCATATTGAACCAACCAATGTTTGTGTATTCAGTTGTAAATTTTGCTCTTACAGTAAACTGTACAAGAATAGAGAAGCGGGATGGGAGTTAAGCATTGATGAAATGCTTGATATTGTTAAAAGCTATGACGGCAAGCCGGTTACCGAAGTTCACATTGTTGGTGGGGTACACCCAAAAATGGATTTGTACTACTTCGTTGATTTGTTGAAAAAAATAAAAGCACATCGCCCCGACCTCCATATCAAAGGGTTTACCGCGGTGGAGCTTGACTACATGTTCCGAAAGGCCAAGGTAAGTGTAGAAGAAGGGATGAAGCTGATGCATGAAGCCGGATTGCAATCGCTGCCCGGTGGAGGCGCCGAAATATTTGATGCGGAGGTTCGGGAAAAAATTGCCAACGATAAGGTCGATGGTCCGGGTTGGTTGCATATCCATAAAACTGCGCATCTGCTCGGTATGCATACCAATGCAACCATGCTTTATGGTCATGTAGAGGAATACAAGCATCGGATCGATCATATGGAACAGTTGCGGCAGTTGCAGGATGAAACCCGGGGATTCAACACTTTTATTCCCCTCAAGTTCCGCAATTTCGATAATGAAATGAGCCATGTACCCGAAACAACCCTGATTGAGGATATGAAAATGTACGCGATTGCCCGGTTGTATATGGACAATTTCCCCCACCTGAAAGCTTATTGGCCAATGTTGGGTCGTCACAATGCACAAATGAGTTTGAGCTTTGGGGTAAACGACGTGGACGGTACGATTGATGACAGCACCAAAATATACAGCATGGCAGGCAGCGAAGAGCAAAACCCGGCAATGAGTACACAGGAATTGGTGGCATTAATCAATCAGGCCGGAAGGGTTGCCGTTGAACGTGATACGCTGTACAATGAGGTTCATGTTTTCAGCAATCCTGAAGAACTGAACGGTGATATTCAATTGAATTGATCTATGGCTGCTATTTCCTGGGAAGATTTTGAAAAGATAGACATACGTTCGGGAACGATCGTGGAGGTTCAGCCTTTTCCCAAAGCCCGGAAACCTGCTTTTAAGTTATGGATTGACTTTGGAGATCTTGGAGTTAAAAAATCTTCTGCGCAAATTACCGTACATTATACTCCCGGTGGTCTCATTGGAAAAAAGATAATTGCAGTGATCAATTTCCCTCCAAGGCAAATTGCTGATTTCATAAGCGAATGTCTCGTATTGGGTGTATATGCAGAAGACGGATCTGTGGTGTTGTTACAACCAGATAAGTCAGTGGGCAACGGGCAGAAAATAGGTTGAAAAAACTTCCTTTTTTGTAGCTTGTGACCCATATGTTTCACAAGTTAATTGCAACTCCTATTGGTTCCCTACTAGTAAAAAGTAATGGAATAGCAGTAAATAATATAGAATTTATTGATACAGAAGAGGGAATTACTCCGACTCTGGAAAACCCTTTGTTGGTTGAGGTCGAAAAGCAAATCGTATCCTATTTCAAGGGGGAGCTGAAATCCTTTTCTTTTCCTTTTGAGCAGGAGGGAACCGGTTTTCAACAGCGGGTTTGGCAAAGTCTTGAAGAGATACCCTTTGGCAAAACAATCAATTACCGCGATTTGTCCATTAGGCTCGGAGACCCTAAATGTATCCGCGCTGCAGCAGCTGCCAATGGCAGAAATAAACTAGCTATTGTTGTGCCCTGCCATCGCGTTGTAGGTTCTGATGGCGGACTTGTTGGATACGCATGGGAACTTCACAGGAAACAATGGCTGCTAGGGCACGAAGCAAAATTTTCCGGAAAAGTATTTCAGACAACCTTTTGGTGATTATCCTTTCAGGTCATCTGGTCCAAACCCAAAAGGCAGCAAGTCGGCTGCAGAGGAAAGGATCATTACCGGTCCGGAAGTTCCTGCCATCAGAATCCGCAAAGGTTTGCCGGTTCTTTGCTCAAACTCCAAAAGGCTTTGCCTGCAAATGCCACAGGGGGTAGCGGGTTTGTTGGCCACACCTCCGTTTCCATTAAAATAACTGATTGCAATGGTTTCAACAGGTTGATTGGGATATACACTTGACAACGCACTCAGCAACGTTCTTTCGGCACAGATGCCTACGGGGTAACTGGCATTTTCCTGATTGGTTGCAGCCAAAGTCTCCCCATTCAAAAGTCTCGCTACTGCCGCAACCCTGAAATTACTATAGGGAGCATAAGCATTCTTCGTTGCTTCTCTTGCTTTTTGCAACAATTCCTGATCCACAGTATTTAATTCATTGGCTTCTTCGAGCCACTCGTAGGAAAAAACATGATCTTTTTGGGCCATTCTTTTATTTTCTTTTGATAAAAGGTTTACCCGACTAAAAATCCTTCCCCGGTTGGAGAAGGATTTCTTTGAATATCGGCCAATAAAAATAAGCTATTTTATTGATTTGAATAATCTATTCCAGCGGGGACCATTTTCCCAGCTAAACCAGATCAGGCTTGCACGCCCTACAATATGGGTTTCCGGTACAAAACCCCAGTATCTGCTGTCCTGACTATTATGGCGGTTATCACCCATCATCCAGTAATAATTATACTTAAAGGTGTACTCGTTGGTTTCTTTGCCATCAATAATAAATTTACCGTCTTTTTCTTCCAGCGTATGACCTTCGTAGTTGGAGATAATGCGGCGGTAAGTTTCAATATTAGAAGCATTGAGGGGTACAGTCGCTCCTTTGGCAGGTACTTTCAAAGGGCCGTAATCGTTTACCGACCATGTGTTATCCCGGGTAAAAGGGAAAAGACCGCTTTTTGGAAATTCGTCATAAATTTTTATGGAGGTTACCATAGGGAGTTTACTGATTTTTTCAACAGACTCTTCTGAAAGATTAATCTCATAATAACCATATTTCTGATAAAACTGACGGAGATACGGCAATTGAAGGTCCTTGTCTTCCCAGCGGATATCAATATCATAATTTTCTTCAATAGCTTCAAAATCAATGGCAGTTCCATTCGTAGTAATCTGATATAAGGATTGTGAACCTTCCGGTAGCACTCCTTTGGTTCCATTGATAAACAAAACACCCTGCTTTACTTGAAGCACATCGTTGGGGACAGCTACACATCTTTTGATGTAGTTGTCTGCCTTATCCATGGGATGTACAATGATGTCGGAACCATATTTAGCTTCAAATCTTTGTTTGTCTCCTCCCATTTCATCGCGAAGCACCTGATAGGGTGGACGGGCAGAACCGTAATCCGGCAAATTGATAATGGTGTCACCCAGCGGGAAATTAAATACCACAACATCATTTCTCTGCACTTTCCGGTAGCCCGGTACCCTTGCATAATCGAGTTGTATCCATTTTAAATAGCTTGGTGCCTGGCTTCTGGGTAAAAGGTTATGTACAAAAGGAAAACTCAACGGTGTTTGGGGAATCCGTGGTCCGTAGGCAACCTTATTTACAAACAGAAAATCATTGACGAGCAAGGTCTTTTCCATGGAGGGAGTAGGAATGGTATACGCTTCGAAAATAAAGGTTCGAATTATGGTAGCGGCAACCACTGCAAATATGGCTGCATCAACCCATTCGCGGCTTGCCGGTTTTTTATAATTTTTAAATACCAAATCTCCGGCAAATCTTTCGTCTTTGCTAAAACCCAGCCACGGAAAGTAAATAAAAGGAACAAAAATGGTGGCGGCATGATGAAAAACATTGAAGCGACCAAAATGCATTACAAATATGATGGTGATCCATATTGTGATAAACTGACCCGCAATCGGTATCAACTGAATCCAAAACCACCACTTTTTTAATTTACAAATTTCTACAATGCACCAGGTATTGTAAAAAGGAATCAAGGCTTTCCAGGGAGCAATGCCAGCCTTTTTAAACATACCATACATGCCAATATGCCAGCCTAAAACACCTACAAGAAATAGAATCCAACCCATTTTTTATATTTTAAGAAAAATTTACTCCCTGCATACGTTGCAAAAGGCTCACAAAAATACCATTTCAGGGCTCCCCACCAAACCTAAAAACAAATATTGGTTGGCTTTGGGTAATATTTAATAAAAATCAGGATCCTCAGTCGGAGTAACGATTATCCGATTTTTAGCAGGAATCGCCAGATGGGCTCGGATGTTTTTTGTTAACTCCTGTTGAAAAGAAGGATTACGGTTCTTTAACAAGGGGGAGCATTTTGAATGAGGGCTCTTAATTTTACGATGCCCATATAAGGATAATAATACAACTTCTAGTATGAATAAATTCTCAATAAAGGCTGTAGAGCGTCTCTCCGGCATTAAAGCCCATACTATAAGGGTTTGGGAACAGCGTTATGGCTTATTGCAACCTGATCGCAGAGTAAGCAATCATCGGATTTACAGCAATGATGACTTGAAATCTTTATTAAAGGTGGTTTACCTTTATAACCTCGGACATAAAATCAGTTCGTTGGCGGTTTTAAAAACCGATGAAATAAATGATTTGATCCAAGCCAAAAAGAGTACTGAAAAGTGGGATGATTTTTCAGTGGTCTTACTCATCGAGGCTGTTCTTGATCTCAATGAGGTGGCATTTGACCGGGTGCTTTACGAACTTGAGAAAAAACATGATTTTGAATCCATTATGATTCATTTTCTCTTTCCCCTGCTTAAGCGCATTGGAGTTATGTGGGTAACAGACAGAGTATTGCCCGGACAGGAGCATTTTGCTTCCAATATTATTATCCGAAAAGTGCTCGAAGCTACAGACCGGCTAGAGCAAAGTCAGTTGCAGCGTCCGGGAAATGTATTACTCTTTGCACCTAAAGAAGAGCATCATGAGATATCCCTGCTATTTATGCGTTATCTCTTAAAAAAGAATGGATACCATACCGTTTACCTCGGAGCAGATACATCGCTTGAAACGGTAGAGCTATTTTTTCAAAAGCATAAGCCTACACATATATATGTACATTTTATAGCCAACTTGCAGGAGGAAAGTCCGGAGGTATATCTTACCCGATTACGGGAAATGTTTCCCAGGGTTTATCTTGTGGCAAACGGGTACATTCTTCAAAATTCCCTCTTAACAATAGAGGGGTTGCGCATTTTGAATAATGAGGAAGATTTGCTCGATTTTGGGTACAATATCTTCAATCATACCGATTAACTGAGTATACAACTGCTGTTTCGAGCAGATCCATTGCCTCCCTTTCCCGAATCATGCGAGGCTTTGTGCGATCATTTCTGCAACATCGAGCACTTGTATATCCGCTTCTCTTTCATTTACTTTTACGCCATCGCTCATCATGGTATTGCAAAAGGGACAAGCAGCAGCAATGATGCTGGCATTTGTTTCCAACGCTTCTGTGGTTCTTTCCCAATTGACCCGGGTATCTCCTTTTTCTTCCTCCTTAAACATTTGAGCACCGCCCGCCCCACAGCAAAGCCCGTTGCTTCGGCATCTTTTCATCTCTACCAATTCGGCGTCAAGCGCCTCCAATACAGCTCTTGGAGCTTCGTATATATTATTGGCACGGCCTAAATAACAACTATCGTGGTAAGTAATTTTTTTGCCTTTAAAGCTTCCGCCTTCTTTTAATTTTACTTTCCCATCGTTGATGAGTTGCTGCAAAAGGGTAGTGTGGTGGATCACTTCGAAAGTTCCGCCAAGTGCCGGATACTCATTCTTCAGGATGTTAAAGCAATGCGGGCAGGTAGTAACAATTTTCTTAATTCCATAACCATTCAGGGTGGATATATTTTGAAAAGCCATCATCTGAAATAAAAACTCATTGCCGGCGCGTCTTGCCGGGTCTCCGGTACAGGCCTCTTCGTTTCCGAGAACAGCAAAAGAAATCTCTGCCTTCTCCAAAATTTGTGCAAAGGCACGGGTAACCTTTTGTGCCCGTTGGTCAAAACTACCTGCACAACCTACCCAAAAAAGGATTTCAGGAGTTTCTCCGGATGCAGCCATTGCTGCCATGGTTTTAATTGTCATCTGCTTTCAAATACTTTTGTGTGTGGCAAATGTAAGAGGTTCGCAAAGATGTTGTGGATTGTGTATAGGTTTAAGTTTTTTTGCAAGCAGTCCTTCTTTAGATTTGTGATCTACTATGGCAGAAAAAAAGGCTTTGTTCAAGGTGGTTCTTTGGGGGGCATTCATCAGTTTATTGGGGGCACTTCCACTTGGAACCCTCAATATGGCAGCCATGCAGGTTTCTATTTCGGAGGGTTGGCAACAGGCTGTCTATTTTAGTATTGGGGTGGCGCTTGTTGAAGTGCTCTACGTAAGGCTCAGTGTGGCCGGCGTTCATTGGATCATGAAGAACTCAAAACTGCTCCGCTACATGGAATGGGGTGGGATTGTGATTGTATTGCTGCTTGCCTTTGCCAGTTTTTGGGCCGCCTTTCATCCTTCCACCCAAAAGAGTTTTGTTTTACAAAGTCAACTTCCTAACTTTTTATTGGGTATTTCTTTGAGTGCCATCAATCCGCTTCAAATCCCTTTTTGGTTTGGATGGACTTCCGTTTTATTCTCTAAACAAATATTGCGTAACCAGCCCATTTATTACAACTTATATATATTCGGGATAGCTATCGGAACTTTGCTTGGACTCGGCATTTTTGTAGCCGGAGGGCATTTGCTGGTTAAAAACCTGAAAACCAATCAGGCTTTGCTTAACCTGATTATCGGGGGAGTATTTGCAATTACAGCCATCATTCTGATCGTAAAAATTTTTGTAAAAAAGCCCATTGGGGAGCGGGTGGAAGAGGCCGGTGCTCAAATGGAGCAAGCCGGACTGGACGACCGCTCATAAGGATCCCTTGTTCTGGGAACAATATCGACTTTTTCATTCTTTTCTAATTGAAAATCAATAGATTTTGTGTAGATTTACGTGTGATGATTATTATGGAATAGCCATCAGGGTCAATTAATTATTGGTTATGGAATTTATTGATTATTACAGTATTCTTGGATTGAAAAAAGAGGCTACGGAAGCAGATATAAAAAAGGCATACAGAAAACTTGCCAGAAAATATCATCCTGACCTGAATCCGGATGATAAGGTTGCACATCATAAGTTTCAACAAATAAACGAGGCCAATGAAGTGTTGAGCGATCCGGAAAAACGCAAGAAGTACGATACTTACGGCAAAGACTGGAAACATGCGGATGCTTATGAAAAAGCAAAAGGCGAGCAACAGGGCAGGCGCGGTTTCCAACAAGGGTCTCCTTATGAATCTTATGGCGGACAATTTGATGAGTCGGGATTTTCCGATTTTTTCGAATCCCTTTTCGGGGGTGGCGGCGCTCCGGGTGCGGGCAGACAGCAGAGGACGTCCTCCTTCAAAGGGCCTGATTATAAGGCTACGCTCCGTTTGAATCTTAGCGATATCCTAACTACCCAAAAGCAAACGATTGATATTGGAGATAAAAAAATACGCCTCACCATTCCGGCCGGTGTGGAAGACGGGCAGGTCATTCGCATCAAAGGCCACGGAGGGGAGGGGAGCAATGGAGGTCCAAACGGAGATTTATACCTCACCTTCGAAATTCTAAATAATACCCCTTTCAATCGCGTAAAGGATGATCTTTTTTTGAATGTAAAACTCGAATTGTACAAAGCCTTACTCGGTGGAGATGAACTGATTGAGACCCTTTCCGGAAAGGTGAAACTGAAGGTGGATCCCGAAACACAAAATGGCAAGAAAGTAAAATTAAAGGCTAAGGGGATGCCCCGCTATAAAAAAGAAGGAGAGTTTGGAGATTTGTATGTGACACTCGAAATCGAACTTCCCCGCAATTTGACCGATGAAGAAAAAGAATTGCTCAGGAAGTTGAATGCACTAAGAAATTAATTTTAAAAAGGGTCAACAGATCCGGCACTCTATAATATAAAAGCACTGGTATGGAAAAAACAAATTACATACAGGTATCTCAATTTTGCCTTAAAACGCGGATGGAGTACGCTTTTCTGGAGGCATTGATCTCAAGGGAACTGATCAATTTTGAAAGGGAAGCGAATGAATATTATATCCTTGTAGATGAGGTAGGAGAAATTGAAAGGTTTTACAGACTGCACCATGATCTTGGGGTGAATGTGGACGGACTGGAAGTATTGAATGAAATGCTTGGCAGAATGAAAACAATGGAGGAGGAAATAAAATACCTGCGCCAAAAATTGCAGGTGTATGAATGAGAAACCGCTTTGATTTTGAGGAATTACCCAATGTTTGCATAGGTTTTATGGGTAACTTTGCAACATGGAAAAATTGAATTCCTATATTTTTCTGATGATTGCACTTGCCATAGATGCTTCTGAAGCATCCGTCGGGGAGGCCTAACAATGGCTTTCCCCATTTAATATTGGCTTTGATGTTTTTTGTTATAAAAGACACTTTTCAGTTTTAACTTTTCTCATCGGATCGATACAGTTTATAATCTGTTGATCCTTCTAATTTTTTCAATAATGACTTCCACGCTTTTAGAAGCGCTTCATAAAGCTACCGCCAATGATTTTCTCCCTTTAATGGGAACCGATTATGTAGAATTTTATGTAGGAAATGCCAAACAATCCGCGCATTATTACATGACCGCTTTTGGTTTTCAGGCACTTGCCTATGCGGGCCCCGAAACAGGCCAAACAGATCGGGTAAGTTATGTGGTACGGCAACACAAACTAACATTGGTACTTACAACTCCATTGCGCCCCGATAATGCTATAGCAGACCATATTTACCAACATGGAGACGGGGTAAAAGTATTGGCACTGATGGTAAATGATGCAACGGATGCCTGGCATCAAACCACAAACCGCGGAGGGAAAAGCTATCTTGAACCCACCACCCAAAAGGATGCAAACGGACAGGTTGTTCTGAGTGGTATACATACCTATGGAGAAACCGTTCATCTTTTTATTGAAAGAAAGGATTATAAAGGCGCTTTTTTGCCTGGTTTCAGGGAGTGGATGAATCCTTATTTTGCCCCGGAACCCACCGGATTGCAATATGTTGACCACTGTGTAGGCAATGTGGGTTGGAATCAAATGAATCCCCGGGTTAGTTTTTATGAAAAAGTAATGGGATTCAAAAATATCCTGAGTTTTGATGATGAAGATATTTCGACAGAGTATTCGGCGCTTATGAGTAAGGTAATGAGCAATGGAAATGGCTATGTGAAATTTCCGATTAATGAACCGGCAGCCGGTAAAAAGAAAAGTCAGGTGGAAGAATACCTTGATTTTTATGGTGGGGAAGGAGTGCAACATGTGGCTATGGCAACCAATGATATTGTGGCTACCGTAACAGCGTTGCGTAACCGGGGCGTTTCTTTTTTACAGGTTCCAAAAAGCTATTACAATGATTTGCTTGATCGGGTAGGGGATATTGATGAGGATATTACACCGCTCCGGGACCTTGGAATTCTGGTTGACCGGGATGAAGAAGGTTATCTTTTGCAAATATTTACCAAGCCGGTACAAGACCGACCCACCTTGTTTTTTGAGATCATTCAGCGCAAAGGAGCCCGTAGTTTTGGTAAAGGAAACTTTAAAGCTTTGTTCGAAGCGATTGAAAGGGAACAGGAACAGCGGGGGAATTTGTAATTTTACCTGAAATTTGATCGTTATCTTTCTGTATTTTGTTTTTTCAGGTCATTTGTAAAGTGTCACTTCATGCGTTTTTTGAGCAGTTTCTTGTTTTTTTTGTTTTCTTCTCTTTTTCTTTTGGCTCAACCCGCTCCTCCCGCTGACTTTTTAAGTTATCAGAAGTCCTTTAAGCGGGTGGACGATGCTTTTTTGCATATTGAGTCGAAACTAAAAGGGGAATTTCAGGAAAAATCTCTGGTTTGGCCGGCAAAGTATATGTACATCCGGTCTTTCAAATACGACAGTGAGCTGGAAGTTTGGGTAAAGCAAAAGCCGGAGGATCCGTATCGTCGCTTCAAAACTTATAAGGTATGTGCACTTGCCGGTAGCCTCGGTCCAAAGCGTTTTGAAGGGGATTATCAGGTTCCTGAAGGGTTTTATTACATCAATCAATTCAGGCCAAATAGTTCCTATCATCTGGCACTTGGTGTCAATTACCCCAATGCCTCCGATCGGATATTGAGCGATCAAAAAAGACCCGGAGGGGAGATTTACATTCATGGAAGCTGCGTAACCGTAGGATGTATTCCGCTTACCGATCCCATGATCGAGGAATTGTACGTTCTTGCTGCCAATACCCGGGCCGCGGGTCAGGACTTTATTCCACTCCATGTATTTCCGGTTCAGTTTAAAAAAGATAAAAGCAAGGGAGTCATTGAAGATTTTCTTAAAATTCACCCCGAATACAGGCCATTGGCGTTTAATCTGGAGAAAGTTTACTACTATTTTCAAACCAAAAAGCAGATCCCTAATATCGTCATAAACGGAAACGGAGATTATACCATGTTGCAGGAATTTACCATTCCTAAAAGACCGGTTCCACCGCCACCGCCTCCTGTTTTTAAGGAAAATATAGAACCCCGGAAAACCGGATTTCGTGAAAAGTACACCGATGAAGAACTCAGAACTTACATCACTGGCTATCCTACTTATTCCGGTGGTATGGATGGATTTAAAAAGTTTGTAGACGATTTGGGTGAAGCCCTTGCAGATTATATGCCTCCCGATAAAGAAAGGATCTTTATTCCCGTGGAATTTATTGTAAACGCTAAAGGGAAGGTAGTGAATGTGGAAGTGGATAAAATGGCCAACAATGAAATGAACAACCGCATTATTGAGAGGTTTGAAAAAATGCCTTTATGGAATCCGGCATCTATTAAGGAAAAGCCACTCCCCCGAAAGCTTTCACAAAATATTGTTGTCACTGCCAAACCAAAGGTAGAGGTTAAAGTGGTCATTGAAAAGGATGAGGATGATTGATCTTTATTTCCCCGCTTCTACATAAACATACTGTACAGTATCCGAGGTTTTCTGGGTCAAAATAGGCTCAAATCCTGAACTGTATTTTGCAATGGCTTCCGGCGTGTAATGTCGGATGGTAAAAATGGTTAGTCCTCTTTGTACCTGTACATTAAAAATTGCTTCGGCACGGATAGCGAGTTCAGTGATTTTTTCAGCATGGTCATTAAATACAGCGACCAGCTGAACCGCACCGTTTTGAATCAGGTTGGGTTTCATAAAAAGTTCCTGCAACAATTGATACCAAATCCCGATCGGCTCTTCCCCCGCAAAGGAGAGATCCCTTGTGCGAAAGGTCATCATCACCTGATTGCTCTTTTTAATAAGCATCGGCGGCATGGCATGCTCACGTTCGTTATTGATGAGCGTTCCGGGTAGGTCGGGATTGAGAAAGGATTTTACATACATGGGTATCCTGGCATTGTAAAGCGGCTTCATGGTTTTGGAGTGGATCACCTGTGCTCCATAATATGCGAGCTCCACCACTTCGTCGTAACTAAGGTGGGGCAGTGTGGTTGCCTCGGGAAATAACCTTGGGTCTGCATTTAATACGGCGTCTACATCTTTCCAGATTGTGAGGTTGGTAGCTCCCAGCATTTTTGCAAATATCGCTGCTGTATAGTCACTTCCTTCGCGGCCAAGGGTCGTGCTTTCATTCTCATCGGTACTGCCTATAAAGCCCTGCGTAATTACAATGCTTTTTGCCTGCAACATGGGTAGCAGCCATTTTTCGGTATTGGCTTGGCTGATCTCCATGTCTATATGCCCTTCGCGGAAATTGTCATCGGTTCTCAACAAATCGCGTACATCCATCCAGCCTGTTTGTAAACCTTCTTCCAGAAACGTATGGTACAAAAGTGTAGAACTAAACAATTCTCCAAGGCATACGATCTGATCGTAATAATAGTCATAATTACGTACCGGTTTATCGTACAGCATCCATTCGGCTTCGGTACAGATATCGTTGAATTGGGCCTGAAAAGCATGATGTTGCTTTACAAGCAAGTATTTGGATAGGTTAACGTGTTGTTTTTTTATTTGCTCAAAAATGGCAAGTGCTTCATTGGTATTGCCTTCAAAAAAATGGCGGGCTACGGTTTCAAGTGCATTGGTTGTTTTGCCAAGCGCACTCACCACAATCAATAGGGGTCTTGTAACCTCCGAACGGGTAATGTCTACCACGCCTTTGATCCTTTCGAATGTACTGATGCTTGCTCCGCCAAATTTAAAAACCTTCATATACCTTGTTGTTCTTTATGTATGATTCATTAAAGTCTGCTTGTAAAAAGGATCTCATTTTTGGTGAAATATTGATTAAAGCTCAATTTTTATTAGCCATTCCTTATGGCTCCTTTCACTTTCAGGGTTGCTCTTTTAAGTTTGCCCTTTCCCGTTTCATTCTGTAAGGGCGGGATTTCCCCATATCCTCTCTCACCCAATCTGCAAACATAGGCCTGCTTTTACGAATCTCCTAACTCCAATTGCTTCATTTCTGCTTACTTTGCGCACTTCTTATAAATCACCATCGCAACCAATATACATAAGATGAGAAAATTGATAACGCTTGATGAATTTACCATTCAGGATTTACGGAATTTTCCACAGGCAACCGGTGAACTGAGCGGATTATTGCGGGCCATTGGGCTTGCTTCTAAAAGAATCAATGTAGAGGTAAACAGAGCAGGGCTTGCTGATATTCTCGGGGCGATGGATAAAGAAAATGTACAGGGAGAAACCGTGCAGAAATTGGATGAATTTGCCAACAATGCCCTGATCGACATGCTGAACCATACGATTTTTTGTGCGGGTGTTGGAAGTGAAGAAAATGAGGATATTGTAGTTTTTGATGATACGCTAAGTAATAACAGCAAATATGTATTGCTGATGGATCCGTTGGATGGCAGTGGCAATATTGATGTAAATGTGAGTATTGGTACCATTTTCAGTATTTATAAAAGGGTTTCTCCACTAGGAGAACCTGCTGAAAAACGAGATTTTTTACAGCCTGGAAAAATGATTGTGGCTGCGGGGTATGTAATTTATGGTAGCAGCACCATGATGGTTTATGGAACCCGGCGTGGCGTCAATGGTTTTACCCTCGATCCTTCGTTAGGAGAGTTCTGCCTGAGTCATCCGGATATAAAATGTCCGCCAACCGGCAGGGTGTACAGTGCCAATTATGGCAACTTTACCGAATACCGGGAAGGGGTGCAGAAATATCTAAAAGTTTGTGAAACTAAAACGGCTGCAGAAGGTGGACCCTATACAGAGCGTTATATAGGCAGTATGGTTGCCGATGTACACAGAAATCTGATTAAAGGAGGTATTTTTATGTATCCCGGAACAAAAACCAAGCCAAGAGGCAAACTAAGGCTCATGTATGAGTGTAATCCAATGGCATTTATTGTAGTACTTGCCGGTGGTAAAGCTACCAACGGTTTTATGGATATTCTTGATATTGAGCCCGAAGAGTTGCATCAAAGGAGTCCCATGTTCATAGGTAGCAGCGATATGATGGCTGAACTCGAAACCCATCTCAACAATGAAAACAAATAAATTCTTTTATCCATTATAAAAACAAACAACAAAAGTATATGCAGCGTATTTCCATTTTCCTGCTGTTTTTGGTAATTGGCGGTGCCGTAATTGCCCAAACCAAAACAAACACGAAGCCACCGGCAAAACCGGCTCCTAAACCGGCAGCTACCAAACCGGCTGCCCCCAAGCCTGCCGCTTTTACCCTAAAGACAAGCCTCGATAGTCTGAGTTATGCTATTGGGGTGCTCGATGCGGGCTTTTTTAAACAACAAGGTATTGAACAATTGAATTATGAAGCCCTGAAACAAGCGTTTCGGGATGTTATTGATACAGGCAGAACCCCATTAATTGAACCAGCTATGGCAGATCAGGTACTCAGACAAAAATTACAGGAAGCAGCCCGTAAGAAAATTCAACCCGTAATAGACGAGGGAGAAAAATTTTTAGCAGAAAACGGCAAACGCCCCGAGGTAAAAACCACCGAAAGTGGATTACAATATGAAATTGTTACTTTGGGAACAGGTCCGATGCCGCAGGATACCAACACGGTAAAAGTACATTATGTAGGTACTTTACTTAGTGGTAAGAAATTTGACAGCAGCCGCGATCGGGGTGAACCGATTGAGTTTCCTTTGAGTGGGGTAATCAGAGGCTGGACAGAAGGCTTGCAGTTAATGCCTGCAGGGTCTACCTTCAAACTGTTCATTCCTTATCAGTTGGGATATGGTTTGCAGGGTTCTCCGCCTGCTATTCCCGGCGGAAGTCTTTTGATATTTGAAGTTGAATTATTGGAAATTGTTAAATAAACAGAAGGGGCTGCAAGGCCCCTCTCTTTTTATTTAATTTTATTGAACACCTCATAAAGAGCAATCATGACTGATTTAAGATATCCCATTGGAGACTATGTGCCGGTTCCTTTTAGCGATGATGAAAGAAGGGACAGATTGGTAAATATTGCACAATTACCCAATATGGTGGAAGCTGCCATTGAAAATCTCGATGCCGACCAACTTGCGACCCCATACCGCGATGGAGGTTGGACTATAGCTCAGGTGGTTCATCATCTTGCCGATAGCCATATCAACTTTTTTTGCAGAGCCAAGCTTTGCCTTACTGAAGAAAATCCGCTGATTAAAAACTATGACGAAGTAGCCTGGAT
>JBGSNV010000109.1:0-15622 GCA_041739485.1 Chitinophagaceae bacterium
ATCAGCGGCAAACCACTCAGGTGCACTTCAATACCGGTCTTTTGGGAAAAGGTATCGGTCACTGCCACAATTTCATTCACCACCCGGGTACGGTCGGCACTTGCCAAAACCCCCTTATTGATGGTGGCTCCGCTTAAATAAGCATCTGCATCGGGATTAAACAACAAACCGCGGTAAAAAGGAAGATTGCGAAATGTAGCTTCCTGACTTGCAAGCGCTGAATCCGTGAGGTTATCATCCTCTGTTTTTGGAAAAATAGGAGGTGCCAGCAGGGTTTCAGAGGTATCGCTTCTTTTGAGTTCAATGGCATCCGGAACGCTTAGCATGCCTTCTACCCCTTTAATTTTTCGAATATCATTCACCATTTTCCGATAGGCCAAAAAATGATTTTTTGTAAAAAAGTCCGGGTCCTGCACCCCCATAACCAACACATTACCATCCTCTCCGAATTGATTTTTGAAACCCAGGTATTCCTGATAGCGGGGGTTATCGGTAGGAATGGCTTTCGAAAATTCGTAGCTGAGCTCCAGCTTTGTGGTTTGGTAGCCCATATATGCCGTACTAGCCAACAGTAAAACCAACAAAGGAATTTTATAACGAAGAATGAAAACCGCCAGGTGATGCCACATAATGCTTCTTTTTTTGAAAGCACCCACCATTGCCGGATGCGACGGCAAAGAAAGCCAATGTTTACGGGACAGCCCAAGGCATTTTCCATTCGAAATCAGAAAAAAAAGTTGAAACTTGCCATTTTTAGTGATTGTTGGAAGAAAACAAGGCTTTGTTTGGCAAAATTGCCCGAATTTTCCACGCTCTTTCAGCAGAATAGGTGATTGGATAAAGCACCATTCCTGAAGATTTAAAAAATATTGCTATATGAACCAACCAACGCGTTTGTTTGACCTGCTTACTTACCGACTCGAAAACTATGGTGATCTGCCCATGCTTTCAGCTAAAGTAAACGGGCAATGGGAAACCCATACCACATCTTCTGTAATACAGAATTGTAAAGACCTGGCCGGAGGGCTTCTGAAATCAGGTTTGTCTGGGCAGGATTACTCCCCCGAAAAGGCCGACAAAGTAGCCATCCTCAGCACCAACCGGCCCGAATGGCTTATCCTTGACTTTGCCTGTCAAATGGCAGGGGTTATCCTTTGCCCGATATACCCTACCACCAATCCTGCAGAACTCGAATTCATTTTTAAGGATGCAGAAATAAAGTATGTATTTGTTGGGGATGAGGATTTGTACGAAAAAGTGAGATTGGTCTCCAAAAAAGTGCCGGGTATACAGGGCATCTATACGTTTGACCAAATACCGGGTGCCCATCACTGGACCGAACTCACGAAAATAGCAGACGAAGCGACCCAACAACAACTGGATGAACTCAATGTGAATATTCCGGATACCAACCTTGCCACCATCATTTATACAAGTGGCACCACCGGACAACCCAAGGGCGTCATGCTTACCCATCGGAATATTATGTCCAATGTAGAAAACAGCATTAAAAGCTTTCCTTTTGAACCGGCACCGGGTAAAAAAGTCCTGAGCTTTTTACCCCTCAATCATATTTTTGAAAGAATGGTCACCTGCATTTACCTGCATGGTGGCCTGCAGGTGTATTATGCAGAAAGCATGGAGACCATTGGTGAAAACCTGAAAGAAGTACAACCGGCCGGATTCACCACCGTTCCCCGGCTGCTTGAAAAAGTGTATGATAAAATCATTGCCAAAGGGCATGAACAGAAAGGCATCAAGAAAAAGATCTTCTTTTGGGCAGTAAATACGGGTTTAAAATACGATAATCTAAAATCGAAAAATCCGTTTTTTCTGGCACAATTAAACCTTGCCAACAAACTCGTTTTTAAAAAATGGCGGGAAGGGCTTGGGGGAAATATTGAATTCATCATTACCGGTGGGGCAGCCTGTCAGGAACGTTTGCTGCGGATTTTTAATGCCGGTGGCATCCCGGTTTATGAGGGTTATGGCCCCACAGAAAACAGCCCGGTAATCAGCGTAAACCGCAAAACCGAAGGACAAACCAAGTTTGGAACCGTAGGGCCGGCAATCCTTGGGCAGGAGGTAAAACTGGCCGAGGATGGAGAAATTTTGGTAAAAGGACCGAGCGTAATGCAGGGTTATTACAAACGCCCCGATCTGACTGCTGAAACCATAAAAGACGGATGGTTGCTAACGGGTGATATCGGTGTTTGGCAGGAATGGAAAGGCGTTTCTTTTTTAAAGATCACCGATCGAAAGAAAGAATTGTTTAAAACAAGCGGGGGAAAATATGTAGCGCCCCAACCCATTGAAAATCTGATGAAAGAATCGCCGCTTATTGAACAAATGATGGTAGTGGGTGCCGAGCGCAAGTTTGTGGGAGCCTTGATTGTACCAAGCGAATCGGGACTGCGGGAATGGATGCATTTACACAATATGAAATTCCATACCCTCGAAGAAGCGATCAGTGAGCGCATCGTACTCGATCATTACAACGATATTGTTTCTACCTACAACGATCATTTCAATCCGGTGGAGCAGGTGAAAAAATTTGAATTGCTCCCTAAAGAATGGACAATTGATAGCGGAGAACTGACTCCTACGCTCAAAATCAAACGCAAGATTATTATGGAAAAATACAAGGATGCTGTAGAACGCATTTACTCCTGATGAGGAGTAAAAAATAAAAATCCCCCGGCGATTCTATTCATTTGCCGGGGGATTTTCTATTGAAGTATTTTAGGGATCCTTCTTTTTTTACCGCAGGATATTAAAGGTCTGCACCATTGGCGATACACTGCCATCGGCATCACGTAAAGTAACAAGATAGCGACCTGAAGGAAGCATCGGCAGCGAGAAAGTAGTTTGTCCCTGTACGTTACTCATCTTTTTAACCGCCACCTGCTGACCTGTAAAGTTGGTGAAGATCACCTCTCCGGTAAAACTGCTGCGACCAAAATCGAGCGTTACGGTATTTACCGCCGGATTGGGGAATACACTAAACCGAACATTATTGCTCAGGTGCATGCTGAAGATATCGCTGTAATCGGAAGGCTTATTGGGATAGTAAGCCTTGAGGCGATAATAAATCCGGCGTCCGCCAAGATTGCTGATATTATCGTCGAAACGGTAAACCTGTCCACCGTTGGTGGCCACTGTACCTACTGAAGTAAAATTAGTGCCGTTCACACTGCGTTCTACGTCAAAGCGAAGCGCGTTATCGCTTGCAGTTACCTGCCATTCTAGTTGGGCAATATCACCGCGTTGAGTTCCCTTGAAGTAAACAAGATTTACCGGCAACAAAATACCACAGTCATTGCTCCACACCTGATTTACAAACTCCGGACGGTCGATATAAGGGTTGCGGTTGCCCTGATAGGTATAGCCTGCATCGTTGCGGTCTCTTTCCTTTTGGCTAACCGGATCCTGATCGTGCCATTTGATCATTAAACGGAGATATGGCAAATCCACACTCGGATAAGTAGTTTGGTCGAAGGCCTGCGCACCGTTAGAACCTCCGGAAAAACCTGTCATGGATGACTGGTAACGGGTAACAAAATAAAGAAAGGCCCGTGCAAAATCACCTTTGTATTCATTAATGGGTTCAAAGGCAGTTCCGGTTAATCCGGAGATTGCAACCGGACCGAGTTTACTGCCATTCAGCGTCGTGGTAGTCGGGTTGGTTACTTCTCCAAAAATAAAGGAACCCCGCAGCGCATTTACAAATTTATCGGTAGGCACAATGTGCATATAGTCGGTAGCCGCACCGGGTGTACCGGTATTGCCATCAAACCAACTTAACGGTACACTATGCTCCCGGTTGTACAAAATACCTTCTGAGTTAGCCGCACCGCCACCATCTTGTTGTCCACCTTCGTTAGTAGGGCCGGGAGTGAAATTGTAGGGATCCGTTCCGGTAGGATTATCGCTGTACATATCCCAAATTACATTGGTCGAACCACTTCCTACTTCACGCGGCTTCACATCGCTGATGCGGTATTGTGTCCACAATTCGGTGTAGGTTTTAGACATCAGCGGATTGCGGGTGATGGTTGTGTTCAGCCTCCATGCCAAGGCTGATTTCAAAGGCGCACAGGTTCTGCCAATCGTGGTATCATAATACCCGGCCGGAATATTGCCCGTGGTACCCAAGGTGGTAAAATTACCATCGAGGAAGGCTGTGGAATACAAAGGACCGCTTTTACAAGAGAAGCCGGTAAGGGCAAAAACCCGCACCTGATAATTTGTATTAATGGTAAGATTGCTGATAACGGGGGAAGGATTGCTGCCAACATAGGCAATGATTCCATTTCCGGCAGCCTGCCCGGCAGTATAAGTCGTCATATCCTGAGGAGTAAACCCGGTAAGCGCAGCTGTACTTGTTACTACTATATAACCATCAGCATCTGCTGCAGGCGTGAAACTCAGGTTGGCAGAAGTAGCCCCGGGAACGGCTCCAAAATTGGTTGGAGCTGCGGTTGGTTTCACACAGGTTGGAACAACAAGCGTGGTAAACGAACCAAATGCCGGTGAACTACCCCGGTAATTGGGGCCGCCATTACAAATATCATTAGCGGCATAAATAAAAGCATAATAGGTTGTGCCTTCGCCTAAACCGGTAAGGTTGTAACTAAGGGCATTGCCATATCCTATCACCGTTCCATTACCAAGCGTTTGTCCTACGGTATAGGGCACCCCGTCAAAAGGTTCATTTCCGGCACTTGGATTGGTACCAAGGATTACCAGGTATTTATCAGGCGCCGGATTGGGCGCTGAAAAACTCAGCGTAGCCGAACCTCCGGTGATTGCGGAAAACTGAATATTTGTAGGTTGTGCAGCTGGTTCCACACAAGGCCCGCTTACAAAAGCGGTCCAGGTTACATCATCAATTTTGATGCGTAATCCGGAAGTAATTTGTCTGATTTCCAACTTAAAAGTACCACCCACATTGATGCCTGGAAACTGAGCAGTATTAGTTATATCCCTTTCAGGATTAGCAGTACCAATCAGTACATCATTAACGTAAACCTCTAAAACCGGATTTGTACCGGTAAATTCCTGTTCATGCTTAAAACTTAAGCTGCCGATGCCATTGGGAATTGCATTGGCAGTAAGGCTACCATTTCTAATGGCAATGGCCTTGCTACCACCAATCACCAAATCAGTCCGGGCATCTGTTGCATTCCATACCACTCCTCCGTCACCGTTCCAATCTCTTATCGTATAACTTGAGTTGGGTGGGCTCGATGCACTTGGAATATTGCTAAAGGTTTCTGTACCCTGTGCAATCAAACCCGCCAAACCGAGGAGGAGGAAACTGCACAATAAATAAAATTGCTTCATGTTGCTGTTGATTTTCTTTGAGATTTTATATTGATTATTGAATAAAAGACAATGTAGCCGAAACTCCGTCTGCAGTGCTTACCTGCATTTTATACATACCCGTCCCTCCTTGTGGCAACGAAATTATCGGGAGATTTTCTCCTGCCCTTAAATTTATTTTACGCTGCAGCAAGACCCGGCCGCTAAGGTCAACAACCCGTACATCTGCCGACTGATTTACGGCACTAAAAATACGGATTCGGGCCTGCCCGCCAATAACCGGATTGCCGGCCATTCCTACAATCAGTGTTTGGCTTTGACCCAAACGGAGTTGTTCCACCGGGCTGTACGTAGATGAACCGTCTTTTTCCACCAGCTTCAGCCGGTAGTAATGCAGCCCGGTGCCCGGTGCTGCATGCCGGAATTGATATTGTTGACCGGTTACCGGATTTACCTTTCCAAGCGGTATAAAGTCCCTTCCGTTTTGGCTATGCTCCACAAGAGTGTAAGCAAGGGTAGCCGCATCGGCAAGTTGCCAATCAAGCAGGGCATCAGGCTCCTTTGCAGTGGCAGAAAAATCGAGGATCTTAACCGGCAGCACCAACAGGCTGAACAAACCATGGCCTATGGTAAACGGACTAAAGGAGGTCAGTTGTTCGCTATAAACTACCTGAGAAACAATATTGTTATCGATGGCTTCTTCGAAGAGTGGATAATTGTTGAAGTTGCCTTCGGGTTTGGTAAACCTCCATTCGGTTCCGTTATACGTTGCTACTGCCACATTGTTGGTAGCGTCGGGGGCAACAGACCATCCCCCATCCACCGGATTGGTGTAAAAAAGACCCACCCGGGTTCCGGCAGGAGCGGTACCCGACTTGGTAACATTCCAGTATTGAGTAGCCCAGATACCATCCACAAGATCAAATAAGTCCTTGGATAACCCCGGATCGGATTGGGTATTGCCATAGGTAAAGCTTGCGGTGTAGGTGGCAGTGTTTGCGCCATCGTGGATATAATCAGCTATTTCAAGAGGCCTGTAGCGGGTGGCCGGGTTGGTGCTGCCAATTGGGAAGATGAAGGCGGCAGTGGTTGTTGAATTTACCTGTTTAGCTAGTGGACCGTTGATAAAGCTTGCTGCGCTTGCACCGGAGGTGGTAGTTGAGGGGCCGAGGGTAAGAATATTGGATGATGTATTATTTACAATACCAGTATTCATGGTGAGTGCACCAGCAATATTACTGGCCCCCTGCAATATTTTTAAACTCCCACCGCTAATGGTAACGTTTTTATAATCGGAGCGGGCAGTAATCTTTTGGTCAGTAGTGGAACGGGTATAGTTAATGGTGCTGCCAACTTGTAAATCAATGGTCTCTATATCATCCCGTATGGCAGCCGATGGGTTTCCAAAATCCGGCGTGCCACCTACCAAACCTTCCTCATTACCACAGTTAAAAAACCCGCCATTTTCCACAGTTACGGTTTGCGTTCCTGAGGGCCCTACAATGGCATTGGCATTGATGCTGAAGGTGCCTCCTGTTTTTACAGTAAAGGTCCCATTGTTATTCAGGGATATATTTCCAATGCTGTTACCTACATCTGAACCTGTTACCTCTATGTTTTGGTAGGTTTTATTACGAATGGTTTGACTGCTCCCATTATAGCGTATGATTCCACTTGTGACTGTATAAGTTCCATCCATCCAAGGTAAAGCCCTGCCGCTGCCTGTAGTACCTAAAATAAATACACCCGTGCTATTCATAGTAAATGCCGTTGCATTTGTAGTATTAGATGGTCCAATATTGGCTGAACCGGCATCCAGATTAACCGCGCCCGATATGGTTAAACTACCATTATCGTTAATCGTAGTGGCCGAGGAAGGAGTTTTTGTCCCTCCTGTACCGCTTAAAACAAGGTTATAATAATTGAGAGACCCTGTGATTGTTTGACTCACATTGGCATTATATTCTACAGTACTGTTATTGTTTACGTTAATCGTTCCAGATGCAACGTTGGCTCCTGATCCTAATAGACCTTCTGGCTTGGATGTTATTAGCGTGCCATTAATATCAATACTCCCCGTTGTATTAGATATGGTTACTGTAGTAATATTTAAGGTACCATTGACAGTGAGAACCCCTGAGCTTCCTTTTGTTACACCATTGGTACTGATGTTTGATAAAGTGACAGAAGCACCGGTTGGAATTTCAAGATTGGTTATACTTAAAGCACGGTTAATTACTAATGTAATTGACCCACCTAGTATTGCATCACTCGCCGTAATGCTGGTGGTACCTAACACTGAAGAGAGCGTAAGCGTAGCCGTACCGGTGATTCCATCTCTAAAAGTTTTTGTGCCTCCACCAATAAAAGTAAAACTTGAATTTACTTCAAGGATACCGTTGATAGTTGTTGCACTTCCCCCACCCGGCGATGTTACGCCAATAAGCGTCACCCTGAATATTGGCTTAGTGCCAACTGGGGCAGTAGCAAAATAGGTTATTCCCGAGCTAGCAAAAGTTCCGGTATTATTCCATTCATAAATTGAGCCGGTTTGCCATGTATTTCCTGAACGTGTTGTGAAGGCATCATAGCCACTTCCTCCTACACCTGCACCCGTGCCAATAGATATTTTTCCACCAGTTTGTACAATTATGGTTGAACTTGTAGCATAGGTCATTTCAAGATTGTAATTCCTAAAGGCATTCGTATTTAATTCCCCGCCACTTTGAATGGTAAGATCGGTTCCAGTTCCATTTTGTAATGACAAAGTACCATTGTTCAAAATTTCAAGCTTACCAACTAGTATAGTTTGGTCAAGGGTAACTGTAGTATTTACCTGAATAGTATGGCCATTACGGATAGTAATGGTATTAGCAGACGAAGTAGGTGCAAGTGTGGCTGTATTCCAGTTAGTGTTATCGGGCGATGATTCCCAACTGCCGGGAGTTTCCCAATTGCCTGTTGTAACATTGCTTCTGAAATAATCTGTTGTATTTGATGGAACTGTAGGGGTGAAATTGCCCGACACTACATTGGAACTAATATTGGCACTGTATCCATTCCCGTTTACCGCCCATACTTCAAACTGATAATTTACCCCGGTGGTCAGGTTTGTAACGATTAAATTATCAGGCAAATCATAGTCAAAATATACCACTTTTCCATTACCATTGGTTGGGGTTCCGCAAGTATTGGTGGCTGTTTGACCACTTACAACAGTCACTACCGAAGGGGCAGTGGTAAAATTGCCTGATACAGAACTGTAACAAGTATATCTGTCCACAGGATTATCAGGATTTGCAGCATTCCGCACTACCACCATGTATCGGGTATCAGAAATACCATCGGTGGTTAAGGCTGATGCATCTACAGAAACACTTGTTGCACTTTGTCCAGTAAAACTTAATGTACCTGAAAGGGTAGATTCGTTGAACTGAATATTTTTAAGAGTTACATTTGTAAATGCCTTTGGATCATTATTATCACCACCCCAGTCCGCAATTCTCCGGATACCATTGGCTAATGTTCCTTTCAATGTTGCTGCACTGCCTAATGCAGTTCCTGTGTAATATCTATTGTCATTATTTCCTGCTTCAAAATCTGTAGCTGTTCCAGGAGCCTTAGAGTTGTCTGTATTTGTGGCGCCGGTGTTCCATGTGGTTTCCCAAATAATACCCGATATGTAAAAATTGGTTCCGCTGCCACCACATCCTGCGGCTCCATTGGCTGTTCCAGTATAGGCAATAATGCTTTCCCCTGATGCATTTATATTGCCGGTATTACTTGTAAACCAAAGCGTTCCATCAAATACATTATTATCATTGGTTCCCGTGTTATCCATGGCTATCCTCACTAATGTTCCGGCAGGTACATCGGTCCAGGCGGCTACGTTGGTAGGAATGCTATTGGTTTCATTTAAACGAAATAGGTCGTTACTACAAATACCATTATCCGTAAAGCTTAAAGTGGATAAATCCATTCTTTTCATGGTTAGGAACTCAAAACCATCACCACGAGAGTTTACTTCTGTAAAAACAATATCTCCATTTTGAGGAGTAAGGGGTGAAATAGTTGTAAAATAAATTTGGTCAAATTCTGCACCAACAATACCATCAACACCTGCGCTATGCAGCGCCGCTACGCCTACATATCCGTTTGCTGCTGGCACCAAAGTGTTATTTGTAGCCAAACCTTGGTTTACCGTTGTATTTGCAGAACTTGGAATATCGGTTGCAATAGCCCCAGACCCATTTGATGTAGGTAAAGTGGAGGTAAACAATGCCCATGCCCCTGTACTAGAGCGAGTTACTCTTACAAGAAACCCATAGTCTGTTTGACCATTTGCTATTGAACCCGATGAAGTAATGACTGTAGAACTAACTGCCCCGTTAACAATATATTCTAACCTTATTTCATCGCCACCAGTATTATCACCAAGAGCTATTCGATATCCATCAACTGTTCCACTTGTTAAATTAGATTCGTTGGCATACAACCAGAAGTATGATGTATTAGCACCTGTTGCGGCTTGTCCTCTCCTCCCAAGCCAAAATCCCCACTCCTGACTTGGACCCCAATTTGTGATCTGGCTGCTCAAATATACCGTAGCTGTTCCAGTAGAGGCCAATCTTAAAGTATTTGAACCAGTAGCCCCAGCAGCTGCATCGCTATTTGCTACAATAGACCAAGATGATGTATTTCCTCCCCAAACAGGACCTGTGGTAAAATTTCCATCTGTGTATGAATCATAAAGTGTTTGCCCCCACCCTACTCCCCCCAACATCATCAACCCAACCAACAAAAAGCCGGGTAAAAATCTGCGCAAACAAATGGAGGCCTTCGCAACAATTTTGTTTGGCTTAGTATATAAATTTGTAATCATAATATTCAGTTTGGTACTACCTTGATGGGGCAACACCTTTTATTTTAAATTCATTAATCATTGTAATTTCCTTCCCCTCTCCCCAAAAAACCCCTCCCAATAACAGCCAAAGGCTTCCGCAACAGGGAACAGCTACCCGGCTATCGGGCACTTTGTTTGAAATAAGAAAATGAGTGATACACATACCTTCTTGCTTTTTCCCCCAGCACATCAGGTGGCAGGGGGTTCGTTTATGTTTATTTTTTACAGGCAAAAACCATCTTAGTAGATTCTCATACTAAATCAGGTATTACAAAAACATAGCAAAAAGACATACTTAGGAATACAAGAATAGGTAGCAAAAATAAGGTGCCATCTCCTGCAATGCAGACAGGGCGTAATTCTTAATAATTCAATAATGATTTGGTAACAATAAAATGGTTAAAATGCTTTTCTAATCAGGAAAAATGAAATAACCAAAAAACTATCCCGTTGGTTACCAATAATTTAGGGGGACTACCAACATTTTATGGCAAATAGAAATGGGAAAGGGTTTCCGGTAAAAATGGACCTACGGGTTTAAAAAACTGCTTATAAATCATGATTTTTGAGGTAAGATGCAGCCCGTTCATAGTCGGGATCGGCTTGTAAGGCAGCTTTAAAAAAAACAGCGGCTCCGGGTTTATCTCCCAATCCCAGTGCAATCACTCCCCTCTCGGTCAATATCTTCGGATCATCCGGAACCTCTTTCAGCATCAGATCAAATTGCCGGGCGGCTTCTTCGGCTTTGTTTAAAGAAAGCAGGGTAATGCCGTAATGATACCTTGTTTGCAAATCGTCCTGAAGAATTAAAGCCTGATGCAGGGCGTTGTGTGCCAACCCAAAATTATTACGCGCCATTTCCAGAATCCCTAACTGCCCCCAGGCTTCCGGATACTTTACATCGGCTGCAATTGCTTGTTGAAAACAGGCCACTGCATCCTCCATCTTGCTGCGTGCCGCATGGCAAAGCCCCAACTGCGTCCAGTAGCGGGCATTTGCGGGTTGCAAAGCCACCGTTTGCTGCCAGCATTTGCCTGCAGTTTCCCACTCCTGCTGCAACATGGCCAACGCAGACAGACTTTCCCAGGCCTGCACTTTTTGAGGATCGAGTTCGAGTGCCCGGGTGTAGCATTCAGCCCCTGCTTCTCCAAGCCCTCTTCTCACCCGGATATTTCCCAGATTTAACCAGGCCGATGCGCTTTCTGCATTCAGTTGTATCGCTTTTTCCAAAACCGATTCCGCTTCTTCGAGCCGGTTTTGTTGTTCCAACAGAAACCCGAGATTGTTGTAGGCTGTACCGTCCTTTTTATTTTCAGCAATGGCTTTCCGAAAGGCTTCTTCGGCAAGTATGGGGTCTCCCTGCGACAAAAAAGCGACCCCCCGGTTGTTCCAGTTATCGATTGTATTCATCATGCTGAAATATTTTATATCAACCAAATAATTGCTCTCCGATGCCCCGGGCAAAGTCTCCCACATTCACCTCGGGCGCCGTAAATTGTACATCATCGAGCGAGATATCAAAGGGCTCATTTTCTGAATAATGTACCGGGAATCGAACCCCGAAATTGAGCGCCGGTCCATACTCGAAAGCATACAGTTCTTTGCGGTATTCGGCCCTGAACTCCGTAATGTACAAATCGAGAACTGCTTCAAGGTAGGCCGTTACATCAAACTTAAATTTGGGTTGCACATTCACCGAGGCTTCGGCATCCATCACAAAGCCATTGGTGGGCGTCCAGTTCACTTGTACTCCCGCTTCTGCAGCCGCTTCTATGCCAATAGAACCACCGAGTTCGATACCGCCGCCAATCCTTGCAATGCCTACGCTCAACCCGATACCCGCCCGCACTGCAAGCCTTAAACCCGCTTCGGCAGGCACCCGGAAATTAGCACGGCCGGTTACCGACATGTTTTCTTCCTGGGCCGGGTTGTACCGCACTTCTATTTCGGCCTGCGTTAACTGCCCCGGACCAATACTTGCATAGGCTTGCAGACTGCCACTGATGGTAGCCACCAAGCCGATGCTTCGGGGTCCGAGCGGGATGGCAAACAAGGGAATTTCCACCGTTGGTGCCCGAAAAATGTCTTTCTGAATTTCCTTGACCGGGAAAATATCAACAGCGTCGGGAATGCCCAACCGACCTATCACTTCCACATTACCATCGGGCTGTAAGGTGACGGTAGCCGTTCCCTGAAGCCAGGGCGTAACGGTAATCGTCAGGGTACCACTTCCAAAAGCAATCAGGTCGTTGCCCGGACCACCCGAAGGCTGTCCATCGGCACCTACTGCCTGATTGGTAACACCAAGGGTGATATTTCCGGAAAGCCGGCCCCGGTTGAAACCTACCGAACCGCTCACTGTAATCACCCCGTCTACGTAAGAGACGGACAATTCGGTATCTACTCCCGGAATGTTGGGTCTTGCGGTGCCCGACAGCGAAAGACTTGTTTCATCCCCCACCGTTTCAATACGGGCCCGCACTTGTCCGCTGCGGATCATGCGATGGTTAAAATTGGCCTCTCCTTCTATCAGCAACTGATCATTCCCATAGGTTACGGATAAGGTTCCATCCTGCAAACCGGGAATACCAAAACGGGCCGAACCTGTGGCATTAAAAATACGGTTGGCATAACTTACATGTACTTCTGCACTATCAATACCGGGGATTTTTCCGCGGGGCACACGGATATCACCTTCAATACTCCAGTTATCGGGGGTACCTTCCTGATGCTCGTACGAAGCAGCCACACTTGCCCGCACCCCACCAAAAAGGCGTTCATCAAAATCGAAATTCCCGGCAAGCCGGAAAACCCCGCTACTGTTGGCCGAGGCGGTTAGCAAGCCGGTACCTACGTTGGTGATTTCAAAATTTATATTGCCCTCAATCCCCAAGGCTGCAGAAGTACCCCCTTCGGCAAAAACGCGCAAACTTGCTTCATTTACTTTTAAAGGGGGTGGAATCCCTGCAATTTCGCTTGCTGTAAACGTTCGGCTCAGCGTAACGCGGTTGCCTTCAATGGTAAAATCGATGTACAAGCCCTCTATGATCTCCACGGTGGGCTCTATCCGGCCGCTTGCTACAAGACCCACACCGGGTTGAATTTCAGCGGTATAAATAGTCACCGGACTGAGTCCGATAAAATCAAGCCGGCGCAAAACGGTTTCAAGGCCCTGTTTACCTGATTGTCTTCGGGCTATGTAACCGCCCTTTACCACACCGGGCATACCATACAAGGGGATGTCTACATTATCCATCGGCCGAATTAACCGGGGATTGGGATTTAGTTTTCCCTTCAACGAGCCTACCTGCTGATCTGGGGTGGCGGTGGAAGTATCGGGACTTTGGATATTAACCGTCCCTTCAAAACCGGGCATGCGCGCATTAGCAGCCGTAATAGCTCCTCCTCCTGCCGGTGAGGTAAAGGCCGTCGGCTCCATATTTTCCCCGGTCAGCGCCTCCACTTCCGGGGTGGTCATCGGCGTAAAATTGTCAAAATGCTTCCCGTCCTTTACATCGGATAATTCCCAAAAATCATTGCCCTTTGCTGTAGTGGCCGTTTCCCGGTCAAAAACCCGGCTTCCAAACTCAATCGTATATTCAGTCATAGCCGCTGCAGCCGTTGTCTTGTTGGTTTGTTGTCCTTCGGGGGTACGTAAAAAAGCAACTACCTGTTGATTGATGGCCCCCGAAATGGCAGAACCGGAACCCCGGTTGGCACTAAAGTTGAGTAACTCGAGATTGTCGAGGCTGTTTTCGCCTCCTTCCAACTGAAGCTCGAGAATATGATCCACATCATAAGCCGAAGCATTGCCTTGTTTGTTCCAAAGCGGTCTCTTACTGTTTTCAATCAGCGTTTCTTTGGTCCCGAAAAGCTTGATGTTCTGCCATTTGAAATAGTACACATCCGGGCTTCGTGGATTTTGCGGCTTGGCGGTAACCCGATTGGTTAAATCGTCTACCTTACTGCCTAGGGTTATGGCTACCTCGTTGTCCCACAGCGTGGTTTGAGAGGAGGTACCAGCAGTAGCCGCCTCCCGGTTGTATGCCTTTTTAGAGCGGATCCGTGTGGGATATTTTGCGGAGCGATGCGTAACCCCTTTAATGCTTGGGAGTGATAAGGCCGGCGAACTGATCGTAATCAGTTTGGCAGCTTCATCCACGGTTCCGGTTGGACCTGCCCCACCTGCCGGCGGCGTAGGGTTACGCATAATGGCTTGACGTTGAATATTACCGGTTTGTTGTACCACATGGGTGAGTTCATGAGCAAGTAATTCACGCCCCTGATCACTTTCAGGATCATAGCGTCCTTCATTAAAAAAGATATCATTGCCAATGGCAAAAGCCTGTGCATTGAGCGAGGCACAGAGTTCTGCCGCTTCTTTGTCTTTATGGATTCTGACTTCACTAAAATCATGCCCGTAAGAAGCATCCATTTCGGCTTTTAGTTGATCGGGCAAAGGCATACCACTGCCGCGTTTGGTGTTGATGCGGCCTTCGATGGCTGCGAGTTCTGCCTCATCGCTGTCGGCTTCGCCCTCTTTTTCCCCGCCTGTTGCCGCTCTTGCCACATCGGTGGGTTTCTGATGTATCGCCTGCTTCTGAAGACCGGTTGCCTTCCGGTTGATCCTGCTTGGAGATGCTTCCTGCTCTTTCTCCATTTCTACGGGTTTTTTCTGATTCGGATCCTCCTTTTTAGCGATCTTTTTTTCTTCTTTTTTATCTTCAGCACGTTGCAGTTTGGTTTGTGCCTTTTCTTCTTCCTGCTTTTGCAATTTGGGTTGTGCGGCTTCCTCCTCCTCTTCTCCCTTCCGCTGCAGTTTAGTTTGGGCTTCTTCCTCTTCCTGCAATTGCAATTTTTGTACTTCTTCCTTTTTAGGCTCCTCTTTTTTTGCTAGTTTTTTCTCGTCTTTTTTACCCTCAGCCGGTGATTCCTTTTTACTGACCGGTTTCTCTTTATCGGATTCCGGTTTTGTGGCAGCCTTCTTTTCTTTTTCAGGACTTTCCGATTTGGCCTGTACTTTTTTATCCTCTTCGCCTTTTTTACCTCCGGAAGATTGCTCTTCTTTTTGCAGGGCTGCTTTTTTATCTTTTTGGTCATCCACCACTTTGCGTGCCACCTGATCGGCCTCCTTTTCGGCCGGGTCGCTCGCCTTACTTACACTCAATTTAGTTTGTACCCCAAGAGCACCGGCTGCCGCAAAAGGACTGACGGTTGGCGTAGAATTGCTGTTTGCTTTGCCTAAAAATCCCATAGACATTCCATTTACAACCAGATACCGTATCGGGTCGAATTCTAAAGATAATTTTTTATTTTGAAAACTCCGAATACCAAAAGGATTAATTTGATTGCTGTAAAAGCAAGGAAAACAGGATTGGAAAATACCCTTGCCCG
>JBGSNV010000120.1:0-15846 GCA_041739485.1 Chitinophagaceae bacterium
TTAAGGGAAGAAGGTTGTTTGCGTTCTTCAACAAAACGACCGACTTTTGAGTAACCAACCTTACTGCTGCTTTATTTTTTTCGGTAATCTCTTCTTCTATCTCATTATCATAATTATATATTTTCCATAGGTTTTGAGTTATCCCTTCACTTCCAAAATTAACTTTCCATAAAGCTTCCCAGTTTTTTGAAGAAATTGAATAGAACGTATTGTCAAAATTGGGAGCTATATAAAATAGTTCTGAATGTATTCTGGAAAAAGTACTAGGATAGCTTAGTTCGGCTGACATAATAGGCAGATCAAGTTTTGGTTGCCCAGTTTCATTGAAATTTGTATCTACAATTAATACTTCACCACTCTTATCTTCATCGGCTTCCACTACTAGGGCATAGGTATCTCCATCAATAGCTTTTATTGACATGAGATAAGGAAAAATTCTAATTGCCTTTTTGAAATGAAAATCAGGAAAATTAAAGATGGTAAAACCTTTGCCCCTTTCATGAATTAAAACTTCTTTTTTAAAGGGATTGTAGGTAAATAAATCAATATTATTAATTTCTTCGGGTCCCGTTCCCTTGCATGTAAGCTGTGAAATAAAATTTCCAGCTTCATCAAATACAGTTAGGGTTTTAGTTTGATTAGGGTCATGAATGAAATAATGTCCGTCAACAAATTCTATGTGTTCGGGTTCTCCAAAAACAATACTATCAGGTCTTTCTAGTGGTAGAAGAATTAATTGGAAATCTTGAAGTGAAACTTGCAAATTGTTTGCAGGATTTATTTCAAGTAGTGGTATTTTATCCCCCTTTTGGTTACAATGGGTAATAAACAAAAATGTAGGGATAATTAAGATAGTTTGTATTTTTAGGGGATTTTTACGCATACTGAAAAAAAATAGAAGTACTCAATCAAGAGTACTTCTTAATGAGAGAACTAAAGCCCTTCAACTGTAATAGTTTCTGGGACATTTGGATGGCCACCTTTTATAACACACCAGTATCCTGGTTTGTCTTTGCAACCTCTAGCTAAGAAGCGATTTTTAGCACCATGGATAATAATGTCAGGGTTACCCTCATAAGCCACAACACTACTAGAACTTAGTAAGGTGAAAACCAATCCTAAAGATAGAATTCCGAAGTTTTTTTTCATAGTTTTAAAATATTAATGGTTGAGAAAAAATTTATTAATTACAATTTTATTTTTCATTTAATTTATCAGTTGACTGGAATTACTTCTATAGTTAACTGTTGATCATAAAAAATAACTTAAAAATCTTTAGCAAGGTCTTTGTCCCTCACAATACAAACATATCCAACTGCGGGCTTGCAACACCTTTTTAAAAAGCATAACTTCATATTATACTCAATAGAAACGTTTTTTACTTCCATTTCCTTTTTAAGGGTATTAAATTGGGCCAAAAGAACAAGAGTGCTAGTTATTACCAAGGCAAGAAATAGAGCTATTATTTTTTTCATAATTAGGCTTTTAATAATTAAATTTAAACACACACCCACAGGAATGCAAATTATTTTTTCTATATTTTTCCACATTTTTTCCACATTTATTATTTTTCTTCAAATCAACATCATCATTCATTAACGTTCGCATCTTTAGCTACTTTTACACAGTATGATAAACCAATCACTTTAATATATGAGAAGCTATTTTTTTTTAATATTATTTTCCTATTGCAACATACTTTTCGCACAACTGTTACCCACTGCAAGTCTTGAAGATATCATTCATTTGGCGCAGCAAAAATCTTTACGAAGCAAAGTTGCGCAAACCCGGCAGGAAGTCAGTAACTATCAGTTTCAGATTTTTAAAAGCAACCTGAAACCTCAAATAGCTTTGTATGGTAATTTACCGGGGCTGAACAAGGAGTTTGCTACCGTTACACAGCCCGATGGGACCATCCGCTTTGAACCCATTCAGCAAAGTTTAAGTACCATCGGTATAGGCCTTATGCAAAAGATTCCTTTTACCGGGGGAGAAATTTCTTTTAACTCCGATCTTAATCGGTTTAGAAATATCCGGGATAAAAATACCCTATTCAATGGCACGCCTTTTTATGTACGACTCAGTCAGCCTTTGTTTGGGGTAAATCCTTTTAAGTGGTCTCGCAAAATAGAGCCCCTTAAACTTGAAGAAGCCCAAAAATCGTACACACAGGAGTTGAATACAATTGCTTTTGAAGCAACCACTTTGTATTTCGATTTATTGCAGGCACAGGCCGATGAAGAAATTGCCAAAACCAATCTCGATGCCACCACCTACAATTTCGAATTGGAGCAGAAGCGCATCAACCTCGGAACGACTTCTGAAGATAAACTGCTGCAATTGGAACTACAAATGCTCAATAGCCGTCAGCAACTCGAACAGGCCCGCTACCGCTATGAAATTGGGTTATTAGGCCTCCGCACTTTTTTAGGCAATACCGATTCTCTGCGCTACCGGGTTGCCATACCCGAACAATTGCCAAAGCAGGAACCAACTTTAGCAGAAGCCTTGCAACTTGCCCATGAAAACAGGGCGGAGTTTGTAGCGTTTGAAAGAAAAAAACTGGAAGCGCAACAGGAATTGGCACAGGCTAAGGCGGCCCGGCAGGAGGTTAATTTGGTGGCGAGTTACGGATTAAACGGCAGCGATGCATTGATTGGACCTGTTTACACCAATACCCAAAGTCAGCAGCGGTTTACCGTAGGGTTTAATGTACCGATAGTAAACTGGGGACGAAGACAGGCTGCTTATAAAACAGCAGAAGCATTAATGCGGTTAACCGAGTTTACCAATGCCCTGGATCAATCCAATTTCGACCAGGAAATCATTACTTTATACAATAATATTGGCTTGCTGCGCAAAAATATTTTGCTGGCACAAACCACCGATTCGGTAGCAGCCCGGCGCTTTGTGCTCAGCAACCAATTGTATCAAAGCGGTAAACTCAGCATCACCGACCTCTCCATTTCGCAGGGCGAAAAAGACAATGCCCGTCGGAATTACATTTCTGCTTTACGCAATTTCTGGGAAGCCTGGTTTAGTTTTAAAAGAGCAACGGGGTGGGGTGTTAGTCAGTAATCCGGAAGCGTGAAAGGGGAAAGGCAGCCTCACCCCCTTCCCCTCTCCGCAAGGAGAGGGGTGCCTCCCAATAAGAGGCTCATTTGTTATGTAGCTTAAGACATTTGGAGATTATGAAAGGTGAAACGTCAAACGTGAAATGTTGAATTGTGAAATGTCAAGCCACACTAATGCGCCATCATATACCCAAAAAGAAACCATCAACAACGAACAATGAGTAATAGGCAATAAGCAATGAGCAATAGGCAATGTGCAATAAGCAATAAACCAACAATCCCGTAACCAAAAACCTTAAACGAAATCATCCCTCGCACACCCAATTTCCAAACTCAATCCTCATCCCCAATAACAAATAAGAAATAACAAACAAAAAATCCCGTAACCAAAAATAAATCAAATCATAAACCATAAACAAATGGAGCCATAAACCCAAAAAAACCACCCATCCCCAATAACAAATAATAAATAACAAACAAAAAATCCCGAAACCAAAAACTGATCAAACCATAAACCACAAACAAATGGAACTATAAACCATAAACAAATGGAACCATAAACCCATAAACACCACCCACCCCCAATAATAAATAACAAATGATAAATAACAAATGATAAATAATAAACAAACAATCCCGTAATCAAAAAGTAAACCGTTTAAGTCTTTTCTTTGTAACAATAAAAAACCAATCATATGTCATTACAAGTTGGCCAAAAGGCGCCTGATTTTACGTTGTTCAATACCGAAAAAAAAGAAGTTAGTTTAAGTGGTTTTGCCGGAAATCCTGTGTTGCTGCTGTTTTTTCCGCAGGCCTTTACCGGGGTTTGTACGGAGGAACTATGTAGTGTACGCGATAATATGGCGCAGTACAATAGCATGAATGTTACTGTGCTTGGTATCAGCGTGGACAGTATTTTCACCTTAGGAAAGTTCAAACAGGAGCAAAATTACAATTTCGACCTGCTGAGCGATTTCAATAAGGAGGTATCAACCGCATACGAAGCTATTTACGACACTTTCGTATTCAATATGAATGGCGTAAGCAAGCGTGCAGCCTTTTTAGTGGATGCCAAAGGAGATATCGCCTATGCCGAAGTACTTGAAAGTGCGGGTGATCAGCCGGATTTTAAAGCCATCCAGTCAGCTATCGAATCACTGTAATCAGTAATGGATGCACGAACAGAGGTCTTTTGTTTTGCAATATTGCCTGAAAAACCTGTCATTTTATACAAAATCCTTTTCTTGGACGAGTAGATTGTACCTAAATGACAGGTTTTTTGTTTTTTTAAGTAAAATCCGAAAAGGTTTATTTAATTTGCAGCATCTAATTTTTCAATTTGAAGTATCTGATCGCTATATCATTTTATTTGCTGTCCGGCACCTTTGCGGTGCAGGGGCAAAAGACGTGGGAAGGGTCTGATAATCAAAAGGAAAAAGAGAAGCCGGTGGTTAAGTTTTTTCCGAACCCGGCCATCAATTTTATCACCTTCGAATTCAGGGAAACCCCTCCTTCGGGCACCTCCCTTCAGGTGTACAGTTTTCTGGGTCGTCAGGTAGCTATGGTTCCTGTAAATGCCAAAAGGATAACCGTCAACGTTAGTGAGCTATTTCGTGGTGTTTATGTATTCCAGGTGCGTACCCCATCCGGGAAAGTGCTGGAAACCAACAAGTTTCAGGTAAACAGATAAATTATCCGGTCTGTTTCTTTCTATTATGGGCATCTCTAAAAACCCCTGATACTGCGTTATGCCCATTTCATAACATCCTCATTTACAACAAGTAAACTCCGGTGTTATGTAATGAGCAAGCCTTGTCTGAGGGGTTTTTAGAGTCGCCCTTATATCTTTTACATCTTTTTTACGCAGGATTTCATTTACCTGGGTTAATCCTATTCAACTTAATATTTGGGGGATTACTTCAAAAGCCAATTGAATTTACAAAGACGTGAACAAAATTTTGTTGTGCGCCACACAGCTATTCTGTTTTTAATAGTCTTGAAAGAAACAGGGAGATTGGCTAAACGGCGGTTTTGCGCAGGTTTTCGAGGTGCAGCCTTTTCACCGGTTCGCGGTGATGGATTGAATAGTCTGTAAAATATTGATGGCGCTCCAGAAAATGAATCTGAATATCGTTGAAATGATTGTCTGTATTCAACAAATTGTAGGTTAGCCATTCCTGCTCAAGCAAGGCAGCAACCTGCTGATAATCGTGGCGTCCCAGATAGTCTAAGTCCGCATCACAAAGGATTTTTTCCAGAATATTCCTGGGCGATTGAGGAATTTTTGTAGCCATGATCACCTCCTGTATTCTTTCTATTTCTGCATTAGATGCCCCTGATTCAGGTAGTTTTTGTAAGGCAATCCGGCAACTTTCTGCCTCATGTCCCTTATACACCCTGGTAAATCCGGTATCATGAAACAAGGCTGCTGTCTCCAGAATCAACAAGTCCTGCGCATCACAGATACCCTCGCAATTAGCGATATGCAGCGCTTGCTTTACGACATCTTTGGTATGTCCTTTTGAGTGGTAAGTAAGTTTTTCAGACAAATGATTGGTCAACAAGTCAAATGCTTCTTTTCTTACGTGCTGAATGTCTATCAAAAAATATCAAAGTTTTATAATCCTAAAATTAGGGACATCACAGTAAAAAACGGTAAAAATTATTATATAATATACAACACCTTCTATTTTAGGACAAAAGGGGCTAAAAAAAAGAGTCATCCTGTAGAAACAGGATGACTTAACGATTGCTTGCCATATAAAATTCTTCAATAGTGTAATAAATACACTTTACAAATATAGAACCCGCCAAACCCAATTTTGTTTATTATTCGTTCAATTTTGGTGGTAAATCTTTCAAATACCCGGTTTTATGCTTCTTTTATAAGTGTTCTCCGTGTTGACTGAGGTCTAAACCTTCCTTTTCTTCCTCAGGTGATACCCTGAGTGGCGAAATGAGGTCGGTTATTTTCAACAATAAAAAGGATCCGCCAAACGCAAATGCAGAAACCGCTACCAATGCCAGCAGATGCACAAAAAACAAACCGGTTTCTCCAAATGCTAATCCATTAGTGGTGACTACGGGGTTGATATGCCCGTTGGCAAATACCCCTGTCAGAATCATACCAGTCATGCCACCTACACCATGACAGGGAAATACATCGAGTGTATCATCGATATTGGTGCGGCGGGTGCGCCATTCCACCATTACATTGCTTACAATAGCGCTTACAATACCCACAACGAGCGAATGTGGAATGCTGATAAACCCTGCCGCAGGGGTGATAGCAACCAATCCTACCACAGCCCCGATACAAGTACCCATTGCTCCCGGTTTGCGCCCCCGTACCGCATCGAATATGATCCAGGTAAAAGCGGCCGCCGCAGACGCAGTGGTGGTGGTAGCAAAAGCCGTAGCAGCCAGCCCGTTAGCTCCAAAGGCCGAACCGGCATTAAATCCGAACCACCCAAACCATAACAGACCGGTTCCAAGCAATACATAGGTGATTCTTGCCGGTTTGTGTTCTACTTCCACCCGTCCTTTCAGGTAAATAGCGCAGGCCAATGCTGCCCAGCCTGCACTCATATGCACAACTGTACCGCCTGCAAAATCCAAAACACCCCACTTAGCCAATATACCATCAGGATGCCATGTGGCATGTGCCAGCGGACTATAGATTAACAGGCTGACAAGAACAATGAAAAGAATATATGAGGTAAAGCGAATTCTTTCTGCAAAAGCACCGGTAATCAATGCAGGAGTAATAATGGCAAACTTGAGTTGAAAAAAAGCGAAAAGCAGCAAAGGGATTGTTGGTGCTGCCACCCAGGGAGCACCTTCCAATAATCCATCCATCATAAAAAAGGTGGCGGGATTGCCAATGATGCCATAGAAACTTTCGCCAAAGGCAAGACTAAAGCCAATGACTACCCAAAGGATACCAATCACTGCCATGCAAATGAAACTCTGCAACATGGTGCTGATCACATTTTTTTTGCCTACCATGCCGCCGTAAAAGAAGGCCAGCCCGGGTGTCATGATCAATACCAGCGCGCTTGCCATCAGCATCCAGGCTGTGTCCCCGGTATCTATTGCTTCAAAATTTTCGGGTAAAGTAGCAGGAACTGAGTTGTTGAATAGCGCAAGCACCAAAATTAAAATCAGGAATAGAAAAGGAACCCATGCTAATTTTCGACTCATCGACATAAAAATCAAATAATTTTACAGTTATCAATGAGCCAAAAGTAGCCAAATGGAATAATTTATGTATATATGATTTATTTTAATTGGTTTAAAGTGCATTTTTTTTGCTGCAAAATGTATTATGAAAGGGCTTGGTGCCTATTCTTCCAGAAAAATGAAACGGGTAGGGTGGCAGCTTAGTCGTAAAAGGGATCTTCGAGGTTGTTGCGGTCGTTTTTGGTAGATGGCTGGGAAATCACCAGAAATTCAAGTGGTTTTGACGTTTCATTCACCACAAAATGTTCGGTAAGGGGTTTGATCAGCAAGCCTTGTTGGGCTTTTAAAACACGGGTTTCTTTTCCCAGATAAAAAGTAGCGGTACCGGAAAGGATGTAAAAAAATTGCTGTGCTTTGTGGTGAAAATGCGCTTTTTCTTTAGTGCCGGGAGGCATCAATTCCTGCTTTATCGATAACCCCGGAGTTTCTGCCAGGATCCATCCGGTGCAGCTTTTGCCCCAGCTATAAGAGTCCGCCTTTTCCTTATCTGTCCATTCGGGATGCATATCAATTTTTTTTCGGGTTTTCTGCTGTTTTAAGCAGCTTGCAGAGCAAAATTAAAAAAGTTCACCCATGCAAAAGGGTTTGTACAGCGAAAAATATTTTTTCGTTTTTTGCCGGTTTTATTTTTAGGGACAGTTACAAAAAATTCCGAAAAGTTTTAGGTAAGTCCATTTACGATGCAGCGGAGGGTTTTTAAAAAAAAGAGCCCGGGAAAGCCCGGACTCTTTTTAGATTAAATCTTACCGGGATATACTTTCAGGGCTGCCTCGAGACAGTCCATTGCTTTGTCGAGTGCCTCTACATTCAGCACATAGGCAAGCCGTACCTCCTGCTTACCAAGCCCGGGGGTTCCATAAAAACCGGTAGCGGGTGCCAGCATGATGGTTTGGTTTTCGTGACTGAAAGATTCGAGCAGCCATTGGCAAAACCGGTCACTGTCATCAATTGGTAGTTTGGCCATTGCATAAAAAGCGCCACCCGGGTTTGGACAAAAAACGCCGTCCATAGCATTTAAACGGTTTACTACCAAATCCCGGCGACGCAGGTATTCTGCCTTTGTGTCGGTAAAATAATCTGCGGGCAGATCCACGGCTGCTTCACCGGCTATTTGGGCAAATGTAGGCGGGCTCAGTCTTGCCTGCGCAAACTTCATCACAGCATCAAGAACGGCCTGATTGCGGGTAACAAGTGCCCCGAGTCTTGCTCCGCAGGCACTGTAGCGCTTGCTGATGGTATCCATAACAATCAGGTTCTCATCGGCACCTTCCATTTGCAATACACTCAGCAATTCACCGGTGTAGCTGAATTCGCGGTAAGCCTCATCGCTGAACAGGTACAGATTGTGCTTTAGTACGATCTGCTTCAGGCTTTCAAGTTCCTCGCGGCTGTAGAGATAGCCGGTGGGGTTGTTGGGGTTGCAGATTACAATGGCCTTGGTTCGCGGAGTAATTAATTTTTCAAAATCGGCGATCGGGGGCAGGGCATACCCACTTTCGATATAAGAGGTCACTGGCACTACTTTTAAGCCGGCGGCTACGGCAAATCCGTTGTAATTGGCATAGAAGGGCTCGGGTACAATTACTTCGTCACCTTCGTCGAGACAGGCCATAAACCCAAATAAAATGGCTTCGCTGCCACCGGTGGTTACAATGATCTGCTCGTGGGTAACCGAAACCCCTACGGTTTGGTAATAAGAAACCAACTTGCGGCGGTAGCTTTCGTTGCCCGCACTATGGCTGTATTCTATTACTTTGATATCGGCTCCCTGTATGGCTGCCATCACCGAAGGCGGTGTCACAATATCGGGCTGACCGATATTAAGGTGATACACTTTGGTTCCCCGTTTTTTGGCCGCTTCGGCAAAAGGAACCAATTTGCGGATAGGGCTTGCAGGCATGGCTACCCCTCTTTTACTTACTGAAAGCATGGTCATGAAAATGCGTATGGTTGAATAAACAATGATCTTTGAAAAAGGATGCTCCGAACAGGAACCGATTTCCGAAAAAAGATACCTGTAAAGAATTTGCAAAGTTAGCAGAAGCAAAGCGGATTAGGGAAAAGCTGTTTAAGGAAGGACCTCACCCCCTTCCCCTCTCCCTATCGGGCAGAGGGGTGCCCCTCCGTAAGAGGACCTCACCCCCTTCCCCTCTCCCTATCGGGCAGAGGGGTGCCCCTCCGTAAGAGGTTGATTAATGGCAGGCAGTTTTTTGGAACGTGAAAGGTGAAACGTCAAACGTGAAAGGCCAAACGTCATTCCGATCCCGAAAGTTCGGGACTATCGGAAGTGAATTGACAATTTGCAATCAAAAATATTCAATTGAAAATAAAAAAAGAACCCTTCGGCCGAAGGGTTCTTTTAAAAAAATGAAAACAAAAAAATCAGCCTTACAATCTTTATGCAACTACTTCGCCGCTGATGGTAAGCACCACCGGGTTGTCGTCGTTAACGAGTTTTACTGTAATTTTTTTCGTGAATACACCCATCGTCTTGCTGTCGTAGGTCACTTTAATGCTACCACTTTTACCGGGTTGAATCGGTCTTGGTGGAAACTCAGGCTTCGTACAACCACATTCGGCCGTAGCGTCTTCAATAATCACAGTTTTTGCACTGCTGTTTACAAAAGTAAACTCCACGGTTACCGGTTGATTTTGCTTTATTTTACCAAAGTTGTGGGTGCTTTTTTCAAAACTCAGCCCTTCTGCAGGTAAACCTTTTACAGGTGCTGCAATGCTTAGCATGCTAAACAGCAGGGCTGCTATACTTAATGTCAAATAATTCAATCGATTCATAATCTCCTTTTTTATCTTCTCCGGTATTTCGGAGATTTGTTTACTGCTTTACTTTGCCAAGGCTGCCATTGCCAGGAGCCGGGGCTGCAGGTACTGCTTGTACTTCGCCGGTAATCTGAATAACTTTTTCCTGACCATCGTTGAAGTAAATAGTGATTGGCTTAATAAACGGTCCTACTGCTGCTGCATTGAAGCCTACTTTGATTTTAATCACTTCATCTGCCTGATAGGTGCCGGCCTTAAATTCCGGGGTTGTACAACCGCATCCTGCCTGTACCATTTCCAGTTTCAACGGAGTTTCTAAGCCCTTCAGCTCAAAATAGGTGTAAACAGGTGTTCCCTGTGGAATTTTCCCAAAATCGTGCTTTTCTTCACTGATCCACAATGGGGCTTTTTTGGGCATTTCTGTGTTTTGAGCATGCACTGCTGCGCTTACAAACAATATAGACGTCATCAATCCAAATAAGTATTTTTTCATGGTTTTATTATTTTAAAAGGCTAAAATATTTCTTTTTCTGCTTAATAAACGTATTTTCCCTGTTAAATATTTTGAGAGGCCTGCGATCTCTTTGCGTTGAAATTGGTTATAAAAGACAAACGAACCGCTACATTTGCCGTATGGATACATCTATTGCTGCCAATCAATCGGCGGAGGCATTGTCCTTTGAGAGCTTCCGCGCCGAAGTTTTGAAGGACTACCGCCTTGCCAGAATAAGCCGGGAGGCAAGCCTTCAGGGCCGTCGGGAAGTCCTGACGGGAAAAGCTAAGTTCGGCATTTTCGGCGACGGGAAGGAGATTCCACAAATTGCTTTGGCTAAGTTTTTCAAACCGGGCGACTGGCGCAGTGGCTATTACCGCGATCAGACTTGGATGTTTGCCCTTGAAATGGGGACCCTTGAGCAATATTTTGCCCAACTTTATGCCGATCCGGATGCAGGGAACGAACCGATGAGTGCCGGCCGGCAGATGAATGCGCACTACACTTCAGATAATTTTGATGCAAGCGGGCAGCCCCTCTCCCTGGTAGAACAATTCAATACCGCCACCGATATGGCACCTACAGCTTCGCAAATGCCGCGCAGTTTAGGTCTGGCGCTGGCCTCCAAGTCTTTCCGGCATATCGAAGATTTGAAGGCCTTTTCCCAACTCAGTCATCACGGAAATGAAATTTGTTTTTGTACGATTGGAGATGCAAGTACAAGTGAAGGCCATTTTTGGGAAACCATCAATGCTGCCGGGGTTTTACAGGTGCCTTTAGCTGTTTTTGTTTGGGATGACGGTTATGGTATTTCGGTGGCCAAAGAGCATCAAACAACCAAGGGTTCCATTTCAGAAGCGCTTGCCGGTTTTCAACAGGAGGAAGGAACCAATGGGATTAATATTTATAAACTAAAAGCCTGGGATTATGCAGGTATGTGTGAAGTACTTGAAAGAGCCATTCAGCATATTCGGGATACGCATACCCCTGCTGTTTTTCATGTGGAGGATGTAACCCAACCACAGGGTCACAGCACAAGCGGCAGCCACGAACGCTACAAGTCGGCCGATAGGCTCGAATGGGAGCGGGAATGGGATTGCATTAAAAAAATGCGGGAATGGATACTTTCGAATCAGCTAGCTGAAAAATCCGAACTCGATAAGATAGATAATGAGGCCAAATCGGCTGTGCGGGAAGCCAAAATAAAGGCCTGGGAAAATTATCAGGCTTCTATTTTAAAGCAAAAAGAACAAGCGCTTGAGCTGATGCAGGCAAGCATCAATGCCGGTACGGCCAAAGAACAAGTGGTGCAGGCAACCAAAGACCTGAAATTGATTCGCGAACCACTCCGCAGGGATATTATGCGGGCGTTATCAGTAGCCAAAGATTTCTCCTCCGGTATAGAAGCACAGGAACTCAATATTTTTTATAAAAAACTGCTCAACGAAAGCAAACACCTGTTCAACGATCACTTATACCGGCAGGATGCAGGAAGTGCATTGCAGGTAAAGCCTGTCGCAGCAAAATACGCTGCTGATGCACCGGTACTGAATGGTTATGAAGTACTCAATCATTATTTTGATGAGATTTTTGCCGGCAATCCGAAAGTATTGGCTTTTGGGGAGGATCTTGGACATATAGGCGATGTCAATCAGGGTTTTGCCGGTTTGCAGGCCAAATATGGTGAAGCACGCATTTTTGATACAGGTATTCGTGAACTGTCCATTATGGGGCAGGGAATCGGTCTTGCCCTTCGTGGTCTGCGTCCTATTGCCGAAATACAATATCTCGATTATCTGTTATATGGGTTACAGCCATTAAGTGATGATGTGGCTACTTTATATTACCGTTCGGCGGGTCGGCAGAGCTGCCCGCTGATTGTGCGTACCCGGGGCCACCGGCTTGAGGGTATCTGGCATAGTGGCAGCCCGATGGGAATGATCATCAACAGTCTGCGGGGAATGCATGTATGTGTACCGCGCAATATGGTGCAGGCTGCCGGCATGTACAATACCTTGTTACAAAGTGCCGAACCGGGTTTGGTAATTGAATGTCTGAATGGTTATCGGCTCAAGGAAAGACTCCCATCCAACCTCGGTTCCTTTAAAGTGGCACTTGGTGAGGTGGAAGTTATTCGGAAAGGAATCGATATTACCGTGGTTTCTTATGGAAGTATGTTGCGTATTGTGGAAGACGCAGCCAACCGGTTGGAACTGCTTGGTATACAAATTGAAGTTATAGATGTACAAACCTTATTGCCATTTGATCTGAAATCAGGTATTCTCGAATCACTTAAAAAGACAAGCCGGATCCTGTTTGTAGATGAAGACGTTCCGGGTGGAGCTGCCGGATATATGTTCAATATTGTAATGGAACAGCAAGGCGGGTACCGTTGGTTGGATGCTTCTCCGCGTACGCTTACCGGTCAGGCTCACCGGCCGGCTTATGGCAGCGACGGCGATTATTTCAGTAAGCCCAATACCGAGGATATTGTGCGGGTGGCGCAGGAGATCATGGCCGAATAGTTTGCATAGCCTTTTATTTTTTACCGGATCAGATCCATGTTGCATTTAGATTTTTTATCCGTCATTGATATACTTGGCACGCTGGCATTTGCTATCAGCGGAGCCTCTATGGCTATGGAAAAAAGACTGGATGTATTTGGTGTCCTCATTTGTTCTTTTGCTACGGCTATCGGGGGTGGTACCCTGCGTGATATCCTGATTGGAGATCTTCCGGTAAAATGGCTGACCAATGAAACCATAATCCTTGTGATTCTTGGTGGAACCGCTCTTGCGCTGATTTTCCGAAAAAAGGTAACCCGGTTTAGCAAAACACTTTTCTTGTTTGATAGTCTCGGACTCGGGCTTTTTACCATGGTAGGCATTCAAAAGGGTTTGTCCTATGGGTTTTCGCCCGGTATAGCTATTTCTTTGGGGACCATCACCGCCTGTTTTGGGGGAGTAATCCGCGATGTATTACTCAATAATGTACCGCTTATATTTCGAAGAGAAATTTATGCTTCGGCCTGCGTGGCGGGGGGCATTTTGTATTATCTGCTTTTCAGGCTCGATCTTTCTGATCAGTGGTTACAGGCTGCCTGTATTCTTACGATCGTAAGTGTCAGAATTATTGCTGTAAAATTTGATTTGTCCTTACCTTCCTTTTATAAAAAATAGAAATTATGCATAGTTTTCCCATTTTTCAGGTTGATGCTTTTGCAGAGCATCCTTTTACCGGCAATCCGGCCGCCGTTGTGCCCTTAAAAGAGTGGTTGTCCGAAGCACTGATGCAGCGGATAGCCATGGAGAACAATCTGAGTGAAACCGCTTTTTTTGTACCGCTTACCCCCAAAGAAATGGACGCTACGGGTGCGGATTACCATATCCGCTGGTTTACGCCCAATATGGAAATTGATTTGTGCGGACATGCTACGCTTGCCACAGCTTATGTAATCCACAAAATGATGGGGCTGGAAGATCCCGGTGAAAAAGTGGTTTTTATTACCGAAAAAGCCGGGCTGTTGCAGGTGATTCTTCATGATGCCTGGTATACACTTGAACTGCCTTCGCGACCACCCGAACCGGTAGCAACCCCGGTGGGTTTACTCGAGGCATTGGGTATCGATTATCCGGTACGGGTGATGAAAAGCCGTGACTTTTTTGTGGTATTGCCCGATGAGCAAAAAGTGAAAGAAATGAAGCCGGATTTTACTGCGCTTAAAAATATCAATGCGGTTGGGGTCATCGTTACGGCCCCCGGCGATGTAGCCGATGTGGTCAGCCGTTGCTTTTATCCCGGTGCCGGAGTAGAAGAAGATCCGGTAACGGGTTCGGCGCATTGCAACATCATTCCTTATTGGAGCGCAAGGCTGGCTAAAACTGAATTGGTGTGCAAACAGCTTTCGGAGAGAGGCGGCACGCTTGTTTGTGTGGACAAAGGCCCCAGAGTATGGATGAGTGGAAAATGCTTTCTCTTTTTAAAAGGTCACTTTTATCTCCCTGAGCTTAGCGCTTGATGCAACCAATTGGTTCGCTTTTTGTTTACCTGATAATAAAACATAACAATGGCATATAAAAAAATAGAGACATACGATGAAGCAATTACCGAAGGGTTATCCAAATCTTATAAAGAAACGTTGGCGCTGTTAGGGGAAGACGCTGCCCGCGAGGGATTGGAGAAAACGCCCCTTCGGGTGGCGAAAGCCATGCAATACCTTACGCAGGGCTATCAGCAGGATGCTGTAACGATCCTCAACTCTGCCAAATTCAATGAAGATGTCAGCGAAATGGTGATTGTAAAGAATATTGAATTGTACAGCCTTTGCGAACATCATATGTTGCCCTTTGTAGGCAAGGCGCATGTAGCTTATATTCCCAATGGTTATATTACCGGATTGAGTAAAATTGCCAGGGTGGTAGATGTTTTTGCCCGCAGGTTACAGGTTCAGGAACGGTTGACCACACAAATTCTTGGGGCCATTGATGAAGCCCTTAAGCCTTTGGGTGTGGCCGTGGTGATTGAAGCAAGCCATTTTTGCATGATGATGCGGGGTGTAAGCAAACAAAATTCGGTTACCACTACTTCAAGTTTCAGCGGGGAATTTAAGAACGAAACCACAAGAGGTGAATTTTTGCGACTGATTGCAAGCGATCTACATTAGATATATACATACTACTGCATAACAATGGCTATAAACTGAGCCACGGATACACTAATAAAAGGGTATTCGTGGCTTTATATTTTTCGGAGTATTATCCGGTTATGATGGGAATCAACTCCACTATACCGAAATATAGAAACGCAAATTCCAGGAAGGTCGTTGTTTTTTAAAATTCTCGTCTCCTAAAAACGGGCGTCTCTTTATTTTTATTCAAATTTTTTATATGAACCGTTTGTAATTTATTTTTTTGCTATTGAGTTCTGCAAATCTTTGGGCGCAAAAACCTGATTCAGTCTGGATGGTAGCCAATTATGATAAAGCCATTTACAGTATCTCTATGCGGTGTGGGGCCAAATTGCACACCATTGTTTATACCCCAAAAGATATTTCCTCTAAATGGCCCATGTTATTGAATCGTACCTGTTACAATGCATCCAATTATGATGATTTTAAAACAAACAGTTATCCCTCTGCAACCTTAATTATGGAAAATTATATTCTGGTGTATCAGGATGTACGTGGCCGCTACCTGAGCGAAGGTGTATGGACCAACATGACCCCTAATATTCCGGGAACTGATATGAAAAATAAGGCTT
>JBGSNV010000306.1:0-22895 GCA_041739485.1 Chitinophagaceae bacterium
GGTGGAATCATTTCAATTTTAGCCGAAGGGGTACCATAAATAACACCGACTTTTAGTACGACCCGGCGTCTTTCCATTTTTTTATAGTTATGAATCCAGGAGTTTGTAAGATTTGTATTGCTGATTACAAGTTGTTCGCCGGTAATAGACCGGATTCTGGTTGTTTTCAATCCCACTTTTTCTACCGATCCCACTTTATCGTTCACAATAATGAAATCTCCGATTTCAAATGGCTTATCGAAAAAGATGACAAAATAGCTGAAAAGATCTCCTAAAATGGTTTGTGCGGCAAGGGCAATAGCAATACCACCAATACCCAAACCGGCAACAATACCGGTTACATTGTACCCAAGGTTACTCATCAGCAATATAAGTGCCAGCGACCATACAATGATATTGACGATCACCATCAGGGTTTTAATCTGTTTGCGCTTGGCTTCGGGCTCCGCTTGTTGGTCTGCATAGCTCTCCATACCTCTCGATATAAACCGGATTGCCAGCCGAACCAGAAACCAGGTAATAACAACCGAATAGGCGATAATGAGAATCCGGTCCACCCGGGCCGTTGTTTTCAGATATTGCAAACCAAAATAAAATACCCCGACATTGATGATGGGAAGCAGATTTTTCTCTAATAAAAGCACTAGAAAATCATCGATGGTATTTTCACTTTTATCAGCCCATTTTTTGAGCATCGATACCGCTTTTTTTCTAAAGAGTCGAACAACCAGCAGGCCCCCTAAAATAATCCCAAGCGTAATCAGATAATGCTCAACGGAATTGTTCCAATAGATACGGTTTAAAAAGTCTCCCATAAAAATTTAGATTTATAATTCTTTAATATGTTAAAAATTGCCGGATTAAATTATACCAATACAGCCTCAAAAGTCATTTTATTTACTGCCTCTGAAGGCGGTAAACCATGTGCTTGCAAGCCATAGCAATAAATAAACAGTAATAAGTAAGGACCCTAAAGGTAAATTGAAAATGAGGATCAGTAATGCTAAAATAGCCAGACCAAAAAGCCCGAGATTAATCTTGTGATTCCAGGAATGTTGTCGGGAGAACAACGGAAAATCAAGCCTTTGAGCCGGCAGGCAAAGCGTAGCCAATATCAGTGCGGTCATTTCTAACTTTTCCTGTGTCTCTGTTTTTGTATCTGCAAAAAGAGCGCCGAGGTAGAACAAAAAGGCACTACCAAGCAACCCCACCACCCATTGACTGATATACTTTTCACGGTTGGTAAGCGCATAGCGTCCCTCCGGATGATACAGCAGGAAAAAGTTGGCCAAAGGCGTTATCAGCCAACTGATGATTACAAAAGCAAGATATAGTGCCACGGGAACCCACATCAGGTAATTCCATGGAGCAGGAAAATGCGTGGCTGCATACAATGCCATCCGGTAAAGTACAAACAACCCGATTACCGAAAACAGGGCCATATTTTTTCCTTTACTTTGGATCCAATATTCGTATTGCAACAACCAGCGGTAAGGAGCAATCTTGCTTTTCAATGCCTCTTTCATGCCTTCGCGGGCCGACATATTGCCCGGATTGATCCGCAATGCTTCCCGAAAATGATGTGCTGCCTGCTGATGTTTGCCTTTCTCGAGGTAATTGAAACCAACCGTGGTATGCGAAAAGTCATTTTCCGGATCTACTGCCAGGGTATCCTGCATGGTGTCAATAGCATCCTGTGTGCGGTTCAGTTTATTCAGTGCCTGACTTCGGGCATTCAGACAGCCAATATCTGAAGCATCTATATGCAGTCCTTCATCGGCTTTTGAAAGGGCTTCAGCATAGCGCCGTTGCCTGATCAGGATAAAGGCATATAAAGCAAAATAACCTGCATGGTAGGGATTCATTGCCAGCGCTTGCCCAATAGCAGTAGCCGCGGCTTCCGGATTGTTCATCCGATAATACGCAAAACTGCGCAGATAAAGGTAATAATCCTCTTCAGGATCCAGCGAAAGCGCTTGTTTTAAAAGATCAAGGGCTTCGGCAGGATGGTTGGTATCAAGGTAAAGCCTTGCCATGAGCCCAAGCGTCTCGCTATTAGCAGGATCGATTGCCAACGCACTTTGCAATTCCTTACGGGCATCTTCAAAGCGGTTTTGTTCCAGCAGAAGTCTTGCCTTTTGCAAGTGGGTGTGCAGGATTTGCGACATGTTCGCTTATTTGTTTTTCTTGTTCAGATATTCCAGAATGTCGCTATACTGTCCGCTTTCATTGCCATACAAGGCATAGTTACGGGCAGTGGCAAACCATTCCCGGGTAGACGGTTTTTGTAATTTGGCAGCTGCTAAAAGGTCTTTGGTAGTAATATCGGTAATAGATCCGCCAGACAGTGCCTCATCAATTTTGTGATCGGTCACCCGCTCAATAAGCGCCTGTAAATCAGCTCCTGAAAATTCGGCAGTTACTCCTGCTACTTTTTTAAAATCGATGATTTGATGCGGTTTGTTTTTCAATAAGGTCTCCAATATCTGTGCCCGTCCTTTTTCATCCGGAGGAGGTACAAAGAGTACCCGGTCAAAACGACCCGGTCTGCGAAATGCACTGTCTACGCTCCATGGGGCATTGGTCGCCGCCAATATAAGTACTCCATCATTGTTGGTATCGATGCCGTCCATTTCGGCCAGAAACTGATTGATGGTATGGCGCATAGCACTTTGTTTTAAATCGCTTCTGCTTGCTCCAAGAGCATCTACTTCGTCTATAAATAAAACGCATGGCGAATGATACCGGGCATTTTCAAAAACCTCATGCAGGTTTTTTTCGCTGTTGCCAATCCACATATCCAGAATATCGGTGAGTCCGATATTCATAAAATTGGCACTGATTTCACCGGCAGTCGCTTTGGCCAGAAAGGTTTTGCCGCAGCCGGGAGGTCCGTATAATAAAATACCTCCACCTGTTTTTTTACCGTAGGCTTTGTAGACTTCCGGATTTTTTATAGGATGAATGATCTTATTGGCAATTTCTTTTTTTATTTCTTCCATACCACCCACATCGCTGAAATTGATATCGGGTTTCTCCATCAGCAGGTCGTCGTCTTCATCAAACAGACCATCTTCAAAAGCAGAAGATTCTCCGGCAGGTAATTTGAAAATTTCGTCCAGATCGGGTGCTTGCAAAAACGGATCTAAAACGCTGATGGTTTGATACAGATCGGCCGCTTTGGCCATATTATTTTCCTTAACCAATGCCCTTATATAAATCAATTGGTCAGCTGATTGCAGTTTCTGCTCAATTTGCTCATAAATAATGATGGCAGCAGAATATTGTTGGAGATAATAATAGCAGGATGCCAGTCCGGTTTGTGCTGCCAAATGACCATAACTCAGCCGGAGCACTTCTTTGTACTCTGCTACAGCTTCCGCATACCGGGCTTCTTTTTTAAGTAATTCGGCCAGGCTGATCCTCAATGGGATATTATCGGGTGAGAGCGAAACGGCTTCTTTGAGTGCATCTATCATATTTCTACAGAAAAGATTGACAAAGGTCGGTAAAAAAAAGGGGTTGAAGAAATTACGAGGGCAACTGATTTATGGGCGCCTCTAAAAACCCCTCAGACAAGGCTTGCCCATTTCATAACACCGGAGTTTACTTGTTGTAAATGAGGATGTTATGAAATGGGCATAACGCAGTATCAGGGGTTTTTAGAGATGCCCTTATTTGATTGATATCCGGGTTGCCATTTGGGTTGATTGGCAGTGCCTCCATGATACAGGCAGGCTCCCTGACAGGCTAAAGAAAACAAAACCCCGGTTACAGCAGCAACCGGGGTTTGTTATGAAATCCATATCTATAACGGCTTGAGGCCGGATAGCAAATGGTTCTTTTATTTTAGTAGTCCATACCACCCATTCCTGGAGGAGGCATAGCAGGTGCGCTTCCTTTAGGTTCTGGCTTGTCGGATATAACGGCTTCGGTTGTAAGCAGCATACCGGCAATGGAAGCAGCGTTTTCAAGTGCTACACGGCTTACCTTGGTTGGATCAATTACTCCGGCTTTGAATAGATTTTCATATTCTTCAGTGCGGGCATTGAATCCGTAATCTCCTTTGCCTTCTTTGATCTTCTGAACCACAATGCTTCCGTCGATACCGGCGTTGGCAGTAAGGATGCGTACAGGAGCTTCGAGTGCGCGGCGAACAATAGCCATTCCGGTTTGCTCATCTGCAATCTGTCCTTTTACTTTTGCTTCCAGACTTTCGATGGCACGGATGTAAGCTACACCACCGCCAGGTACAATACCTTCTTCAACGGCAGCTCGGGTTGCATGCAATGCATCATCTACGCGGTCTTTCTTTTCTTTCATTTCTACCTCAGTGGCAGCACCTACATACAGTACCGCAACACCACCGGCAAGCTTAGCAAGACGCTCCTGCAACTTTTCGCGATCGTAATCGCTTGTTGTAGATTCAATCTGTGCTTTTATTTGATTTACCCGGGCAGTAATATCTTTTTTATCGCCTTTACCACCTACTACAGTTGTATTGTCTTTGTTGATGGTTACACTCGATGCCTGTCCAAGATAAGTCAGATCAGCATTTTCGAGTTTGAAGCCTTGCTCTTCGCTTACCACAGTTCCTTTAGTAAGAACGGCAATATCCTGAAGCATTTCTTTACGACGATCTCCAAAACCAGGAGCTTTTACAGCAGCTACTTTCAGGGTTCCACGCAATTTGTTTACCACCAGGGTAGCCAATGCTTCTCCTTCCAGATCTTCAGCGATAATCAGGAGCGGACGACCACCCTGAGCTACTTTTTCAAGAATATGCAGGATATCCTTCATGGCGCTGATCTTTTTATCGTAGATCAGGATGTAAGGATTTTGCAATTCGACTTCCATTTTTTCGCTGTTGGTAACGAAATAAGGACTGATATAACCACGGTCAAACTGCATACCTTCTACCACGTCAACCGTAGTATCGGTACCTTTTGCTTCTTCAACGGTAATTACCCCTTCCTTACCTACTTTGATAAACGCTTCGGCGATCAACTTACCAATGGTCTCATCATTGTTGGCACTAATGGTCGCTACCTGCTGAATTTTCTTGCTATCGTTGCCTACAGTCTGGCTTTGTGCTTTCAGATTAGCAACCACAAGGCTTACTGCTTTGTCAATACCACGCTTCAAATCCATAGGATTGGCACCGGCAGCAACCATTTTCAGGCCTTCACTGATGATGCTTTGAGCCAGAACGGTTGCTGTAGTTGTACCATCACCAGCCTGATCGGCGGTTTTGCTTGCAACTTCTTTTACCATTTGGGCACCCATATTCTCAATAGGATCTTCCAGTTCAATTTCTTTAGCAACTGTTACACCATCTTTAGTGATAGCAGGAGCGCCAAATTTTTTCTCAATAACTACATTTCTGCCCTTGGGTCCAAGGGTCACTTTCACCGCATTTGCGAGGGTATCAACACCCTTTTTCGGTTTGTTGCGGGCTTCGATATCGAAGAATATTTGCTTTGCCATAATTGTTTAATATTTATTTTTTTGGATTGAAAATTTCAGATAAGAAAATCGGAATACCCAAAAGGGTTCCTTGAAATTTGCAATTAAACGATTGCGAGGATATCGCTTTCCCGCATGATGAGGTACTCGGTTCCTTCGATGCTTATTTCAGTACCGGCATATTTGCCATAAAGTACTGTATCGCCTGATTTTACAGTTACCGGCTCGTCTTTTTTACCGGGGCCAGCAGCTACAACAATCCCTTTTTGGGGCTTCTCCTTTGCTGTATCAGGGATAATGATGCCACCGCTTGTTTTTTCTTCTGCTGCGGCAGGCTTTACAATCACCCGGTCATGGAGCGGGGTTACGCTAAGTTGTTTTCCTTTAGCCATAGTTACTTTTATTAGATTGTTTGAATTGATTGTTTGGAGACGAATCTCACTTTGTCATGCTGCGAATATTATGCCATACCAGCCCAAAAGACAGTTTTGCAGGGGTGGAGCGACAAAAAGGGAGGTTTGCCGCCATCGGGGATTTTAAAATTGCCATAATGGCAATGAAGTAGGGGGTATTTTATTTTTTTTGCGACAGGGAACAAGTAAGCGCGGATTCTTCTAATTTCAATTTTTTTAACAAAAAAATTGAAACGGGAAAAGACACATACGCCGATTTACAGGTGTTCTATTTAGCGCCCTTTTGCTTTTGGGGCACCAGGTAATGGCTCAGGCCATTTGCGGATTCGATCAGCGCGTTCAGGAGGCAAGTCTTAACCCTGTGCTTGCCAAACAATTGATGCAAAATAATCAGTTGGTCATTGATATGGTACGGTCGGGACGCATCCATTCCTCCATTGGTTTCAATGCTGAGACCCTTTTTACCATCCCGGTGGTCGTACATGTGGTTCATTCAGGCGGAGCCGTTGGAAGTATATACAATCCCTCCGATGCCCAAATTGCAGCTAACCTTGATTATGTCAATCAGGTATATAAAGGAACTGCAAATGGCTTTACAGGCAGTGCCGGAGATATGCAAATTCAGTTTGCTTTGGCTAAAAGGGACCCCAATTGTAACCCAACCAACGGGATTGTACGGGTAAATGGCAGTGTGCTTTCCGGTTATTCAGCCAATGGCATTCGATTCAATGAATCAGGTGCCAGTGAAATATCTATGAAGAACCTGAGTCGCTGGAATACAGCAGATTATTACAATATCTGGATTGTAAACAAAATAGATGGTAAGGACGGTACTTCAGGGCAGTTTATTGCCGGATATGACTATTACCCGGGAGCTTCTGCCAATGTGGATGGTACTGTTATGCTGGCCAGTCAGTTTACTGTGGGCCACAAAACCCTGCCACATGAATTGGGTCACGCCCTGTTTTTATACCATCCGTTCCATGGCAGTAACAGCGCTACACAATGTCAAACGAACAACAATTGTGAAACAGAAGGAGATCGTGTTTGCGACACAGACCCTGTTAGTCAGAATGTTACCGCCGGCGTTTACAATTTTGCTTGCCGCACAGGTAATAATTCATGTACCAATACACCATACAGCCCCAATACGGAAAATAATGTGATGGGTTATACCAATTGCTTCAATCTGTTTACCCCCGGACAAAAAACGCGTGTTCTTGCAGCGATGTTGCTGCCTTCAAGGGCTTCGCTTTGAAATTCATTGGGTGCCACACCTACCAATATGGGGCCAGCACCATGTGCACCCAAAATCAACTTTGAGTTTAGTACTGCTACAGTGGCCGAAGCCAATGCGGGTTTGGTTGATTGCAGACCATACCGGGATTATACTTTTAATATGACCATTGGCAACAGCCCTTCGCAGGCAGCTTTGGTAACCCTGACCAATTCCGGCGGAACCGCTACAAACGGTCAGGATTATATATTGACCAACAATGGTAATTTTACAACCCCTTCCCTGTCGTTGCAGTTTCCTGCCGGAAGTTCGGCTAACAGACAAATTCAACTCCGGGTTTTTGATGAGGCCTATATTGAAGCAGAAGAAAACCTCATTCTTGGGTTTACGGTAAACAGCAATGGAGGAAATGCCTTGAAGGGAGATGCCAAAACTGTTTTACTGATCGGTTTTACGGATAATGATAAGGAGCCACTGCCGGTTTTTACTAAAATAGAAACGATTGGTACCTTACAGTATACCCTTGGCAGTTCCGCGGATGGCAGCAATCCATTGAATAATAAATTGCAAAAGAAAAAGAATGTTTGGAATCTGAAAGCCTCTGAATTGATAGCGATGGGCTTTTCAGCCGGTAGTATAAAATCGATTGCGCTCTATCTTCAAAAAAACGGAGGGCGGGCATTTAGTAATTTACAGATTCAAATGGGAACGACTACAAGAACCAATATCGTGGATGGAGGTTTATTTGGAGTAACAACCAATGTTTTGGCCGCTAACCTTGCTACATTTTCAACGGTGGATGGCTGGAACACCATCCCATTCAGCACGCCTTTCAACTGGAATGGTACAAGCAACGTGGTCATTCAGCTTTGCTGTGATAATTCTATTGCTGCAGCTTCAGAACCAAGCGATATTACCTATGGATATACTGATGGAGGCTCTTCTACACAAGGCAATATGTACTTTAACAATACCATCGGATGTAGCGAAAATTTTACAAGTGCCAGCTATTTTCAAAATGGTGTAAAGCCAACTACCCGCCTTAATATGGATATTCCGGGGGCGATTACCGAAAGTACACTCAATGCCTCCAATACAGGCTATCTCGGTCCCAACGGGGAAATGTATTTTTACAGCAGTACCGGCAATTTGCTGGGTAAAATCAAAAATCTAACCGCCTGGGATTATGGATGTACTCAGGTAAGGATTGACCGGACCGGTAATGCTACCAAGGCTTTTTATAATAATAATGCAGCAGAATATGTTTTTGATAAAACCATTGTGGTGACGCCTGCCAATAACAACCCGAATGGTCAGTATGAAATCACTTTGTTTTATAAGAAAACAGAAGTAGATGGATTTAAAACAGCAACCGGAAACCTTTGGGGCACTGCAGGGATTGTTAAAACCACGAACGCCATCAGCAGTTATACACCCGGCAGTGTGCCGTTGGGCGATTTAGCTTATGGAACCAATGTAACAAGGAGTGCTTATGGGGAAGACAGCACAATTAGGGCAACTTTTAATGGAGGGTTCTCTGGTTTTGGTGTAATCAGAAACAACAATCTTTTACCGGTGACCTGGTTGGAATTTACCGGAAAAATGGATGCAGACAATGCTTCTTTGAGTTGGTCCACTGCTGCAGAAATCAACAACAGTCACTTTGAAGTAGAGACTGGCAGAAGTGGAAATGATTTTACCCCGATTGGTCGGGTTGAAAGTCAGGGTGCCACAAACGGAAACCGGAACTATGCCTTCACCCATTACAAACCCTTGCCGGGGTTGAATTTTTACCGGATCCGGCAAATGGATATCGATGGAAAAAGCAGTTTCAGCTCGGTGATTGGTTTGAAGAAGGAACTTAGCCAAAAAGCCCCGGGAGTTTATCCGAATCCGGCTACCAATGCCTTATCGCTTGATTGGGGAAGTTTTGCCGGAAAAGCAGCCCGTTGGGAATTGCTTTCTGCGGATATGAAAATCCTGAGCAAAGGCAGCACTTCGCAAAGTAGTTCGGTAGAAAGAATTCCGGTTCAGAAACTGTCCAACGGGGTATATTTCCTTCGGCTTGTTTGCGAAGGGGAAGTGCGTACTGTTCGTTTCCTGAAGCAGTAATTTTATTTTTTCCTGTTAAAAATGAAAGGGTCGGCGGGTTTGCCGGCCCTTTTTTAGGTCAGGTTCAAACAATTCAACGGCTTTTTGCCGCCGCAGCCTTAGCTTTGCAGCCCCATGATCAGCCGAAGAAATATTAGAATTAAGGTGATGCAGAGTGTGTACGCTCTGCATAATGCCCACCAACCTTTGCCCGCAGGTCAGGCTAACAAAATACTTCAGAAGCATTTTGACGCTACCACCGGTTTGTTTTTATTCCTCCTTTATCATCTTGTGGAAACGGCACGCTATGCCGAAACCTCCTCTAGAAACCGGGCATCAAAATTTTTGCCAAGTGAGGCCGATAAAAATGTTCCGGTAAAGATTGCCGGAAACGCTGTGCTGTGGCGTATTATAGAAAGTGATTTGTACAAGGCGGGTATTTCCCAGTTTAAACCACATCTGCAGGCCGACAAGGAATGGATTCGTAAATTGTATACGACCCTTGCAGAGAGTACACTCTACGATATTTATAATGAAACACCCGGAAGGGAAAAGAAGTCTGAAAAGGAAATCCTGGAATTCATTTTCACGGATCTTATGATGGCCGATGAAGACTTTACACAATATGTAGAAGACTTTTATAACAATTGGGATGATGATGCGGATATGCTGCGTTTATTACTGCTTCACTTTATACAGAAGCCGGGCACATTCAAGATTCACGAAATGGTAGGGAAGGAAAAATGGGACTTTGCCCGGCAGCTTCTTGAGACCGTTATGGACCGCATAGAGCAATTGGATGAACTGATTAAACCCAAACTGAATAACTGGGATCCGGAAAGGTTGGCGCAAATTGATACGATTTTACTCCAACTCGGGGTTTGTGAGTTTTTGTATTTCGAAACCATCCCCCTGAAAGTAACTATCAACGAATACATCGATCTCGCCAAAGAATATAGTACCCAACAAAGCGGACAATTTATAAACGGGATCCTTGATAATATCCGTAAAGAACTGGAGCTGCAGGGTAAAATTCATAAAGTTGCCTTTCAAAAGTAGAGAAATACGCAACTTTGCTTAAACCAATCTATAAAATCGGAGCATATGAAAAAGAATCATAAATCATTAATATATCTCCTTTGTATCGGGCTTACAGCATGGACAGGTTGTATTTCGGAGGAGAATGCCAATCCTGCAGTCAATACGGCTTCTCAGGTAAATGCAGATGCCGAAAAGACGGCTGAGATTGAATGGATTGATACCAACAAAGTGATTGAAAATATTGAGGAAGGCCAAAAGGTTGAGGTGGTATTCCGGTTTAAAAACATTGGCAAAAATCCTTTGGTCATTAAAAACGTATCCGCAAGTTGTGGCTGTACGGTTCCGGAAAGACCTGATAAACCCCTTATGCCCGGGCAGACAGGTTTTATAAAAGGAGTCTTTGATAGTGAGGGACGCCCCGGTGAAAATCACAAAACACTTTTTGTAGATGCCAATACCAATAATTCCATGTCTTATAACCTCGAGTTTACTGTAATGGTAAACCCTAAAAAGGCATAAAAGAGAGTTGGGAACGGCTTTCAATATTTAAAGAACATCTATTTAAAAATAACCATGACACAAGCAATGATTTTATTGTCTGCCAACCCCGGTGGAAAGGGTGGCGGTTTTGAATTTGTATTTCTCGGGATGATGATCCTCGTATTCTGGCTTTTTATGATCCGGCCTCAAGCAAAAAAAGCCAAGGAGCAAAAGAAATTTGTAGAAAGTATGCAAAAAGGGGACAAGATTGTTACCATCGCAGGTATTCATGGAGTTATCAATCGGGTAAATGATGACAATACCCTTCAGCTCGAAACAAGTCCCGGAAGCTATATCAAAATTGAAAAAAGTTCGATCAGCTCAGAGTGGACTGCCAACATCAATAAACCGGCTAAGACCGAAGTAAATAAGGTTTAACCTTTTAGGGCTTTTGTTTCAGTAGCCTGTAAAATATTGATAAACAACTTCTTAACACGGCATTATCGCTTAGATAGTGCCGTGTTTCCTTTCTTTGCAATCCATGCGGATCCGGCCTTTTCTTTTTTGTATTTTCTTTATTTTGGCTACCCTTTCGGGGTGGAGTCAAACGGATACGCTTGCCCCCGCTTACACTGATACGACTTCCCTGCTGAAAATAGAACAGGCTTCCCGTTTGAATATTGAAAAGAAGGATTCCGTCACCACCCTTCAATCGCTTGCAGGTAATGTCCGGGTAAGACAGGAATCGACCCTTTTTTATGCCGATAGTGCGGTAATCAATCAATACACGACTGTCATGCAGGCCTTTGGAAATGTGCATATCAACGACAATGATAGCATGAATACGTATGCCCGATATCTCAGATATAACGGGTCTGAACGAAAGGCTTTTCTGAAAGACAGGGTGCGGCTTGTAGATAGTAAGGGGAGTACGCTTACCACTTCTGAACTCGATTATGACCTGAATACCCAAATCGCCATTTATAAGAAAGGAGGAAAGGTTGTCAATAAAAATACGGTCCTTACAAGCAAGGAAGGGGAATATGATGGCAGATCCCGCGATGTGATCTTTAAAAAGGATGTGGTGCTCCGAAGCCCGGATTATGACATTTTTACCGATTCATTGCAATACAATGCCACTACCGAAATTGCGACATTTATTGCTCCTACCACCATCATCAATCAGGGACGAAAAATCTATACCAAAGCGGGTTATTACGATCTGAAAGCAGGTAAAGCTTATTTTGCCCAGCGGCCGAGAGTTATTGACTCCACCACTAGTGCTATTGCCGACGAAATGGCTTTCGATGATTCGGCCAAAGTGGGTCAATTACGGGGTAATGTAGTTTTGGTCGATTCCGCCAATAATGTGTTGGTTTTTGGAAATCAGGTATTTATCAATAACAAAACCTCCAGTTTTTTGGCTACGCAAAAGCCGCTGATGATCATTGTACAGGATCAGGATTCAACTTACATTACCGCAGATACCCTGTATTCGGGCAAGCTGTCGAACATTATAGCCGATAGAACCATTCCGGTTCTTACCGACACAAGCGATGGTTACGCGCCCCCCGATCTGACCGGAAAAGATAGTACCATGGATCGTTTTTTTGAGGCCTGGAACCATGTAAGGATTTTTACAGACAGCGTGCAGTCGGTCTGTGACAGTTTGTTTTATGCAGGCACCGATTCTACTTTCCGGCTTTACAGGGATCCGATCGTATGGAGCAACGATAGTCAGATTACGGCCGATACCATTTATCTTTTTACTAAAAACAAACGATCCGACAGATTACAGGCTTTTTTCAACGGGTTTATCATCAATAAAGTAGGCACTAACCAATACAATCAGATAAAGGGAAATACAGTAAATGCCTGGTTTGTTGACGGGGCTATTGATTATGTACGGGCCAAAGGACGGGCGGAAACCGTTTATTATATGCTGGATGCCGAAGAAAAATTTATTGGGATGAATCGTGCAACCTCCGATGCCATTGATATGTTTTTTGTAGATAAAAAGCCACAGAAAGTAAAATTCATTAATGATTTGAAAGGGGTTACCTATCCCATGCAACAAATACCCCGCGATGAGGATTTTCTTCGGGGATTCAAATGGCAGGATGAGATGCGACCCAAATCAAAGTTTGAAATGTTTGGTAATTAACCGGTTGCCATTTATTTTTCATGCTTCCTGTGCCGGATATACCAAATTTATGTTATTCAGGCACCTGATTTTTAAGAATGGGCTACCTGCCTGAAAATTGTAACAGATACCATGCCGATCAAGTATTTAAGAAGACAATTTTTTAACTATTTTCAAGAGTTTGCTCACGATAGCCGGGCTATTGGCGTGCTCTTGTTTAGCTGTACTTTGTTGTCGTTGATCTTGGCTAACCTTCCTTTTGGGGCATCCTATGCTGCTTTTTTTTCGCTGGAGATTCATTTTTTTGAATCGATCCATTTGCCTCATAGTTTTCTGCATTGGATTAATGATGGCTTTATGGCCTTGTTTTTCTTTTTGGTAGGGATGGAAATAAAGCGGGAACTTACTATTGGAGAATTGGCAAGTGTGAAAAGAGCCGTTTTACCTATCTCTGCTGCAATGGGTGGCATGCTGGTGCCGGCGTTGTTCTATTTTGCCTTCAACCGCGGAACCGCTTACGAAGGAGGCTGGGGAATTCCTATGGCTACCGACATTGCCTTTTCGCTCGGCGTTGCTTCTATGCTGGGAAAAAAGGTGCCGGTCAATCTCAAGATCTTTTTAACCGCCCTGGCTATTATTGATGATCTCGGTGCCATTCTGGTAATCGCACTGTTCTATGGTATTGGAGTCAATGCCTGGTTTCTTTTAGGATCCGCAATCGTAGTCGGGTTAATTTGGGGAATGAATAAACTCGGGGTAAAGTTTGGAATCTGGCAAATTTTATTGGGGATACTTCTTTGGTATCTGGTATTCAATTCCGGGATACATGCTACGATTGCCGGAGTGGTCTTTGCCTTTTTAGTACCCCTTAATCTTTTGAGCAAATTCGAACATAAGCTTCATAACCTGGTGAATTTTCTGATTCTCCCGCTGTTTGCCCTAGCAAATACTGCCATTGTTTTAAAACTGACGATGGTGCCGGAATTGACCGGTGTACTTAGTCTCGGAATACTTGCGGGACTATTTCTTGGCAAGCCGGTTGGCGTATTACTTGCCTCCTGGCTAATGGTAAAAGCCAAAGTAGCCGATTTGCCACGAGGTGTAAGTTGGGCGCAGATGGCCGGGGCCGGGATATTGGCAGGTATTGGCTTTACCATGTCTATTTTTATAACCTGCCTTGCATTTACAGATGCGGTTACACAGGATGTTGGTAAAATTGCTATTTTGCTCGCAGCCGTTTTCAGTATTTTAGCTGCTGTAATTTGGTTTTCAATCATAGGTAAGAAGAAAGAGAAAATAGCAGTAAAGGAGTCCGTTTTTTCCACTTAATTTTTTTTGCGGGTTATCTTTTTTGATTTCAAAATCTGCTCATAAAACCGCAAAATCCCTTAATTTTAGAGGGTCATAAAAGCAACCATATGCTAAAGAGAGAACGGCAGGCCTTCATACTGCAACAATTGAATGTACACAACAAAGTGATCAGTGCCGATTTGTGCATACAATTGGGGGTTTCGGAAGATACCGTACGACGGGATCTTCAGGAGCTTGCCGATGAAGGGGCCTTGCTGAAAGTTCATGGTGGCGCCCTGAGCAAATCTTTTCATTTCCGATTGCAAAGTGCACCTGTTTATCATGAAAGCGAAAAACGCAATATTGCCGATAAAGCGAGTCAACTCATCAGCGACGGGATGATTGTTTTGTTGAGCGGAGGTACTACCATCCGGCAATTGGTAAATGCAATTCCCCCAACCCTCAATGCTACATTTATTACCATCAGTATTCCGATTGCGCTTGAGTTGATGAATCATCCGGGCAGTGAGGTCATCTTTATCGGCAATAAGCTCGATAAAAATACACAAACCGCTATTGGTGGTGAAGTCGTAAAAAAACTCGCCGGCATTCGGGCTGATATTTGTTTTTTAGGCACCAACAGCATTGATGTAAAAGCGGGAATTACCGATAGCGAATGGGAGATCATTGAAATGAAAAAGAGCATGATCGAATCGGCGGACCACCTTGTAAGTATGGCTATATCGGAAAAGTTGAATGTTTCACAGCGGTTGCAGGTTTGTAAAATCGAATCCGTAAATACGCTTATTACAGAACTCGATAAAGACCATCCCATGTTACAGCCTTATCACAAGGCGGGATTAAGGGTGCTATAAACAACAAATGACTCCTATTTAGGCATTTGTTTTATTATGAGGTAATTTTAAGAATGAAAGCTCATTTATTTGCCTTATTTAATTGGTTATTAGAATTTATAGTATTGTCTTTGTGGTCTACAAGGGCTTTAAAGTCTTTTATTTAAAAATATTTTAAAAATACTTCCTTTTCCAAATTCGCTGGCTACTAAAATTTTACCTCCCTGAGCTTCAATGTACTCTTTGCTTATAGACAATCCAAGTCCTGTACCTTCTTTTTTTGTTCCAGGAACACGATAATAGCGGTCAAAAATTTTATCTATATACTTTGGTGGTATTCCTTGTCCGGTATCATGAACCGAAATTGAAACCTGTTCATTTGTTTCTTTTATTACCAGAAGAACGGTTGAATTGTCGTACGAGTAACGTATAGCATTTGAAATTAAATTTGTTAATACCCAGGTGGTCTTTTCCTTGTCGGTCTGAATTTTTGAAACGATATCCGGGGAGTTGATTTGAAGTTGAATTTGTTTTTGGTCTGCTTGCGTTTTAGTGGCATTGATAGCTTCTTGCAGTATCTCTTTTGGATCGGCTGTAAGAATAGCTAGTTGAAGATTTCCGCTTTCTACTTGTGTCATATTCAACAATTCTCTGGTAATTTTCAGTAGTCTGTTTGCATCATCTTTTATACTTTCTAATAAATTTTGCTGTTCTGAATTGAGGGTTCCAACTTGTTTATTCTCTAATAGTTGTAAACTCATTTTGATGGAAGAAATAGGCGTTTTAAATTCGTGAGAAACGGTAGCAATAAAATTTGTTTTTGCTGAATCTAATTCTTTGTATTCAGTGACATTACGAAGTAGAATTACGTGACCTACAATCAATGGCCTGGTCTCACCTGTTGGAATAATAGAAATATGCTGAATATCCTTTTCGAAATAACTTTCTTTACCGTTCGCATATATTTTAATTGGCTTTATTTCAGTTTTATTAGATCCCATTTCGTCTATGTCTTTAATTAATTCACGTAATAGGTCATTTTTAAGTGCCAGGTCCTTTGAATGAAAACCTATTAGTTCTGAGGCAGATAAACCTAAAATTTGATTCGCTTCTTCGTTTGCAAAAATGATTTGCATTTTTTCATCTAACCCTATTACAGGGTCGTGCATTTTATCGATAAGCGTTTCAACTCTCTTTTTCTCCATCAATAATTTGGCAACATTACTTTTATTATATTCTTCTAGTTTTTGAGCCATTGCATTAAACGATTTAGCCAAAGCCTCAAATTCGCTGTTGCTTTCAAAATGAACTCTTTCAGAATAATTCTTGTCAGCAATTTGTTTTATGCTTTCTGTAAGATCTTTAATGGGGTTAGCAATGTTTGAAGGAAGATTTATTAATAAAGTAAATGCTATAAGAAAACAAAGGGTACCGGAAATTACAATCCAAAATACGGCATTGTTTACCGTTTCTTTGGCCATTTCACTTTTCCGTTGTATAGATTGCATATTCATATCCATTAACTTAAAAATGTCCTTACGAATTTCAGATTTTATTACACTATCCGATGGATTTTGTAGAAAAGTATCGAATCGTTTCTTTAAATCCCGTGTAACCTCCCTTTCATTTATTTCTGTCAGATTACTTTCCTGTCTTTGAAGATAAACTTCAAAATTTTTAAGTGACGATTCAGCTCTTGTTTCCAAAGATAGAAGCATATTTCTGGAATATTCCAATGTTCGGTAGTTGTCCACCAGTACGTTTTCTGTATCTGCTTTGAGTTCATACATATATCTCGCGCTTACAATGCTTAATAGAAGTATCATCAAAAAGAGCAGACCAACACCAAGCGTTAATTTTGTTTTGATTTTCATTTATGAGAGAATTACAAGGTCAATATTGCTTGAAGAAAGTTTTTTCAAAAGCTCATTGAATACATTGGTTGACATTATGATTTTCAGCAAATTTAGATGTGGCTTGCCTACACAAATGGTTGTTACTTTGCGTTGTTCAGCTTGTTCAATTATTGCTTTTGAAACTGTACTACTTTCTACTTTGATAATTTCTGCACCTAATTCTGTAGCTAATTTGAAATTATTGATTAGGTGGCGTTGTTTGTCCAATGGAATTTTGTCTGCACTTTCTCGTGGTATCTGAACATACAAAACATACCATTTGCTGTGATAGTAATTAGCCAACCGTGCTGTTTTACGAATTACTGTTTTGGCTGTTTTTTCATTGCTACTGATACAAGCCAAAAAACGTTCGTGTTTGATACTATTTGTTTTGGTTACTTCTGTCTCTACTTTTCTTTCAACTTGCGAAGCCACTTCTTTTAAGGCAAGCTCTCTGAGTTGTAAAATATGTTCGCTTTGAAAGAAATTATTTAAAGCAGTTTCAATTTTATCTTGCTTATAAATTTTGCCATCTTTTAAACGCCTTATTAATTCATCAGCAGTTAAATCAAGGTTAACTACCTCATCAGCTAATGCCAAAACTTTATCAGGAATCCTTTCTCTCACTTCTACGCCAGTGATTTCCTTCACTTCTTCATTCAGGCTCTCAATATGCTGAATATTAACGGCTGAAATTACATTGATACCGGCATCAATAATATCCAGTACGTCCTGCCAACGCTTTTCGTTTTTGCTTCCTTCAATGTTTGTATGAGCCAATTCATCTGCAATCACCACTTCCGGACGAAGATTGATAATGGCTTCCAAATCCATTTCTTCCAATTCTTTTCCTTTGTAGAATAGTTTTCTTAAAGGAATTATCGTAAGCCCGGCAAGTAAGGCTTGCGTTTCTTCCCGATTATGGGTTTCAATAAAGCCTATTTTTACATCTATTCCATTTTTCAGCAATGTATGGGCTTCTTGAAGCATAAGATAGGTTTTTCCCACACCGGCACTCATACCGATATAGATTTTCAATTTCCCTTTTCTTGATTTTTTAATCAGGTCGAGAAATTCTTCTGCCGATTTTCTTGTTTCTTCCATACAATTACAAAATGCTATCCCGAATTATGGGATAGCGTAAAATGGTTTTACAAATTTACTAAAATGCAATACTTAATGACGTTCCAACGAAGTAGTTATTTTTAACTGCGATTTGATTTCTGTCAAGGAAAATATTGTCTCTTTGGCTGTTGAAGGTTCTTGCTTCCAATCGCCACAGCACATTTTCCATAACCCGCACATCCATATTTACTGAATAACCAAAAGTCTGGAAGCCATTTGGTGTTCCTGTGGAAACAATCACTTCCCCTTGGTCTGAATAATACTCTGCACGAGCTGCAAATACAAGTTTCTCAGTAGGTGTATATCGGGCAATCAATACCGGTGAATACCAAACATTGTAATCGCTACTACCTTTTGCTTTTTGCTGTGCACCGATATCAAAACCTGTAATCAAACCTAATTTTTTATTGAATTGAAATTGACCGTAAAAGTTATGGAAATAACGCATTTGCCTTGTGCTGTCAGGAGTATCACTGCCTATAAATGAACTACTGTTCAACGTGATTTTATCATTAGGTGTCCATGTGAGTTGATGACCAAAAGCAGGTGTTTGATTTCCGGGTACTCGTTGAATGCGTTGCCAGCCGTTTAAAATCAATCCGCTTAGAAACCACTTTTCATCATTGCTAGTATAGGAAATTTTCGCACCTGACAAATAGTAAGGCGAGTTTTCAGCTAGGATACTACGTGTCATATTCCAACAATTAGCACCAATGGCACTTTCAAAGCCTATATGAGAAGCAAAAATACCTGCATCCACCCAGGGGTTTTTTGTTTTTGAAATTTTTACTCCCGCATTTGCTTCAAAAATATTTTTCAAAACTCCGGGTTCGGCTGCAAGGTTTGCATTGGCATAGGTACCAGTCATTAAAGCTAATTTCCCTCTAACCTTGTCATTGTCATATTCGGCTTGAATAAAGCCAAAGTTTAAATTCACTTCGTTATGACGATTGAAGGAGTAAAGAAAATCAGGTCGGTTATGGTCGGTAGGATTGTCAAAGTCATACACATAATAGGTTTCCAAATATCCACTTATTTTTAGCGGATTTTTTGTAGAATCGCTTTGGGCATTTGTTAGGTTTACTAAACCTACACCCATTAATATTGAAAGGAAAATCTTTTTCATTTTTGTAATTATTTCAAGTTATCTAAATCAAGATTGAGTTTAAGCACATTGATGCGTTCTGTACCGAACAAGCCAAGCAGTGGTTTTTCAGTGTGTTCTACTATGAGTTCCATCAATGAACTTTCAGAAATGTTTCTGATTTCGGAAATTCGCTTTACCTGAATTTTTGCAGCTTGAACGGAAATGTGCGGATCTAAACCGCTTCCGCTTGCCGTTACCAAATCAGAAGGTATTTCAGATTTGTTGATGCCGGGATTATGCTCAAGAAAATAGTCAACTTTGGTTTGCACTTCGGCTAAATGGTCAGGATTGGTAGGGCCATAATTACTACCGCCTGAACCTGCTGCATCATAATCTACTGCTGATGGGCGAGACCAAAAATAGTTGTCTGATGTAAAAGATTGCCCCACATTTACGTGATGGGTCTTTCCATTTTCGGTAACAGTAAAACCTTTTCCCTGTCCTGGAGCAAGTTGGGCAATCGCCCAAACTGCCATTGTGTAGATGCCACAGAAGAAAACTAAACAAACGAGTGTTAAACGAATGGCTGGAATTAAATTATTTTTCATTGTCATTATTTTTAAATGAATAGTGAAACAAAAAGGTCGATTAGTTTGATACCTATAAAAGGCACAATCACACCACCCAAACCATAGATAAACAAGTTTCTGCGAAGCAATGCACTTGCCCCAATTGGTTTATAAGACACCCCTTTCAATGCCAATGGAATTAGTATCGGGATAATTAGTGCGTTAAATATTACAGCGGAAAGAATGGCACTTTCGGGGCTACTCAAATTCATAATATTCAATCCTTGTAGTGAAGGAATAGCGACTATGAAAAGTGCAGGAATAATGGCAAAGTATTTCGCCACATCATTGGCTATACTGAAAGTGATAAGCGTACCCCTTGTCATTAAAAGTTGCTTTCCAATTTCAACCACTTCAATTAGTTTGGTGGGGTCGTTGTCCAAATCCACCATATTGCCCGCTTCTTTAGCTGATTGTGTTCCGCTGTTCATTGCTACTCCAACATCTGCTTGTGCCAATGCAGGTGCATCATTGGTTCCGTCACCCATCATTGCCACCAAACGCCCTTCTGCCTGTTCTTTTTTGATGTAGTTCATTTTGTCTTCTGGCTTGGCTTCTGCTATAAAGTCATCAACTCCCGCTTTTTCGGCAATGAATTTTGCCGTTAATGGATTGTCACCCGTAACCATTACTGTTTTGATTCCCATTTTTCTTAAGCGTTCAAAACGTTCCTGAATACCGGGCTTGATGATGTCTTGCAACTCAATTACACCAATTACTTTTTCGTTTTCAGAAACAACAAGCGGTGTTCCGCCATTGCTTGAAATTTGGGTAACGCTTTCGGCTGTTTCCTTTGGAAATGGGTTTCCTGCCTTTTCACACAATGCTTTTATTGAGTCTGCTGCACCTTTGCGTATTCGGATGTTTTCATAGTCGATGCCGGAACTTCTTGTCTCCGCAGTAAATTTGATGAATTTGGCATCTGTTAATCGAAAACTTTTAGGGTCAATTCCTGCAAGCTCAATAATAGATTTTCCTTCGGGTGTTTCATCAGCAATAGAGCTGAATACCACAGCATTGACGAAATGCTTTTCATCAATTCCATTGACAGGATAGAAATTCGTTGCTTTTCTGTTACCTATGGTTATTGTTCCTGTTTTATCTAAAAGTAGGACATCAATATCACCTGCGGTTTCTACAGCTTTGCCACTTTTGGTAATTACATTGGCTCTTAATGCTCTGTCCATCCCTGCAATACCAATGGCAGAAAGTAAACCGCCAATGGTAGTTGGGATTAAACAAACAAATAAGGAGATGAATGCCGCAATGGTTATAGGTGCATTGGCATAGTCAGCAAAAGGTTTCAGTGTAACAGTAACAATAATAAACACCAATGTAAATCCCGCCAACAAAATAGTAAGGGCAATTTCATTGGGCGTTTTTTGTCGGCTTGCACCTTCCACTAAAGCAATCATTTTATCCAGGAAACTTTCGCCTTGTTCGGTGGTAACTTTCACAGTAATTCTATCGGACAAAACTTTTGTTCCGCCTGTTACCGAACTTTTGTCGCCACCTGCTTCACGAATAACAGGGGCAGATTCTCCGGTTATTGCACTCTCATCAATGGTTGCTAAACCTTCAACAATTTCACCATCTGATGGAATAATGTCGCCCGCTTCGCAGAAAAACAAATCTCCCTTTTTTAGTTTTGATGATGGGATTATTTCAACTTCATCACTGTGAATTTTGCCTAAAGAAGATACTTTTTTAGCAGGTGTTTCTTCTCTTGTTTTGCGTAAACTATTGGCTTGGGCTTTTCCCCTTGCTTCGGCAATGGCTTCGGCAAAATTGGCGAACAACAGCGTGAGTAACAGCAACAAGAAAACTGTAAAGTTGTAGCCAAATGAACCTTGAGAACTACTTGTAAGCGAATACAGTGTTACAATCAGCATAATGAATGTTCCTATTTCAACGGTGAACATCACAGGATTACGGAACATTATTTTTGGGTTGAGCTTCACGAAAGATTCTTTGAATGCTTCTTGCACCAAATCTTTCTGAAATAGGCTCGTATTTTTATTTGTACTCATAGTCTTATTTGATTTTTATTTGGAATTCGTGAATCTTCGTTTTCATTTTTTAAAAATTTAAAGTTTAATACAATGAGAAGTATTCAGTCAATGGACCCAATGTGAGGGCAGGGAAGAAAGCCAATGCTGCTAAAATAGCAATTACTGCAAACACCAATATTCCAAATGTTGATGTGTCGGTTTTGAGCGTTCCTGCACTTTCAGGAATATATTTTTTACTCGCTAAAATTCCTGCAATGGCTACGGGGCCAATTATGGGCAAATATCTTCCCAACAACATTACCAGTCCTGTTGCGATATTCCAGAAAGGCGTATCGTCTCCTAAGCCTTCAAAACCGCTACCGTTATTGGCAGAAGCTGAACTAAATTCATACAGAAATTCACCAAAGCCGTGTGCTCCAGGATTGTTCAACCAATCGGCATACGCTTCTGGATTTCCTGCATAAAGGAAACTTGCCAATGCTGTACCGCCTAAAATCATCAAAGGATGCAGCAATGCGATTATCATTGCAATTTTCACTTCTTTGGCTTCAACTTTTTTACCCAAAAATTCGGGGGTTCTGCCCACCATCAAGCCACCTATGAACACCGCTAAAATGATGAACACATAAAAGTTGATAAAGCCAACACCCACACCACCGTAAAAACTGTTGATCATCATTCCGAGCAATGCAAACATTCCTGTAAGTGGGGTCATACTGTCGTGCATTGCGTTCACAGAACCGTTGCTTGTGCAAGTGGTATTTACCGCCCAATAAGCCGAAGCAGCCGATCCAAAACGGACTTCTTTTCCTTCCATACTTCCCATTTCTTGAGCAATACCCATTTCGGTAATTGCAGGGTTTCCGTTCATTTCATAATAGATAGAAGGAATTACTAAACAGAGAAATCCTGCGGTCATTACACCAAAAATCATCAAGGAAAGTTTTTTCCGTTTTATTACAAATCCCATTGCAAAAATTAAAGCAATCGGAATCAGGAAAATGAAAATCGTTTCCAAAATATTGGTAAAAATTCCATTTCGTCCATAATTGGTTCCTATAAATCGGCGGTAACCAAACTTGTCAATGAATTGGGATTAACAAATTCCTGGCAATCGCGTTTTCACGATCAT